>JAJDNV010000151.1 GCA_022340545.1 Acidobacteriota bacterium | reverse complement strand
GGCGACCAGGATTCGATGGCTCATCGGATGCTGCATTCTCATTTGAGCGCCTCCTGTGCTCCGCTTGTTGACGGGGGTGATCCTATCAGCCCGTGGACTTGAGTCGGCTCCCCGGACGGCCTATGCTGCGTCCCATGGGCCAAACACAAGACGTGTCTCGCCGTGAATTCATCCAGGCCAGCGGAAAGGCTGCCGCCGCCTCGCTGGCCGCGCCGGCGGTCCTCCGCGGGGCCTCTCCCACCGCTGACCCCGTGCGCCTCGGTCACATCGGCCTCGGCACCCGCGGGGGCAACCTCGTTCGCTACACCGGCCAGATCGACGCCTGCCGCGTGGTCGCGGTCTGCGACGTCTACAAGCCGCACCTGGAGAAGGGCGTCAGGCTCTCGAACAACCCCGACGTGAAGGCCTACGGTCGATACCACGACCTGCTCGACGACGATCAGGTGGAGGCGGTGGTCATCGCCAGCCCCGACCACTGGCACGAGCAGATGCTCCTGGACGCCGTCGCCGCGGGCAAGGACGTCTATTGCGAGAAGGGCTGGACCGTGTCGGTGGAGGCCGCGAAGCGCATGCGCGCCGTCGTCAAGCACGCCAACGCGGTGATGCAGCTGGGGCACCAGGGGCGGCAGCTCCCCTCGGCCGACGTCGCCCGGCAGATGATCCTCGAGGGGTCTATCGGCGATGTCACCCTCGTCAACATCGGACGCTTCTTCAACGGCACCCCCGACCGTCCGCCCTGGCGCTGGTACGGGGGCTACAACAACTATGAACGCCCCGACCCGGAAAAGGTGATCCGGGATCTCGACTGGGAGAGCTGGCTGGGGTCGGCGCCCAGCATCGACTTCAACGAACGCCACTTCTGGCACTGGCGCTGCTACTGGCCCTACGGCACGGGTCAGGCGGGCGACCTGCTCTCGCACGAGACGGACTTCGTGCAGACCGTCCTGCGCTATGGGATTCCCGACACGTGCGTCACCACCGGCCACAACGCCTTCTGGAAGGACGACCGTGAGGTGCCCGACACCTGGACCAGTGCCTTCGTCTTCGAAAAGCACGACTGCACCGTCACGTTCGAGGGGTGCATGAACTCCCAGCGGAAGCAGACGCCAGAGTTCATCGGTCGCGCCGGTCGGATCATCTTCAGCGACATCGGGCAGGACGCATCGATGTTCGAGACCTACGCCGACGAGCCGGCGTACGAGCTCGCCCGCCGTCCGCAGCCGCAACCCACGCACTTCTTCGCGCCGACCCCGGAGCACGAGCGACCGTCCCACATGGAGGACTTCCTGCAGTGCGTCCGTACGCGCGAGAGGCCGCGGTGCAACGAGGACGAGGCCTTCGTCGAGGCGGCCACGCTCCTGATGTCCGTCCAGAGCTTCCAACAGAAGCGCCAGGTCCGCTGGAATCCGGTGGACGAGGAGATCATCCAGTTGCCGGGCACATCCCCGGCCGCTGGGGGTGCCTGAGCGCCACTGACTCTACTTGCGTCGCAGGCGCGCGACGGCCCCGCCCCCGGGTGCCAGATCGAGGCGGAGGGTGCCGTCTGCGGAGGCCTCGCGCACCGTGCGCCGGTAGTCCGTTCCCACCTTGTCCGCGTTCACGCCGTCCACCCAGAGGGTGGCCTCCCACGTCGAGCCCGTCCCGTCGTCCAGGAAGCTCAGGGGGACGTTGACCGTGCGCCGGTCCCAGTCGGTCATCGCCGCGACCCACCACTCGTCCCCCTTCTGCCGGGCGAGGACCGCCCACTCACCGATGCGGCCGTCGAGGCCGAGGGTCTCGTCCCAGGTCGTGGGCACCGCCTTCAGGAACTCGAGGGCATCGGGCTCGCGCTCGTACGCTGTCGGCATGTCGGACAGCATCGGAATCGCCGTCTGGTAAAGGACGTACATGGCGAGCTGTCGGGCCACGGTGCCCTGGCTCGAGGGGAGATCGTGGACCGCCCTCCAGTTCGCCCGGTTGAGCGCGCGCATGGCCCCCGGCGTGAAGTCCACGGGCCCCGCCAGCATCCGCGTGTAGGGGATGGTGACCTCGTGGGGCGGGGTCGATCCCTCCTCGTTGAACTTGTCGTACTCGAGCCCGCGCACCGCCTCGTAGCCGACGACGTTCGGGAACTCCCGGGAGAGCCCGGTGGGGGCGGTCGCGCCGTGGAAGAGGACGAGCATCTTCCGCTTCGCCGCCTCCTCGGCAAAGCGGCGGTACACGTTCACCATCCGCTGGTCGTCCCGGTCGAAGAAGTCGATCTTGAGCCCGGCCACGCCCCACTTCTCGAAGCGATCGAGAGCGGGCTCGAGCTGCCGCTCGAGGGTGCGGCTGAGGCACCAGACGAAGATCCCGACTCCCTTGTCGCGCGCGTACCGGATCAGTCCCGGGGCGTCGACCTCGGGGTTCATGGCGAACAGGTCGTGGGGGTCCGTCCAGTGCCAGTCGAGGTTCACGTACTCGAAGCCGTTTCGGGCCGCGAAGTCGATGTGATAGCGGAAGGTCTCGTCGTTGCGTCCGGCCACGAAGTCGACACCCTCGAGGTTCCAGTTGGCCCAGTAGTCCCACACCACCTTGCCCGCTTTCACCCACGAGAAGTCGGCGCCGTCGGCGGGCGCGGGAGGGAGGCGCGTCACCATGTCGTTCCCGAGGAGGTCGGCGTCGCGGCGGGCCACCACGAAGGCCCGCCAGGGAAACGACCGGGTGCCCGAGGTCTCGGCGATGTCGTCGGAGCGCTCGGTCACCACGAGGTCGAAGTCGCGGAACCCGCCCGGGGCCTCGGCCAGAGCGCGACGGGGAAAGACGGCGCTCATCTGTCGCGGCCGGCTGGGACGATAGCGGAGGTACAACACCGGGTAATCGACGAGGTCCGCCTGGAGCAGGGCCAGCTTCGGCCCGCGGGGCGGGTCGAAGACGATCGGGAGGAGCGCCGAGAGGGGCTGCCCCTGATCTCCGCTGCCGAGGGCCGAGACGGGGCCGTGGGTCCAGAGCCCCTCGTAGCCGTGGTGGTGGTTGCCGGAGCCCTGGAGCATGAAGGCCTCCGGCTCCTCCGGAAAGGCCACGTTGAAGTGCTCGCGGGCGATTCGGATGCGGCCGGGGAGCTCCGTCTCCCACCGAAGGGCCAGCCCGTCGTCGTAGACACGGACACGGAGCGTCGCGCCGTCGGCGAGGACGAGGGCGAGCTCCCGACCGTGGTTGCGGACGGAGGCCCGCTTCCCGAGCGGGGTCGGGATCGTCTCATCGAGGTCACGGCGGTCGACGCGGACGATGCGGCTCCCCCGGCCGAGGACGGGGCCGTCGGCGAGGGCCAGGGCGAGGGGGGCGGGGTCGAGCACGGGACGCCCGTCGACCTCCAGCGAATAGAGGATGGCCTCGCCGGCGGTGAGCGTTGCCACCACCCGGCCGTCGGGAGAGGCCAGGGTCTCGGTGCGGGGGGCGTCGGCAGCGGCGGGGAAGGCGGCCACGGCCGCCAGAAAGGCGAGGGGCGCAACGCGCAGTGTCATCGGGCTGCCTCCAGTTCGCACGCTCGGGGCCAGGTCCGCGAGGCGCGCTTGCGGGCGGTTCGTCCGCCTCGGTGTCGGCGCGATTCTATCCTGGCACGCTCGGCTGGGATCGGGCCCACGAGATGGCCGCGCGCCGGGCGCCATAACGTCCTAGAATCACCGGGAACGACAGGTCAACCAGTTTTGGAGGTTCTCGCGCAATGGGAAACGAACATGAGGCCAATCGACGGGCCTTCCTCAAATCGTCCGCGCTGACCGCCGGCGCGCTCGCCGTGCCTCGCTTCTCGATCGGCTCTCCCGGCGGGTCGGCCAACGACAAGATCAACATCGCCGTCGTGGGGGCGGGCGGGATGGGCGACTATGCCGTGGCCCAGGCGGCCACCGAGAACTTCGTGGCGATCTGTGACGTCGACGACGAGAGGGCCGCCGAGGCATTCCAGGCCCATCCGGATGTGCCCCGCTTCAAGGATTTCCGGGTGATGCTGGACAAGAAGGGCAACGAGATCGACGCCGTCGCCATCTCGACGCCCGACCACACGCATTTCGCCATCGCGATGGCGGCCATGGAGCTGGGCAAGCACGTCTTCGTGCAGAAGCCTCTCGCTCACAGTATCTGGCAGGTGCGGACCCTGCAGAAGGCCGCCCGGCACTACAACGTCATCACCCAGATGGGGAATCAGGGCCACACCTTCGAAGGGATGCGCCTCATCAAGGCCTGGGTGGATGCCGGGGTGCTGGGTGACGTCTCCGAGGTCATCACCTGGACCAACCGGCCCAACATCCCCTGGTTCGTTCCTCCCGAGACCTTCCCGCCGACGACCGGAAGCGCGCCCGATTCCCTGGACTGGGAGCTGTGGCAGGGGCCGGTGGCCCGTCGCGAGTACAGCGAAGCGTATGTGCCGGTGCGGTGGCGCGGGTGGTGGGACTACGGCTGCGGTTCGTTGGGCGACATCGGCTGCCACACCTTCGACGCGCCATTCTGGGCCCTGGACCTGGGGGCGCCCACCAGAGTCGAGGCTTTCAGTGAGCCACCTCCCGGAGAAGGCTTCATCCCGATGAACTCGGCGGTCGTGTACCGCTTTCCCGCGCGGGGGAACAAGCCGCCGGTGACGCTGAAGTGGTACGAGAAGGGGTTCGACGTGCCCAAGCCCCGGCGCTGGGACATCGGCAAGCCTCTCCATCCGGAGGGCGGAATGTACATGGAGGGGACGAAAGAGACGCTCTACCACTCCGAGATGCGCCCCGTCAGTCCATGGATCACCCCGGCCGCGCGCTTCATGGAGATCAAGAGCGAGCTTCGCAAGATCGAGCGGCTGCCTCCGGTGGGAAACGGCCCCATCGAGGAATGGATCAGCGCCATCAAGGGAGAGGGACCGCTTCCGGGCTCCAGCTTCGACTACGCCACACCGCTCACGGAGATGGTGCTCCTCGGCGTTCTCGCCCAGCGCACCGGCCGCACGATCGAATGGGATGCGGAGGCGATGAGGGTCAAGGGACAGCCGGAGCTGGACTCCATCATCAAGGAGCCCGCGCACGAAGGTTGGCAGTACGGCGAGAACCTGTGGTGAGTCGGGTCAGCGAACGGCCGCGACTCGGGCCGCCCAGTCCTCCGGTGCCTCGTCTGTGGCCCCCGGGAACGGCGGGGCGTCGAGCACTCCATCGGCGTCGCTTCGCAGCTCGACCTGCGGCGCCCACCGGCCCAGGCGCGGGTCGTACCAGCTCCACCGGTAGCGGGTCCGGGGACTGACGCCGGCCAGCCGCGGCCGCGGGGCCTTCAGCTCGAAGTAGAGCAGTGCCAGCTCCCGGTCGGGAGTGCGCATCATGAAGGACCAGCCGTCCAGGCCGTCGTCCGTCGAGCCGGGTGCCTTCCGCGGCTGCAGCTCAACGGAGGCCAGCTCCAGGTCCTGGTAGCGGGCACCGTCGGCGAGCATGAACTGGCCCAGATGCCGCATCTGGCCCCCGGAGGCGTAGCGCAGCGCGTCCCAGATGTAGGGTCGCCAGCCGGGGGGCTCCCCGGTCGTCGTGATGTCGTAGGCGCCCGTGCCATGGACGTGCCCGACCAGGCCGCCGGAGAGGACCGAGCCGTACATCATCGCGCGGGCGAAGTAGTTGTCGCGGTCGGAGTCCGGCCTCGGGGTCTCGCCGCCCGGTCGGTTGATCTCGTGATTCCAGCCCGTGTAGTAGGGCTCGAGGTTGGCCACCGGATAGGGCGGCCGGAGGCGGAAGCTCTCCTCGATCAGGGCGTAGATGGCGTTGTTGCGGGGCTTGTTTCCCACCGTGTGCATCGTGAGCCAGGGGGCGCTGTCCCCGTGCCCGAATCGCCGGTAGGTTGAGCTGTCGATGAGGGTGGTGAAGGGCTGGCCGAACGGGAGCCCCCCGTACGTCTTCCAGTGGAAGGTCAGGGCCGCGTTGAACTCATCCGCAGTCAGGCTGTACTCCTTCGGAATCCAGTCCAGGTGGATGCCGCTGAAGATCAGGTTGTAGGCTCCGTACCGAGCGATCAGGTACTGGACGAAGCGGGCGTAGGAGGTGTCGAAGTCGAAGTACGCCTTCCACGAGGGGCAGTTGTCGCGGCGCACGGGCTCGAAGAAGGGCACGAACCCCTCGTCCGCGAGGTGCCGCATCTTCCGGTCGAGGCTGCGGAAGTAGGCCGGCTCGATGTGGTCGAAGTCGGCCAGCCCGTCGCGGTCGGCGAAGACGGCGAACGGACGGTGGCCGTCCTCGTCATGCATGTCCTTGGCCGTGGTCGTGGCGCCGTCCGAGGTGGTGACGGTCGCGTCCGGGGCCCAGAACCCGAACTTCTCCCAGGCGTTGCGCAGGTAGACGCCGTCCGCGTTGGCGAACGTGGCGCCCCGTTGATCGGCGTCCCAGTTGGGGAACGCAGCGATGAAGCTGATCGAGTTGAAGCCCTGACGCTTGCGATAGGCGACGGCCTCCTCGAAGCCGATACCCGGACCGGGCACGTAGTCGTCCGCGGCGCGCGTCCCTCTCCATGGCAGGCGCCAGGTGGAGGCCGCGAGCCAGGTGTCGCCGAGAAGGAAGAACGGGGTCCCGTCGGCGTACTCCAGCGCCCGCCCGTTCGGCGTGGCGCGCACGAACCCCCGGCGGTTGGGGTTCTCGTCCTTCTCGCCTTCTGTCCACGCGATCGCCCGCAGGGCCCCGCGACCTCCATTCAGGCCCTCGTCGTCCGCTTGATTCGAGCCCGAGCGCCAGCGCCACTCCCCCGGGGCGGTGGCCACGAACCGCACCCTGAACAATCGACCCCCGTCCCAGAAGCCGTACACACGGCGCGCGAAGCCCGGCCCCTCGAGGTCGATCCAGCAGACCACGTCCACGTACGGGTTCAGATACTGTCCCGCAGCACGCATCGTGATCTCTTGCACGTCCCAGACGTGGGCTTCGCCCCTCAGGAGGGTCGAGACCGGGACGTCATGCTCGCTCCACGCCGGGGGCGCGCTCCATCCGAGGACGAGCACGGCCAGACCGAGGAACCTGCTCCGGTGGGCAAGCCCGCGGGAGCGTCGCCTCGACGTGTCGTGATGACTCATGGGAGCGGCACGCTACTCTCCGGCTGGAAGTGGTGTCAAGGGCTCTCGGGCGGCCTCCCGCCGGGCGGCCGTGGCGGTCTACTTGCCGGGGAGGAAGGGACTGTTCGTCGAGGCCGGGAACCAGGCGGCTCTGCCGTTCTTCTTCGGCGCCAACGTCGAGCCTGACGCTGTCCCTGTCTCTTGACATCTCCGCAGACTGAGTCATCGTCAAGGGGGAGAGACATCCGATGACGCCCCGGGTCGTCGTCGTCAGCCTGGCCGTCCTCGTCGCAGCGGTGACGGGGGCCCAGGAGCCCACGGGAGGATCGACGCTCACCGCGCCCCCGCCCGGGCTCAGCCTGACCGGGCGCTGGGAGCTCGACCGCAGCCTGAGCGGCGTCCCCGGGGACGAGGTGCGGGAGGACGTGAAGGGCCTGCAGAGCGACCCTCGCCCACGCTTCCCGCCGGTGTCGCCCGGCCCGCCCGCGTCCCCCGGGGATCACGACCGCCGAAAGACGCCGACGGGACCCGGCATCGATGTCACCACCCCGGGCGTGACGGGAGTCCCCGCCGTCGACCCCTTCCGGAGGGGCGGCTCGTCCGGCTCCGGGTCGTCCAGATCTCGGTCGCAGCATGGCTCGGCCTCCGACTACGTTCGGGACCTCCCCGAGACGCTCACCATCGCGCAGCGCCCCGAGCTGATCCTGATCCAGGTGGACGACGACGAGGGACGCATTCGGGCCCTCGTCCCCGACGGTGCACGCCACCGGTCCCTGAACAGGGAATACCAGCACCTGACCCGCTGGGAGAGCGGCGTGCTCAAGGTGGAGACCTGGTACGACGACGGCCTGCACGTCGTGGAGGCCTTCGAGCTGGCGCCCGGGGGGAGCCCGCTCACCGTGAGCTTCCAGGTGGACGACGGGGGCGATCCCGTCACCGCCGAGCGGGTCTATCGTCTCTGTCCGAGAGCGCAGTCCTGACCGCCCCGCCTCGCGCAGCGAGGGCGTAGCTCGTCTAGGTCGCCTGATCCTCGAGCACGAAGGGCTCGCGGTAGTTGCGCCG
>JAJDNV010000135.1 GCA_022340545.1 Acidobacteriota bacterium | reverse complement strand
TCGTCGCTTTCGGGAGATGTCCCGCGCGTTGAGGAATCGTCCACCGGACTGGGGGTAGAGGTTCCTGAGCTCCCCGAACTCCGGGTCCACCCCCCGCAGGCGGGCGTTCACGAGCTCCGTCCCCGCGGTCAGCGCGGCCTGCCGGGAGAACTCGACGCTGACCGCCGACATCGCGGGGACCCGCGACCGCACCAGCTCGACGTCCTGGTCCCGGATGGGGATCGCGCGGCCCGAGGGGAGCCCACTCCAGGCCCGGGTGGTGGCGCCCGGCCAGACGACGGCGATCCCCTCACCCATGCCCCGGGCCCCCGCCGACAGGGACCGCTTGAGACCCTCCCCGAACGAGAGGAGCAGCACGATGGACAGCGTGCCCCACGCGATGGCGAACATCGTCATGCCCATCCTCTTGCGCTGGTGGGTCAGGTCCGCCCGGAAGAGGCGGAGGACGAGGGCGAGCTCGGCGGCCACAGATCTCATGACAGCTTCAAGGCCGCGACCGGGTCGAGAAGGGACGCCCGGCGGGCAGGAAAGTAGCCAGCCACGAGGCCGATGAGGCCCAGCAGGCCGGCGGTGGTGAGCACGACCACGGGCGAGGCGGCGGGGGTCCCGATGTAGTCCCCGAGGCCGAGGAGCGGGAAGACCGCGAGAACGCCAAAGGTGAAGAGGAGGCCGAGGCCGCCCCCGACGGCGGTGAGGAGCAGGGTCTCCGCGAGAAACTGGCCCTGGATGAAGCGGGGCTTTGCCCCGACCGCCAGCTTGACCCCGATCTCCGGGGTGCGCTCCTCCACGACGACGGACATGATGTTGGAGACCCCGATCCCTCCCACCATCAGGGTGAACGACCCGATCACCGCCAGGAACATACGGAAGGTGAGGAAGAAGGCCGAGAAGAACTTCTCTCCCTCGGTCGTGTCCCACAGATGCAGCGCCTCCTTGTCGTCGGGGTCGAACTTGAGGCGCCGGCCGAGGATCTCGTAGACCCGGCGGGTCACCTCGGGGACGAGCGACGGGTGGCTCGCCTGGAAGATGAAGTTGTCGACGTAGCGATTGCCGTAGAGACCCTTGAAGGTCGTGTCGGGGATGAAGGCCTTGCCCTCGTCGCGCCCGCCGTAGCTCGAGTCCTGGGCCTTCTTCTGCATGACCCCGACCACGAGGAAGGGCACGTTGTCGATCATGACCGTCTGGCCCACCGCGTCCTCGTCCCCGAAGAGGTCCTCCTTGAGCTTGTTGCCCAGGAAGGTCACCCGGCGCTTGCGGTCGATGTCGAGGTCGTTGACGTAGCGGCCCCCGGCCGCCGGGACGAGGTTCCGCATCGCCCCGAAGACCGGGTTGCTGGCCGTCATCCCCGGGGAGATCCGCACCCGCTCCCGCCGGAAGGTCCCACCCCGTCCGTACTCCCCGGCGAACTTCACGTCGGGAAGCTCTTGGCGCAGAGCCTCCAGGTCCTCTTCCGACACCCGGATCGGGCGCCCCTTGCCGAGGCCCTGGTAGGGCATGGAGGTGCGGGCGGCCCACGCGATGACGATGCCCTCGCCCAGCCCGTGCTGGCTCTTGCGAACCTGCGCTTCGAGTCCCTCGCCGAAGGCGACGAGGAGGGCCACCGAGATCGTCCCCCAGGTGATGCCCAGGAGGGTCAGGAGCGTGCGCAGCTTCTGGTGGCGCACGTCCTGGGCCATCTGCCGGAGGAAGGAGAAGGAGGTCATGATTTCACTCGGTCTCGGGAGGTCGTGTCTCTTGATCCCCGCAGAGACTAGGAGATCTGCTTCGGCGGACGCTCGATGACGAGGTCGCCCTCCGCGAGCCCTTCGGTCACCTCGATGTTGAGCGCGTCCGACAGGCCCACCGCAACGTCCTTCTTGACCGGAGGATCATCCTCTCGGGCCCCCGGGACCTCGACCGAGGCCTGCCCTTCGGTGAAGGTGACGAGGCGCTCGGGAAGGAGCAGCACGTCTTCCCGGGACTGGACCACGATCTCGGCGTTGGCGGAGTAGCCCGCCCTCAGGGTCACTCCCGTCACCGGCCGCAGGGTGATCTCGACGTCAAACAGGGTCGCCCCCTCCTCGGTCTTCGACTTCGGGGCGATCTTGTCGACCTGTCCGCGGACGTCGGCCTCGGGCAGGGCCCCGATCTTGATCTGGGCGTCCATCCCCTCCCGCAGCTTGCCCACGTCGATCTCGTCCACCGTCCCCTTGAAGATGAGGGCCGACATGTCGGCGAGGGTCGTGAGGGCGGTCCCCGCCTGGTATGAGGTCAGCGGGACCACGGGGTCGCCCTCGTTGACGAGCAGCTCGAGGACCATGCCTCCGGTGGGCGCGCGAATGATGGACTCGACGGACGACCGCTGGGCCCGACCGCTCTTGACCCGCCCCTTCTCGATCAGGGCCAGCTTCTCGGCGGCCATGTCGAGGCGGATGCGGGCGTCTTCGAGCTCCTGCACGGCGAGGTCCCAGTCCTGCCCGGGGAGGATGCCCTGCTCGTTCAGGGCCTTCTGGCGGGCGTGCTTCTTGCTGGTCTGCTCGAAGGTGTTCGTCGCGATCTCAACCTCCCGCCGGGCCTGGGTCAGCTCCAGGGGGGTCGGGTCGGGAACGATCTCGAAGAGGGGATCCCCCGCCTTCACGATGTCCCCGACCTCGCGGAACGAGGTCTTGACGATGCCGGAGATCTTGCTCTTGACCGCGATCTCCTTCTCGGGACCGATCGTCCCGATGGCCAGGGCCTTCTCGGCGACCGAGCCGCGCGTCACCGCCACCGTGGCCAGGCCGTCGGCCCGGGAACTGACCGAGCGGCTGTAGAGGACGGCGGCCACCCCGACCACCAGGACCAGCGCCCCGATTCCAACGATTCCCTTCCGCATCGCCCCAGCTCCTTCCCTGTTCCCAGCTGGCGTCCGGTTCCGTCCCGGGCGCCCGTCTGCCTCGTGAGAAGCAACGGAAGACGTGCGGAAAAAGTTCTCGGAACGTGAAAGCGTGTTCTTCCGTATATGACGGTGACGCCGCGACTTGGCGAGGCTCGCCCGCAGTCACCCGAGGACCCGGGATTGGGCCTGTGACGGGGATCTGCTGCTCGAGGTGCCGGCCTCAGTCGTTCTGGTCGGCTTTCTGGGCCCCGGGTGGCGGCAGGTCGAAGAGCACGGCGTCCTCGCCATGCTCGTCAATCAGGGCCTGGAAGTGGCGGATCAGCCTGGTTCGCCGCGTCAGGAGATTCGAGATCTGGCGGCCCCCCAGATAGGGTTCGAGTCGCTGGCGAAGCATGTCTTCGTCCAGCTCGCGGAGCGCGTTCCAAAAGCCACGCTCACACTGCGTCAGCATGTCGCGGTTGCGGAGCTCGGACGACTGCTTGAACGCGCGAGTGTGATCGATGAACCACATGTTCCAGCTGCCATCGAGCATCACGTTGCCCTCGTTGCGGTCGAAGTTCGCGATCAGGCTGTCGAAGGCGTACATGATCTGTCTCTGCAGGTCCCAGCGGTCCAGATCTGACGGCCGCAGCCCCTCCTGCTCTCTGAGCTCAAACTCGCTGCGCGTCTCCTCCAGCCAGATCTGCACGGTGCCGTCTTGCGTACCGATGCGGCGCTCGACCACCGGCGGTACCCGGCCCATCCCGAGCAGCTGGCTCAACTCGTAGGCTGCGCACTCGAAGACGGCGGCATCCCGGAGGACCGTCCCCCTCCTGGCCGGTCCTGGTGGCGGCTGCCGCACCCTGCGGTCAACCGTCCGAAAGGCAGCGTGAAACAGCGTCTCGTCCTTCTCGAGCAGGAGCTTCTCCGTTCCTGACACTCCTTGCCCGATCGACTCTCGGCTGACGACACGGGCCGAGCGCATCGCCTCCTGGATTGCCGGGTGGTCCTGGAACGGCAGCGGCCGACCGTGGGCGTCGAGCCACAGGTGGTCGCTGGCCGGGGTCGCCTGCCCGCCGTGCCCAGTCGCCGCCTGAACGGCGGCAAGCAAGACAAGAGCCGCGAGCGCCAGACGCTTCGGGCCGGAGCGGCTTGAAACGAGCGTCGTGCCGTGGGCGCGGGAGATCTCTCCCCTCCCCCCGACCTCGAGGGGCTCGCTGGGGCCGAGGCGTGTTCTCGCCGACAGTGCCACGCTGCTCACCTCCTGGGATGGGTGCTGTGGAGTGAAGGCTACACCCATTTCCCGAAGCCTGCCAGACCGAGAAGCTGCGTCGCTGCTCCTAGCTCACCCTCACGTCGTCCAGCGTCCACGCCCCGTCGATCCGTCGCCAGAGACCTCCGGGGTTGCGGTTGCGGAGCTCCGCGGGAAGCCGCGGCTCGCGCACGTTGTCGTAGCACTGGAGTGACGCGAATCGGCGAACGGAGGCCGGGATCCCAACGGCGGTGAAGCCGGGGTGACCGGTGGCCGGGTACGGCCCTCCGTGATTCATGGCGGGAGTGACCGCGACTCCGGTCGGCATCTTGTCGTTGAGGAGGCGCCCCACGCGCCACCGAAGGTGCGGCTCCACGCGAGCATAGAGCACGTCGTCCCCGCCCCTGGTGTCCGTGTAGATGCAGCCAGTGAGGTTGCCTTCGAAGCTGTCGGCGATCTTCTCGAGCTCGTCCGCGTCCTTGGCCACCACGAACAGGTTGGAGTTGCCAAAGGCCTCCGTCTGGAGCTTCTCGGGATCCCGAATGAACGCCTCACCCGTGGTCCTCAGGAGCGTGTTCTGGAACCGACAGCCGCTTCCCGGGGCCTTCGAGCCTCCGGTGATGAGGGTCGCGCCCGCGGCCTCGAGTGCCTCGACCGACTCGCCCAATCCCGTCAGGCCTCCGAAGCCGAGCAGCGGAGTCGGGTTGGCCTTCTCGAAGCGGCCCCGCATGTCCCCGATGAACTGCTCCGCCTCCTTCCCCTCCAGGAGCACGACGATGCCGGGGTTCGTACAGAACTGCCCCGTCCCCATGAGGGCAGAGGTCTGGAACTCCTCCGCGATCTCTCCGCTGCGCTCCTTCAAGGCGCCGGGCAGGATGAATACCGGGTTGATGCTGCTCATCTCCAGGTAGATGGGCTTTCCGGCGGCATCCGCCGCCGCCTTCAGGGCCAGCGCCGCCCGACGCGAGCCGGTGTAGCCGGTTGCGCCGATGAGAGGATGCGAGACGAGGTAGGTCCCATCCGTGTGGTCGGTCCGATAGATCATCTGGACCGTAGCGGCTGGAAGCTGGACCTCCTGAACCGCGGCAAAGGCCTCCTCCGCCAGGAGCTGGCTGGTGAGCGGATGACTCGAATGCGCCTTGGCAATGACGGGGTTCCCCGCGACGATCGCTGCGGCAAAATCGCCCCCGGAGACCCCATTGAAGGCCAGCGGGAAGTTGTTGGGGCCGAAGACCGCCACCGGACCGCCCAACGCGGCGTACCTGGAGCGGATGTTGAGACTCGTGTCGATCGTGGGCTCGGTCCAGCTTCGCTCGCGGGCAGCGGCGGCGGCCTGCCGAAGCTGGTTGCTGGTACGGGGCAGCTCGACGTCGGCGAGCCGAGGCGAGAGAGGGAGCGCCGTCTCGAGATGGGCGGCCTCCGCGATCTCCCTGGATCGCGCATCGATGCGGTCGGCGTAGCGGTCCAGGAACTCGCCGATCTTCTCGGGCGGCACATCGAGCAACGCGTTGGCGGCGGCGCGACCCGCCGCCAGCGCCGCGTCGACGTCGTTCCGGCTGCTGACCGGGTAGACGGGACCTATCGTCTCGCCCGTCGCGGGATTGACCGCCCGAAAGGTGCCGGTCGCGTCTGCCGGCTGCCACTTCCCACCAACGAGTACCTTCTCGGCCTTCGTCATGTTCGTGCTCCAGTCTTTCTCGAGGCTCGCGGGTATATGCTGGGTGCTCCGTCAGGAGTCGCTGGACGGTGGATTATACGGCCGAGCAAGGGGTCCCACATGAAGATCTCACGCGTCACGCCACGAGCCATCGCCGAGCCCGGCGGTCGCCGATATCTCGTCGTCCGTGTCGACACCGATGAAGGTGTAGCCGGATACGCCGAGACGGAGGCCCGGCCCGAGCCCCGGGTCGCCGTCGATCAGCTCAGACGCGAATTGCAGCGGCTGGTCGGGATGGACCCGGCCCATGCGGTCCGCGTCGATGAGGATCTGCGGCGAGCTCGAGCCTCCCTCAGGTCCAGGGCGGTCGCCAACGTGGCCTGCCTCGATATCCTGGGCAAGGCGGCCAGGGCGCCGGTCTACGAGATCCTCGGCGGTCCGACCCGCCACAAGGTCCGCGCCATGGCCGCGGTCACCGGCGGATCCGACGCAGAGCTGCGGGAGAGTGTCCTTGCGGCAAGGGGTAGAGGCCATCGAGCCTTCTCGATCCCGTTGACGACGCCCTCCGGTATGGAGCGCGGGCGCAGCTTCTACACCGGGGTTCGCGCGACCCTGGACAGCCTGCGAGACGCTGCGGGTGAGGGGTGCGACTTCGTGCTCGACTGTGGCGGTCGACCCTCCCCGGGCGAGGCCCTGTCGATCGCCGACCGCCTGGAGGGCTTTCACCTCCTCTGGATGGACGAACCGTGCGGCGAGCTGAGCGCGACCGCCCAGGCGTCCATCTCGAGGGGCTCGGTCACGCCGGTCGGCTACGGCCGCGGCTTCACGGACAACGCACGGTTCCAGGACCTGCTCCGCGAAGACGGAGTCGACGTCCTGCGACCCGCCCTCGCGACCCACGGGCTGACCTCCATTCGCAAGGCGGCGGCCCTGGCCGAAACCTACTACGTCGCGGTGGCCCCCTTCCACTGCGGTGGCCCGATCGGGACCGCCGCCGGGATCCAGGTCTGTGCCGCGCTGCCGAACTCCTTCGTTCAAGAGACGCCATTTTGCACCAATCGCGCCGATCGGCAGGCCCGCGCGGCGATCAGCGGTTGGGACGAAGAGCCCGCAGACGGCTTCTTCCCGCTGTCCGGCAAGCCGGGCCTCGGCCTCGAAGTCGACGAGGGTGCACTCGATTCGTACACTGTCGCTCGCTAGACGGAGGAACGCTCGCCATGAATCGACGCGATCTGCTGAAGGCGTCGCTCCTCGGAGCCGCCGCCCCGGCCTTCGCCGCGTCCGGTCGCCAGCCCTCTACGTTGGGCTGCGACGACTGCGTTGTCGATCAGATCACGCTGGCGATGCCGTCTGCGCCACGGCTGAAGGTCACGGGAATCAAGACCTTTGGCGTCACCAGCGACGTGCTGCCCTCGGACCGGCCGCACGTCTTCGTGAAGGTCGAGACCGACGCGGGCGTCGTCGGCTGGGGCGAGGCAACGCTCGAAGGGAAGGCTGCAGCCGCCATGCAGGCGGTGCACGACCTCTCGTACGCCATCATGGGCCAGGACCCGATGCACGTGGAGCATCACTGGCAATCGATGTACGTCCATGCCTTCTATCGATCGGGCCCCGTGCTGGCGTCGGCGATCTCCGGAATCGACCAGGCCCTGTGGGACATTCGCGGAAAGGTGCTGGGCCGGCCGGTCTATGAGCTCCTGGGCGGCCCGCTCGACGACCGCGGGGTCCGTGGGTACTACCACCTTCGCCCCGTGCTGCCACCGGACACGCCCTATCGCGAGCAGGTCGCGGCGATTCGCGAGCGGGCGGAGAGGTACGGCATCACCGCCTTCAAGACCGGCATCCCCGGCTACTACGAGTGGATCGACACACACCAGCGCATCACGGAGGCGATCGAACGGCTGCACATCCTGCGCGAGGTGATGGGCGACCACATCGATATCGGCGTCGACTTCCACGCCAAGACCAGCCCGGCCGTCGCGGTGCAGATCTGCCGGGAGGTCGAATCGCTGAACCTGATGTTCGTCGAGGAGCCCTGTCCGCCGGAGAACGTCAAGGCCATGAAGCGCATCTCCGACCGCACCACGGTGCCCATCGCCACCGGCGAGCGGTTGATCACGCACTACGGCTGCCGCGAGGTGATCGAGGGCAAGGTCGTTGACATCATTCAGACCGACGTCAACCACGTGGGCGGCATCAGCGCCCTCTGGAAGGTCGGCGCGATGGCCGAGGCCTCCGGAGTCATGATGGCGCCCCACGCCTGCGAAGGACCCGTGGGTGCGGTCGCCTCCACCCACGTGGACGCGGTGATGCCCAACTTCCTGGTGCAGGAGATCTGCAGTGGCGTCGAGCCCGACGGCAAGGACGCGCTATGGGAAGAGCTGCTGGGCTATCCCGCCATGCGCATGGTGGACGGCTACTATCCGTTGCCCGACACGCCCGGGCTGGGCATCGACATCGACGAGCGCGTGCTCGCCAGGTATCCCTTCGACGGAACGAAGCCGTTCGTGGCGCTGCCGGTCCACGAAGACGGCTCGATCGCCTCCCCGTAGGGGATCCTGCTGGCAGAAGGAATAGAAACGAGGTCACGATCATGACTGGATCATCGTCACGTAGAGCCTTCCTCAAGTCGGGTGCGGTTACCGGCGCCCTCGCGATGCCGGGCCTGCAGAGCCTCGCCGAGGCAACCGAGCAGACGTCGACTCAATCACGACCCTCCGATCTGAAGATCACCGAGGTCAAGTGCGGCTACATACGCGGCGGCAGCCGGCTGTTCGTGAAGATCCACACGAACGAGGGCATCTGGGGCTGCGGCGAAGGGGTCGACGCAACGGGCGGCACCTATCACCTCGTCCAGCGCTTCGGGAGAGTCCTCGCGGGCAAAAACCCGTTGGACGTCAACCGCCTGTACGAGGACATGCGGCGTGGAGGGTTCTTCGCCGGCGCCCAGTCGGGAATGTACGTGGCGGTCCTCTCGGCGATCGAGAGCGCGCTCTGGGACCTCGCCGGCAAGGCCCTCGACCTCCCTGTCTACCAGCTCCTGGGAGGCAAGTTCCGGGACCGGATACGACTGTACTGCGACACGGCCCTGTACCAACGTCGCCTCCCGACGCCCGAGGACTTCGCCCGCGCCGCCCGGGAGGCGGTGGACATGGGGTTCACGGCCGTCAAGTTCGACCTCGACCAGGCGAACGACCCGAACAAGTACGACGCCTATAACTGGACGGCGAGCCCGGCGGAGCTGCGGCGCATGGTCGACCAGATCACCGCGGCTCGCGAGGAGGTGGGACCGGACATCGACATCTGCGTCGACATGCACGGCCGCTACGACGCGATCACGGGCGAGCAGGTGGCCAAGCGCCTCGAGCCCTTGAACCTGATGTGGCTGGAGGAGCCGATCCCCGCGGAGAACGCCGACGCCTACCGCCGGATCACCGAGTCGACGAGCACGCCGATCTGCGCCGGCGAGAACCACTACCTCGCCTACGGCTTCCGTCCGCTTCTGGAGGCGGGAGCGGTGGACGTCGTCATGCCGGACCTGCAGAAGGCGGGCGGGCTCGGCGAGGGCCAGCGCATCGCGAACCTCGCGAACCTATACTACGTGCCCTTCGCCCCCCACATGGTGGCCTCCTATCTCGGCGCCATGGCCTCGGCTCATGTCTGCGCGTCGGTCCCGAACTTCATGGTCCTCGAGTGGCAGATCTACTTCCACCGGGACCCCATATGGGAGGAGATCGTCGACTTCGACCGCCCGATGGTGGTCGACGGGCACATCCCCCTCTCGGAGAAGCCGGGTGTCGGGGTCGAGATCAACGAAGAGGGTATGCGCCGGTACGCGCAGGAGGGCGTGCCCTTCTTCGAGTAGCGAGCGCCCAGCGGCCCTTCCGCCGCGCCCGACGTAGAACTCGGAATGGTATATTGACGGCCCACCGCGGAGTGAGTCATATCCCAGAAAGGAACTGCCCATGATCAAGAGGCGCGATTTCCTACACACGGCTGCCATAGCGGCAGCCGCGGCACAGGCCCGCCCCCTCTCCGCCGCCGTGCGGCAGACCGGTGTCGTCGGGGCCAACGACCGGATCCGGGTCGGCATCATCGGCTTCGGGTATCGCGGCAAGCAGGTGGCGGACGACTGGATGAGGCACAACGACACCGTCTTCGTCGCGGCGTGCGAGGTCGCGAAGGATCGGCTCGACGAGGCCGTGGCCCATCTGGGCGAGGTGCAGGGCAGCAAGCCGGATGCCTACGAGGACTACCATCGCATTCTCGAACGCAAGGACGTGGATGCGGTGCTCATCGCCACGCCCGACCACTGGCACTGTCCGATGCTCCTCGATTCGTTGGCCGCCGGCAAGGATGTGTACGTCGAGAAGCCCATCTCGAACCAGGTCGAGCCGGCGGTGAAGATGGTCGAGGCGACCCGCAGATCGGACCGCATTGTCCAGGTCGGACTGCAGCAGCGCAGCTGGCACCACTTCCAGGAGGCGGCGAAGCTCTTCCAGGACGGCTACGTCGGCTCGAGCGTCAACCATTGCCAGATGTGCCCTCCCGGTGGAGGGGGCCGTGTGACCCGTGATCAGCCTCCGCCGGTGCCGCAGGCGCCGCCCGAAGGGTTCAACTGGGAGATGTTCCAGGGGCCGGCCAAGCGGAAGCCGTTCGTACCGGAGAGGCGGCGCTGGCGCGGCTGGTACGACTACGGTGGCGGGAACCTGACGGACTGGGGCGTTCACCTGACCGACGTCATGAACTGGTACATGGGGGCCGACACCAGGGTCCCGCGGCTGACCAGCGCGTCGGCGCAGTACGTGCGGGCCCGCCGCGATCCCGAGCAGGTGCCCGACACCTACGCCGTCACCTGGCAGTACGAGGACTTCGTCGCCACGCTCTCGAACGCGATGATCCCGGGAGTCGAGGATCCGCGTGAGCTCTACGGCAACCACTTCTTCGGCGAGCGCGGCGTGCTGACCGTCAACCGTCTCGGATACGAGGTGAGGCCCTACCCACCCGCCCGCCGCTTTGGCCCGGACGCGCCGCCCCCGCCGCCCCCGATCGAGTCGAAGAAGTTCCGGGATCCCAACGGGATGGCGGAGATCGCCGATTCCGCCTTCGGAGGGGCTACGCATCGCCACATCCGGAACTTCCTCGATTGCATGAGGTCGCGTCAGCGGCCGAACTGCGACATGGAGATCGGCTTCAACTCCACGCTGCCCTGCCTTCTCGCCATCGTCTCGGTGCGGACCGGACAGACGGTCCGGTGGGACGGAAGGTCGGCCCAGGTGGTCTGAGGACGGTTTCGACAGACCGGAGCCCCGTCCCGGGTTTCTCGCTGGGAATCCCCGGGCGGGGCTCCTTTCGACAGCCGAGCGGGTCGTCACCGCGGCCAGGATCTCGTTCGAGCCGGGACGGGTAGAAGAGAGGCACCGAGATGGCCACGACCCTCGTGAAGAACGGCACCGTGATCACGGCGTCCGACCGCTACGACGCGGACGTCTACATCGACAAGGGCGTCATCACCCTCATCGGCCAGGGCCTCAGCATGCCCGCGGACACCGTCGTCGACGCCTCCGCGAAGCTGGTCATGCCGGGGGGCATCGACGTTCACACCCACCTCGACATGCCCCTCGGCGACACCACCTCCGCTGACGACTTCGAGAGCGGGACCATCGCCGCCGCCCACGGCGGGACCACGACCCTGATCGATTTCGCCGTCCAGGACCTCGGCCAGGGGCTCTACCCCGCCCTCGAAGGCTGGATGAAGCGCGCCGAGGGCAAGGCGGTGATTGACTACGGCTTCCACATGATCGTCTGCGAGCTGAACGACCAGGTCGCGGGCGAGATGGACAAGATGGTGCGCGACGAGGGGGTCACGTCCTTCAAGCTCTTCATGGCCTACCCGGGTCGTCTGATGGTGGACGACGCCACGATCTTCAAGGCCCTGAGCCGGACACGCGAGAACGGCGGCCTCATATGCATGCACGCCGAGAACGGCAGCGTGATCGAGACCCTGGTTGCCGAGGCGCTGGACAGGGGCCAGACCGCCCCGAAGTATCACGCCCTCACTCGTCCGCCCCACACCGAGGGCGAGGCCACCGGGCGCGCCATCGCCCTGGCCGAGATGGCGGGCGTGCCCATCTACATCGTGCACCTCTCCTGCGCTGATGCGCTCGAGAAGGTCAAGCGGGCGCGCGACATGGGACTGCCCGCCTACGCCGAGACCTGCCCGCAATACCTCTTCCTCTCCAGCGAGGAGTACGAGAGGCCGGGTTTCGACGGCGCCAAATACGTGATGTCACCCCCACTGCGGGAGAAATGGCACCAGGACGCCCTCTGGAATGGCCTGGCCCGGAACGATCTTCAGCTCGTAGCGACCGATCACTGTCCGTTCTGCATGGACGAGCCTCCCCAGAAGCGGGCCGGCAAGGACGACTTCTCCAAGATCCCCGGCGGCGCGCCGGGCATCGAGACGCGCCTGGTGCTGGTCTGGGATGGCGGCGTGCGCACGGGACGCATCGACGCGCACCGCTTCGTGGAGATCGTCTCGGCCAATCCGGCGCGCATGTTCGGCCTTTGGCCCAAGAAGGGCACCATCGCGGTGGGCTCCGATGGCGACCTCGTGCTGTTCGACCCCGAGGGGGAGACAACCCTCTCCGCGACCAGCCTCCACATGCGCGTCGACTACAACCCCTACGAGGGCCGTGTCGTGCGCGGGACGCCGGCGGTGGTGCTCTCCCGGGGCGAGGTGCTGGTGGATCACGGCCGCTGGCTGGGCAGGAAGGGCCGCGGGGAGTACATCAAGCGTCAGGCGGGCCCGCCGCTCGTGGCCTGACGTACGACTTCTTGAGCCTGTCCGGGCCGGGCCGTACACTTCCCGAGGCCCCTTCGACGACAGACGGGCCGGGAACGGAGGTGGGTCGCGGAGCTCGTCCCCGCGCCGTTTGAGAGCCTGCTGCGCCGCGTCTCGCGCGAGCTCGAGGGCGAGGGCAAGGTCTTCGATCTGCCCGCGCGGAGCTTCTGGCGGGGCGCGCCGGATCTCGACTGCTCGGTGGTCTTCCACGGGCAGCCGGCAGCCCACCCCCTCGGACCAGCCGCGGGTCCCCAGACCCAGATGGCCCAGAACATCGCCCTCTCCTGGCTGGCGGGGGCACGCATCCTCGAGCTCAAGACGGTCCAGGCCAACGACCGTCTCACGATCCCCCGCCCCTGCATCGACGCCGCCAATGTCGTCTACAACGTCGAGTGGAGCCAGGAGCTGCGCCTCGAGGAGAGCCTCCGCGAGTACGTGAAGGGCTCGATGCTCGTCGACGTGCTCCGCGAGGCGGGGGCCCTCGGTCCCGGCCCCTCGCCCGGGCGAGACGAGACCATCTTCGACATGAGCGTGGGCTACGACCTCGAGGGCATCCGCTCTCCGCGGATGCGGAACTGGATGGCGTCCCTCACGGACGCCCGGGCTCACGTCGACGCGCTGCGCGCGGAGATCCCCGCGGACCTGGGGCGCTGGCGCGACCTCGACTTCCGGACGGCCCTCTCCAACCAGGTCACGCTGTCGACGTTTCACGGCTGCCCGGCGGACGAGATCGAGGCGATTGGCCGCTTCCTCCTCGAAGAGATGGGCCTGCACGTCACGGTCAAGCTCAACCCGACGCTCCTCGGCCGCGAGACGGTGGACGGCCTGCTGCACGACGTGCTGGGCTACTCCGAGATCGAGACCCGGGAGGAGGACTTCGCCCGGGACCTTCACTGGGGACCGGCCCTCGAGATGGTGGACCGGCTGAGCGAGGCGGCCCGGGCCCTGGGTCGCACCTTCGCCGTCAAGCTGACAAACACCCTCGTCGTGCGGAATCACCGCAACGTCTTCCCGGCCGGCGAGGAGGTCGTGTACCTCTCCGGGCAACCGCTGCACGTGCTGACGCTGCACCTCCTCGAGCGGTTTCGCGGTGAACGACCGGAGCTGCCCATCTCCTTCTCGGCCGGTGTCGACAGCCGCAACTTCCCGGACTGCGTGGCGCTCGGGCTGGTGCCCATCACCGTCTGCTCCGACCTCCTGCGCCCTGGGGGCTACGCCCGGCTCCCCCGCTATCTCGCCCGCCTCGAGGAGAGGATGCGGACGCTGGGGGTCTCCCGGATGGGCGACTTCGTGATCAGGGCCGAGGGACGGGGTGAGGAGGCCGTCCGCGCCGCCGTCGAGCCCGGACCACTGGCCGAGACCCTGCTCTCCGTCCTCGCCCGGGAGGGCGTGGATCTTCTCCGCGCACTCGAGCGAGAGGGCCGGGCCGATCTCTACCTGCGTCTCGTCGCCGCCGCCGCCCGGCTCAACACCGGCCCGATCGTCGAGCGCGCGACGGCCGACCCGCGCTACCGCGCCGGGGCCAACCGGACTGCGCCCCGCAAGATCGATTCGCACCTCAGCCTCTTCGACTGCATCAACTGCGACAAGTGCCTGCCCGCCTGTCCCAACGACGCCAACTTCGTCTACGAGACCGAGCCGCGATCCGGCGACTTCGAGAGCTACCGCGTCACGGGGGGACAGGCCGTCGCCGGGCCCGGTGGCCGCTTCGAGGTGCGCGAGCGCCACCAGATCGCGGTCTTCCAGGACTTCTGCAACGACTGCGGCAACTGCGACACGTTCTGTCCCGAGGAGGGCGGGCCGTATCTCGAGAAGCCACGCTTCTTCGGCACCCTCGACGGGTGGCACCGCTGGCGCGAGCGGGACGGCTTCTTCCTCGCGAGCGAAGGCGAGGGCGTGCGGGTGTGGGCGCGTCTTGGTGGCCGGGAGTACGCCCTCGAGATCGACCGGGCGGAAGGACGGGCCGTCTTCGCCGACGGCGCGATCCGCCTCGACATCGATCACGCCAACCGGCGGGTCCTCGGCGCCGAGGCGCTGCCCGGAGCCCCGGAGGGTCACGTCCTCGACGTCTCCGCCTACCTCACCACGTCCCTGGCCGTGGACGGTGTCCTCGACCCGTCCCGTGCCAACCCCGTCAACTGCGGCCCGGGCCACGGAGCGGCCCAGAGGGGCCCCCTCCGGGGCGCCGACACGGCTTAGTCCACTTGCTGCTGCCCGCGCCGGTCCTGCTTCCCCGCCGCTCGGATCTCGACGCGATGCTGCGCCTGGCAGTGCCAGTCGTCGTCGTGCAGGTGGGCATGATGCTGCTGGGAGTGGTGGACACCATGGTGGTGGGCCACCTGTCCTCCGAGGCGCTCGCCGCGGTGGCGTTGGGTCATGTCGGGGTGATCGCGGTGTCCTCGTTCTCCATGGGGTTCTTGCTGGCCCTGGATCCGCTCGTGTCCCAGGCCGTGGGAGCTGGAGATGACGAAGCCATACGGCGCTCCATGCAGCGCGGTCTCCTGCTCGCCGCGATCCTCATGATCCCGAGCACCCTCCTCCTCCTGCCCGCGGAATGGGTCTTTATGGCCCTGCATCAGCCTCCCCAGACGGTCCCGCTGGCCGCGGCGTACATCCGCATCTGCATCCCGGGCCTGCTGCCGTTCTACGGCTTCATCGTGCTCCGGCAGTCCCTCCAGGCCATGGAGCGTCTCCGACCCATCGTGACCACCATCGTGACCGTCAACCTCTTCAACCTCGTGGCCGACTGGGCCCTGGTCTTCGGCGCGGGACCAATCCCCCAGCTCGGTCCGGTCGGATCGGCCTGGGCCACCACCGCGGCCCGGACCCTCCTCTTCGTCGTTCTCGTGTTTCTCGGCCGCCGGGAGCTGCGGCCGCTCCTCGAGAGATTCGACCTCGCGGTCCTGCGCCCGGCGCCGCTGGGACGGATCGTCCGCCTCGGCGCGCCGATCGGGTTCCAGGTCCAGCTCGAGATCCTCGCATTCTCGATGGTCGCGCTCCTGATGGGTCTCTTCGGCGCGCTGCAGATGGCGGCACACCAGGTGGCGATCAACCTGGCCTCGCTCACCTTCATGGTGCCCCTCGGGGTGGGCTCCGCCACCGCGGTGCGGGTCGGCCAGGCGATCGGTGCCGAAGACAGCGGCGGGGCTCGGCGGGCGGCGGTCGCCGGGCTGACGATCGGGGCCGCCTTCATGTCGGTGGCGGCGGCGGCGTTTCTGTTCGCCCCCCGCCTCCTCGCCTCCGCCTACACCTCGGCCGAGGAGGTTCTCGCCCTGGCCATCGTCTTCATTCCCATCGCCGGCGTCTTCCAGGTCTTCGACGGCCTTCAGGTGGTCTCGGCCGGCGCCCTGCGCGGGGCCGGCGACACCCGCGCCCCCATGTTGGTGAACATCCTGGGATTCTGGCTCATCGGGCTCCCCATCAGCGCCGTCCTCTCCTTCCACTTCGGCTTCGGGCCCGAAGGCCTGTGGTGGGGCGTGGTCGCCGGCCTGGGCTCGGTGGCGAGCTTCCTGCTCGCCCGGGTGGCCTGGAAGTTCCGGGGCGATCTGTCTCGGATCCGAGTGGAGTGATCCCCTCAGCCGGCGCGACGCTCGGGGGCGCCCCGAGCTGTCGTTTGTCGCGGCGCCCGCCGGCCAGTAGCCTCCCCGGCCTCGAACGAGGCGGCGCCGTTGCCGCGGCAGCCATGCGGCGTCCGCGTGTCGCGCCCCGAGCAGGCCGTGATACGCTCGCCGCACCGGAGCTGCGTCCTTGAAGAAGAAACGTAGCGGAGTCCTCCGCCCGGAGGGGCCAGACAAGCTCAGGGGCCTCGCCCGCTACGTCGACGACCTGCCCTTCCCCGGCGGCCTCCACGGGGCCACCCTGCGCTCGACAGTTCCCCGCGGACGGATCCGTGCCATCCGCTTCGACCCCGACTTCCCCTGGGACGAGTGCGTGACCGCGACCGCCGCCGACATCCCCGGCCAGAACTGCGTCGCCCTCATCGAGGAGGACCAGCCGCTCCTGGCCGACGGTGAGGTGCGCCACGCTATGGAGCCCATCGTGCTCGTGGCCCATGCCGAGCGCCACCGGGTCTACGAGGCCCTGGGTCACATCCATGTGGAATACGAGCCGCTGGAGCCGGTCCTGTCCATGGAGGACGCGCTCGAGGCGAAGGTTCCCGTCCGCGCTCCGGACAACGTCATCAAGAGGATCTCCATCGACAAGGGCGACGTCGATGGGGCCCTGGCCGGGGCCGACGTCGTGGTCGAGGGTGAGTATCGCGTCCCGCACCAGGAGCAGGCCTACATCGAGAACCAGGGAATGACCGCTCGTTTCGAGGAGGACGGAACGCTCCTCGTCGAGGGCTCCCTCCAGTGTCCGTACTACGTGCAGAAGGCGCTGGTGCGGGCCTTCGCTCTGCCGAAAGAGAAGGTGCGGGTCGTCCAGGCCACGACCGGCGGAGGTTTCGGGGGAAAGGAGGAATACCCCTCGATGGTCGCCGGCCACGCGGCGCTCCTTGCGCGCAAGGCGGGACGCCCGGTCAAGATCGTCTACGACCGCACCGAGGACATGGTCGCCACCACCAAGCGGCACCCGGCTCGCGTTCGACACCGCACGGGCCTCACCCGGGAGGGCAAGCTCGTCGCCCAGGACATCGACGTCCTGATGGACGGGGGGGCCTATGCCACGCTCTCCCCGGTCGTGCTCTCCCGCGGCGCCCTTCACGCCACCGGCCCCTACGAGTGCCCGAACGTCCGCGTGCGGGCGTGCATGGTGGCCACGAACACCCCGCCCAACGGGGCCTTCCGCGGGTTCGGCGCCCCCCAGACGCTCTTCGCGGCGGAGCTGCACTGGGAGCGCATCGCGGGGGCCCTGAAGAAGGACGCTCTCCGTCTGCGCCGGCTCAACCTCGTGCGCGAGGGGTCCGAGACGGCCACGGGCCAGGTCCTGCACGAGAGCGTGGGCGCCCGCGACGTGCTCGAGGCGGTGGTGCGCCGCGGCCGCTACTCGGAGAAGAAGAGGGAATACGCCCGCTGGAACCGCAGCCGGCGGCACCCCAGCTGGCGCGGGATCGGCGTCTCCGTGTGCCACCACGGGGCCGGCTTCACCGGAAGCGGCGAGGCCTTCCTCGCGAGCCGCGTCGCCCTCGCCCTCACCCGCAAGGGCGAGATCCGAGTCCTCACCTCCTCGACCGAGATCGGGCAGGGGACCATCGCGGCGTTCACCGGTCTCGCCGCCCGGACCCTCGGCGTTCCCGAGGAGTGGGTGACGATCGAGAGGGCCGACACCGGCCTCGTGCCCGACAGCGGGCCCACCGTCGCCAGCCGGACGTGCATGATCGTGGGCGGACTCGTGGAGCGCGCCGCGCAGCGGCTCCGTGAGCGGATCCTCGAGTCCACCGGTCGTATGCCATCGACACGCGCGGAGATGGTGCGCGAGGCCCGCCGCCTGTGCGGGAGAGAGCCGGCGCTGCGCGTCGAGGAGCAGTACACTCATCCGCCGGAGATCCGGTGGGACGAGGAGACGTACCGCGGCGACGCCTATCCCGTCTACGGCTACGGCGCCACCGTGGTCGACCTCGAAGTCGACCGGACGACCTTCGAGGTGCGGGTGCGCCGCCTCACCACCGCGGTGGACGTTGGCCGAGCCCTGAGCCCCCGCCTCGTCGAGGGTCAGGTCATGGGCGGCGTCACCCAGGCCCTCGGCTACGCCCTCCTCGAGAACGCCGACTACCACGACGGTGTCATGCAGAACCCGCAGCTCACCAACTACCTCATCCCGACCGCGCTCGACACGCCGCCCCTCGACGTGATGATCGTCCAGAGGCCCTACTCGCGCGGCCCCCTCGGCGCGAAGGGTGTGGGCGAGCTGCCCATGGACATCCCCGCCCCCGCCGTCGCCGCCGCCGTCCACGACGCGACGGGCCTTCTCCTGACCGAGCTCCCGATCCTCCCGGAGAGGATCCTCGAGGCCTTCTCCAGTGACCCGGCTCACCGTCAACGGTAGGGTCCGCGTCTTTCGCGGACACCCCTTCACACGTCTCGTCGACGTGCTGCGGGAGGGTTTCGGCCTGACCGGCACGAAGGAGGGGTGCGGCGAGGGCGAGTGCGGGGCGTGCACGGTGCTCGTGGACGGCCAGCCGGTGATGAGCTGTCTCGTGCCGGTCTGCCAGGTCGAGGGCCGGCGCGTGGAGACGATCGAGTCCCTCGGCGGGCTCGAACGCCTGGACCCTCTGCAGAAGGCGCTCCTCGAGGAGGGCGGCGCGCAGTGCGGCATCTGCACGCCGGGGATGGTCATGACCGCACACGCCTGGGTGAGGCGCGGGGGCTCGTCCCGGCCTGCGGCGATCCGCGAGGCCCTCGCCGGCAACCTCTGCCGCTGCACCGGCTACCAGCACATCGTGGATGCGGTGGCCCGTGTGGTCCGCGAACGGGACCGCCGCCGAGGGGACGCGAAGCGCCCCTCGCGAGCGACGTCACGGACCGCCCGACGGACCGGGAGGCACCGGTGAGAGGTGCTCCCGAAACGATGCGCGTGCTGCGGCCCCGGAGCCCAGCCGAGGCGGTGAGGCTCTACGGTCGGCATCCCGAGGCCCTGCCCCTCGCCGGCGGCACCGATGTCATGGTCAGCTGGAACGCGGGTCTCCTCAACCGGCGCACCGTCCTCGACCTCTCTCCCCTGCGCGAATGGAGCAGGATCCGTCGCACGCGCGCGGGCCTCGTGGTCGGCGCCCTCGCCACCCACGCCAGGATCCGCGACGACGCGCGAGTGCGCGCCGCCTTCCCCCTCCTGGCGGAGGCGGCGTCCGTCATCGGCGCGGCCGCGATCCAGAACCGGGGCACGCTCGGCGGCAACATCGCGAACGCCTCGCCCGCCGGCGACTCGTTTCCGCCCCTTGCCGTCTACGAGGCCGTCGTCCACACCATCTCCCCGGACGGCGAGCGGCGGAGCCGATTCCTCAACGTGTTCGAGGGACCGAAGGCCACCGCCCTCCGACCCGCGGAGCTGATCGCGGCGGTGGAGCTCCCCTTCCTCCCGAAGCGGCCCACGCGCCAGATCTTCCGCAAGATCGGCACACGTGCGGCCCAGGCGCTGTCCAAGACGGTGGCGGCGGGGCTGCTGTGGCTCGACGGCAAGGGGCGCGTCGAGGAGCTGCGCTTCGCCCTCGGCGCGATGGCCCCCACCGTCCGCCGCCTGCGCACGGCGGAGGCCTTCCTCGCCGGACAACGCCTCACGCCGGCGACCGTCGACCGCGCGGTGGAGCTTCTGGGCGAGGACGTGGCCCCCATCGACGATGTGCGCTCCACCGGCGCCTATCGCCTCGCCGTCTCGCGCGCCCTGCTCGGGGGCTTCTTGCGGGGCTGATGATCAGGGGCGGGCCCTCTCGAGACGTCGCGGCCCGGCGCCGTCAGACGTCGGCGTGGTGCCGCAGGAAGCGGGCGAAGGCCGCCCGCTGTGGCTCGTCCACCACCGTTCGGAGGCGACGCATCTCGGGCTCTGGAAGCGCCTGGAAGCCACGGCCCAGCGCGACGTTCTCCTCCAGCATCTCTGGCTTCGGCATGCCCAGGCTCGCGAGGCTCACCGGCAGTGAAAGCGCATAGTAGATGAGCTCCCTGATGGAGGCCCGGCCCACCAGCTGCTCCTGGCCGAAGACCTTCATGGCGATGACGCCCATCCCTTTGGCGTTGGCCACCGGGAGGGCCAGCGCCTCGAAGCTGCCGTCGCCCATGGCGATGGTCTCCGCCCTGCCGTCGTCGTTCCAGGTCATCCGGGCCCGGGCGAGGTTGAGGGCCATCTGCGCGCAGTCGAAGTCGTGCCGCTCCAGCGCCTCCTTCATCGCCACCGGGTCCGCATGGCCGGTGATGCCGACGAAGCGCGCGATCTTCTGCTCGCGGGCCTCCATCACCGCCTCGAGAACGCCGTCCTTCGCCTCGATGGCCGCGAGGTCGTCGCGGTCGGCGAGGGCATGGATGTGCAGGACGTCGAGGCGGTCGGTCTGGAGGCGCTTCAGGCTCAACTCCAGCTGGCGACGGCCGTCGTCGGCGGTGCGGGCGCTGAGCTTGGTGGCCAGCACGACCTCCTTGCGCCGCGCCGGCATCAGGTGCCCGACCCGCTCCTCGCTCTTGCCGTCGCCGTAGCTGTGGGCAGTGTCGATGTAGGTCATCCCCAGGTCGATGGCGCGATTGAGGACGCTGAGCGCCTCCTCGTCCGTCTCGTAGGCGACGAACCGGCTGCCCGAGCCAAACGCGAGAATCGGAACCTCGATGCCGGTCCGCCCGAAGGGTCGCCGGGGGAGGGGGGCCGGGGCCCCGAGGGCCCGAGCCGCCAGGGGGCTGAGGCCGGCGACTCCGAGAAACTCGCGTCGGGACAGGGCCATCGCGTCCTCCTCGTGGATCCGCGGCGACCTCCGGCGGTCGCTGCGCGGCACCATCCTAGTACCGATCCCCGCCGGGATCGAGGGGCCTCGCCGCACCCGGCGTCGCCTCCCCACCGCGGCGAGGGCCGGGCGCTACCGCCGGCGGTGACACCTCGGCCCGCCCCGGGTGTCCCACGTCTCTGAGGGGGCTATTCGGAAAGGAGGACCGCCATGCCAGTTCCGGTTTGCACGCCACGTGCTTCGGAGGGATGGCCGTGGCTTCGCAACGTCGTGCCGCCGTTCCTCGTGACTCTCATGGTGCTGGCCGCGTCGGCGTCGGGGGCCGAGGTGGCCGAGACCGGGGAGCCCGAAGCTCACGCGCTCGACGGCCGGTCGCGCTTCGAGATGCGGCTTGGCTTCGCCGACCTCTACGTGAGCGACAACCAGCTGACCGAGGCCGTGGACGTGACCGGCGGGGCGTTCTCGCTCGTGTTTCTCCATTGGATGAGCGAGTCCTTTGCCTTCGAGGTCTCTCTGGGCGGCACGAACGTCGGTGTCAGCAGCCGCCAGACCGTCGCCGGCGAGACGGTCGACGCGGACGGCTTCGGGGGGTTTCTGGCCGGAGGCCGGTTCTACCCGCCGCTGCGGGGTGCCGTTCGTCCCCACATTGGCCTGGCGGTCGGTCCCATGACGGACTACCAGGTCCGGGACCGACCCTGGCAGACCGACCTCATCCTGCGCACGACAACGGTGGGCGTCGGGCTGGAGGCCGGAATCGACTGCCTCCTGGGACGGCACTTCGTCCTCGGCGTCCACGGCGGCACCACGGCCCGCGATGGCTACCGCCCCCAGTGGAATCTGGGGATCAACCTGGGTTGGGCCTTCGGCGGAGCCTAGGGCTTCCGCCATAGAAGGTTGGGCATCGAGACCTCAAGGGCCTCACTCCGTCCGCAACGCCTGCACCGGGTTCACATGTGTCGCCCGCAGCACCGGGACGAGGGTCGCGGCGAGGGCGACGGGGACCATCACCGCCACGGCCGCGACCAGGTACAGCGGGTTGAGGGCGCTGAGCTCGTAGACCATGCTTCGTGTGATGGTCGAGGCGGCGAGGGTGCCGACGAGGCCCACCCCCAGGCCGGGCAGGACCTGGTGCGCGGCGCGCGTGAGGAACAGGCGGGCCACTTCCCTCCGGTCAGCGCCCAGGGCCACGCGGACGCCGATCTCGTGGGTGCGCTGCGACACGGCGTAGGACATCACGCCGTACGTGCCGGCGACGATCAGGATCAGGGCGGTCGCGGCGAACAGACCGACCAGCAGAACTGAGAAGCGGCGGCGTCCCGTAACGCGGCGCACGACGTCGGCCATGGTGGAGGGCTCGGCCACGGGTATCTGATTGTCCATCTCGTGGACGGCGGCCCGGACCCCGGCAACCAGCGACAGCGGGTCGCCGCTGGCCCGAACGACCAGCTTGCCGTGGAGAGGACCCCACACCTCGGCCGTGTGCGGGAAGTACATCTCGGGCAGCGGCGGGCTCTCCGCGCCCCACTGGCGGACGTCTTCGACGATGCCGACCACGCGGGCCCGGTAGCTCTCGTCTGCGTCATTGTTGCGCACGATCTTGCCGAGGGCGTCCTCCAGGGACCACAGCCTCTCCGCCATGGTCCGATTGATGATTAGAGGAAGCTCGACGGGCGAGACGTCCAGGCCCGCCGCCACGGCCGAGGCGTCCAGGTCGCGCTGATCCAGGTGCCGGCCCGCGATCAGCGGGATCCCCATGGCCTCGTGGTAGCCGTCGTCGACGAAGGAGTACTCCACCAGCTCCCGCTCGGCCTGAGGATCGAAGACCTGGTCCTCGACCAGCACGCTCCCGTTGCTGCCGCCCCTCAGAGGAAGCTTGCTGGTCACGCCGGCCTCGACCACGCCAGGGAGGGCGCGGACGCGCTCCACCAGCCCCTGCCAGAACGCCCGCCGCGCGTGCGGCCCCTCGTAGGCGGGACCGCTCACCGAGATCCCGGCCACGAGGATCTCGTCGGCGTCGAAGTTCATGCGCTGGGCCATCACGTTGTCGTAGCTGGCGACGAGCACCGCCGCTCCGTTCACGAGGACGAATCCGATGGCGAACTGGGCGGCCACGAGCGTGCCGAGGAAACGGTTGCGCGTGCGGCTGCCACCACGGCCCGGGCGGTCGCCGAGGGCGGTCACGAGGTTGGTTCGCGAGGCGATCACGGCCGGGGCGAGGCCGAAGAGCAGGCCCGTGGCCAGTGTCAGCGCCGCGGCGAAGACCAGCACCTGCAGGTCGATCTGGATGCCGGCGACGCGCGGGACGGTTGCCGGCAGGATTGCCTTGAGAATCCCCACGCCCCAGTTGGCGACGAGCACTCCGGCGATGCCACCCAGCAGCGAGAGCAACAGGCTCTCGGTGAGTAGCTGCCGGACCAGACGGCCGCGGGGGGCGCCGATCGAGGCGCGCACCGCGAACTCCGGCACCCGCCGGGCTCCTCGCGCCAGCAGCATGCTGGCGACGTTGGCGCAGGCGACAAGCAGTACGAGCCCGACGACCGCGGTGAGGAAGAGCAGTGCCGAGCTAATGCTGCCGAGGGTCCGCCCCATGACCGGCTCGATCCACATGCGGACGCGGGCGTTCGTGTCGGGGTGGGTCTCGGCGAGCCGGGTGGCGATGCCCGCCAGCTCGGCCTCGGCCTCCTCCGGCGTGACGCCGTCCGCGAGGCGTGCCACCGCGCCGAAGGAGTGGCTCCCTCGAGCGGAGTCCTCCCTCGGGAGTACCAGGGGCGCCCACAGCCGGCTCTCGTCCCGCCCGCCCCATGGCGTGGGAAACTCGAACTGCGCGGGCATGACGCCCACCACCACGTACGGCTCACCGTCCACGGTGACCGGCTGGCCGACGACATCATCCCTGCCACCGAAGCGGCTCTGCCAGAGCGCATGGCTGAGGATGACGACGCGGTCGTTCCCGTCCACCTCCTCGTCCTCGTCGAAGAGCCGGCCTCGTTCAGGAGGCACGCCGAGGACCCGCAGGAGGCTGGCAGTGCACTCGGCTCCCTGGACCCGCTCCGGCTCGCCCTCGCCAGCCAGGTTGAACCAGCGCCCTCGGAGCACGCCGATGTCCTCGAGGGTCCGATTCTGCTCCCGAACATCGAGGTAGTCGGGGGAGCTGAACGGCTGGTGCCAGCGCTGCTCGGGGGGCGTCTCCCAGACCGCCACGAGGCGCTCCGGCTCCTGATACGCGAGGGGGCGTAGCACCACGCCCTTGAGCACGGAGAAGATCGCCACGTTGGCGCCGATGCCGACGGCGAGTGCGACCACGACGAGCAGCGAGAAGCCCGGCCAGCGCACGATCTGTCGAAGGCCGAAGCGGAGATCCTGTCCCAGGCTGTCGCAGAAGGCGCCCGGGGCCCCTCCTCCACCTGCCCGGCCCATCGCGCCGCTGAGTACGCGACCGACAGCGTCTCGAAACCCGATCAGATGCCCGGTTCGCATGATTCCGCCCGTGACGGAGGCTCACCTCCTCCGACAGTTGACTCGTCCTGGCCTTGAGACGTCTGGATCCCCCGGGAGGGTTTGACCGACCGGCCTTTCACCGCCAGTCGCCGCGGGCGCGACGAATCCGGCCCACGCTCATCGTCCGGGCCGCCGGGGAGTCCTTCATGGGCAGCCGGTAGCGCCGGATCCCGTCGAATGCGGCGAGAGCTCCCGCGACCGCGGGTGCGGTGGGGACGAGGCCGATCTCCCCCACCCCCTTGGCTCCGAACGGCCCTTCGGGCTCGGGCTCCTCGACCAGAATCACGCTCACCTCCGGCATGTCCCGCGCCCGCAGGACTCCGAGGTCCCGGAGCCTGGCCGTCACCGGCATGCCGTTCTCGCAGGGCAGCTCTTCGGTGAGAGCGTAGCCCAGCCCCATGTGGATCGAGCCCTCGATCTGCCCCTCGCACAGCGCCGGGTTCACCACGCGTCCCACGTCGTGGGCCGCCACCACCCGCTCGATGCGCCCCTCCGCGTCGAGGATGCACACCTGGGTCGCGTACCCGAACGCGGTGTGGGTCTTGATGCGCCCCGGCGCGCCGAGGGCCGTCGTGTCGTCGATGACGACGTCCGCCGGGTACACGCGACCCACGAGCTCTCCCAACGCAGCCCCCGCGTCGAGGTCGGCCCTCAGCTTCTCGGCCGCACTCGTCACCGCCCGCCCCCCGAAGAGCGTGGCCCGCGACCCCGTCGTCTGCCCGCAATCCAGGGCATACGTCGAGTCCACCCGGGGACGGAAGACGGCGGCGGGAAGGCCCGTCACCTCCACCGCGAACTGGATGAGCACGGTGAGGAGGCCCTGCCCCATCTCGGTGTAGCCGTTGTAGAGCGCGACCGTGCCGTCCTCCTCGACCACCAGCCGGCACTTGCCCCACTCCGCGACGCCGTTGCCGATGCCGCTGTTCTTGATGCCGCAGGCGATGCCCACCGCCCGGCCCGCCCGGCGGGCCTCGTCGTAGACGTCCTTCACCGCCTCCAGGGTCCGGCGGGCGCCGACCGACTTCTCGAGCACCTGACCGGTGCAGAAGACGTCCCCGACCTCGACGACGTTGCGGCTCCGGATCTCCCAGCCGTCGAGCCCCACCTTCTCGGCGAGGAGGTCGAGACAGCCCTCGACCGCGAAGTGGGCCTGGTTGGCCCCGAACCCGCGCATGGCCCCGCACGGGGGGTTGTTGGTGGAGACGGCGACCGACTCGACGTCGACGTGCGGCACACGATAGGGGCCACACGCGTGTCCGGCCGCGCGCTCGAGGACCTTGCCCCCCACCGACGCGTAGGCGCCGGTGTCCCCGACCATTCGCGCCCGCACCGCGGTGAGCCGCCCTTCGGCATCGCACCCCGCGGTGAAGTGCATCGTGATCGGGTGCCGCTTGGGGTGAATGCGGACCGACTCCTCCCGCGAAAGCACGAGCTTCACCGGCCGCTGGGTCACGCGGGCGAGAAGGGCGGTCTGGGCCTGAACCGACATGTCCTCCTTTCCCCCGAAGGCCCCCCCGTTGGGGACGAGCTCGACGTAGAGGTCGTCCTCTGACATCCCGAGGAACCCGGCGACCTGCCGCCGGTCGTCGAAGACCCCCTGGCCCTGGCTGAAGAGGGCGAGCCCCCCGTCGGGCCGTGGCTCCACGAGCGCCGCCTCCGGCTCCAGATAGAGATGCTCGATCCGCTGGGTGCTCCAGGTCCCGCTCACCACGTGGGCGCTCGCGCGGAGGGCACCGTCCACGTCGCCGCGTCGGATGACCGAGCGCGAGAGCTCGTTCGGGTGCTCGGGGTTGACCCGAGGCGCCCCTTCGGCGAGAGCCGCTTCGGGGTCCAGGACGGGCGTGAGTGTCTCGTACGTCACCGAGACGAGGGCGGCGGCGCGCCGGGCGGTGCGACGGTCATCGGCGGCGACCGCGGCCAGCACGTCGCCCACGCAGCGCACCTCCTCGCCCTCGGCCACGAAGCCCGGCCAGTCGTTGTGAAGCAGCCCGTACCAGCGCTCGCCGGGCACGTCGGCCGCAGTCACCACCGCACGCACCCCTGGCAGCGCGCACGCCTTCGCGGTGTCGACCCGCAGGACACGCGCGCGAGGGTGGGGCGAGAGTGTGAGCGCCCCGTGCAGAAGCCCCTCCCGCGTCAAGTCGGCCACGTAGGGCCGATCACCGAGCACGAGCTCGCGGGCGTTGTACCGGCGGAGACGCCGGCCTACGCCCCCGTCTTCGATCGGCTCCGGTATCTCCTCGCCGCGACGCGCCCGGGCCACCAGCTCGATCGCGTCCAGGATCTTGACGTACCCGGTGCAGCGGCAGAGGTGCCCGTCGATCGCGTGGGCGATCTCCTCCCGAGTGGGCCGGGGGTTGCGGTCGAGCAGGTACTTCGCGCGGAGGGCGAAACCCGGGATGCAGAAGCCACACTGAACCCCGCCCGCCGCGGCAAAGGCACGGGCAGTCAGCTCCCGTTCTTCGTCCGAGAGTCCCTCCAGGGTCAGGATCTCGCGGCCCTGGGCCTTCTCTGCCGGCATGGCGCACGTGACCCTGGCCCCGCCGTCGACGATCGCCAGGCAGCACCCGCACTGACCCTGGGGCTGGCAGCCGTCCTTGAGGGAGAGCGTCCCACACCGCTCGCGCAGCGCGTCGAGCAACGACTCGCCGGCCTCCGGCTCGATCGTGCGCGTGCGCCCGTTCAGGACGAACTGGATGGCCATCTCTCTTCCGGGCTCCTGGCACCATGATACGCGCCCGCAGTCGGGGTGGCCGCCGAGCGCCGAACGCTCCAGCGAATGCACACGACTTCGGTGACGGGACCCTAGGCTTTGATGCGCTCCATCTTCGGGTCGTACATGGGTCGGAGCGAGACATCGATCGGGTATCGCTTGCCCGCGATGTCGACCTCCCATTTGCCCTGCTCGATGAAGGCCTTCGTGATCGGCTCGTCCGCCTCGGCCATGACCAGGCCCACCGCGCCACCAAGGGTGTGCCCGTAGGACGCGGAGCGGATCTCGCCTACGGGCCTGCCGTTGCGCAGGACGATCTCGGCGTGGAACATCAGGGGCTCGGGGTCCTTCACCAGGACCTGGAGCAGGCGTCTTCGGGGGACGCCGTCCGCCTTGGCCCGCATTGACGGCTCACGGCCGATGAACCCGCCCTCCTTCTCGAGGTCCACCGCGAACCCCAGGCCGGCCTCGTAGGGGTTGTCGGTGTTGTCGATGTCGTGGCCGTAGTCGCGGTACGCCTTCTCCATGCGCAGGCTTCCGAGGGCCTTCAGCCCGGCGTGTTTCAGGCCGAACTCCTTCCCCGCCTCGACGATCAGGTCGTAGACGTGGGTGGCGTGCTCCGAGGGGATGTAGAGCTCGTAGCCCAGCTCGCCGAGGTAGGTGATGCGGATGCAGAGCACCCGGGCGAAGCCCATGTCGATCTCCCGGGCGGTGCGGAAGGGAAAGGCCTCGTTGGAGAGTTCCTCGGAGGTGAGGGTCTGCAGCAGGTCGCGGGAGCGGGGGCCCTGGATGTTGAGCTGGCCGTAGCCGGAGGTGACATCGGTGACGGTGGCGTAGGCGTCGTCCGGGATGTTCCGCTGCATCCAGGTCTCCACGTGGCGGTGCATGGTGTCCGTCACGACGACCATGAACCGGTCCTCTTCGAGCTTGGTGACCGTGACGTCGGCCTCCAGCTTCCCCGCCTCGTTGAGCCATTGGGTGTAGGTGATCCTCCCCGTCTTGCCGTCGACGTCGTTGGCTGAGATGTGGTTCAGGACCCGGCCCGCGTCACGCCCCTGCACGAGGAACTTGCCCATGAAGGTCATGTCCATGAGGATGACGCCCTCACGGGCGGCCTCGTGCTCCGCCTTCCAGTAAGGGAACCAGCTCTGCCGGCCCCAGGACAGCGTCTCCACCTTCGGCTCGACGCCGGGGGGCGCATACCAGTCGGTTCCCTCCCATCCGCTCACGTCTCGGAAGTAGGCGCCCTGCGCCTTCAGACGATCGTGGAACGGCGACTTCTTCACGTCCCGGGCGGTCTCGGGAGAGCGCGTCGGGTAGTGGTGCTTGTAGACGAGACCCAGGGACTCCACCGTGCGCTGCCGGCGGTACTCCGGGTTGTTCTGGTACCAGTGCAGGCGGTCGATGTTGAAGCCCGTGATGTCCACCTCGGGGGTGCCGTGAACGATCCAGTGGGCAAGGATCTGGCCCAGGCCCCCGCCGATGATGATGCCGATGGAGTTGAGGCCGGCCGCGACGAAGTAGTTCTCGAGCTCCGGCGCCTCGCCGACGATGGGCTGCAGGTCCGGGGTGAAGCTCTCGGGACCGCAGAAGAACGTCTTGATCCCGACCTCCTGCGACACCGGCACCCGGGCCATGGCCTTCTCGAGGTAGGGGGTCATGCGGTCCCAGTCCGGGGGGATCTCGCCGAAGGAGAAGTCGGCGGGAATGCCGTCGACCTTCCACGGCGCGCAGACCGGCTCGAACAGCCCGATCATCAGACCGCCCATCTCGTCCCGGTAGTAGCCGTAGGAGGAGGGGTCTTCGAGCACGGGGGTCGGAGAGGTCAGGCCCTCGATCTGCTCGGTGATGAGGTAGTAGTGCTCGGCGGCCTGGTTCGGGATGTTGACCCCGGCCAGGGCCCCGAACTGCCTCGCCCACATCCCCGCGCAGTTGACGACGTACTCGGCCTCGATCTCACCTTCGGCGGTCCGGACGCCGGTCACCCGACCGTTCTTCTTGAGGACCCCGGTGGCGGGGACGCCCTCGATGACGAGGGCCCCCTGCATCCGGGCGCCCTTGGCCAGGGCGATGGTCGCGTCGACCGGGTTCACCCGACCGTCTTCCTTGACGTAGAAGCCGGCCAGGATGTCGTCCACCCGGGCCAGCGGGAAGAGGTCCTTCACCTCCGCGGCCGAGATCTCGTGGACGTCGATGCCGCAGTAGCGGTTGAACGCGGCCACCCGGTGGTACTCCTCCAGCCGGTCCGGATCGGTGGCCAGCTCGATGAAGCCGACGTCCTTGAAGCCCGTCGACTGTCCGGTCTCGGCCTCCAGGCGGCCGTAGAGGTCGCGCGTGTACTTCCGCATCCAGGTGTTCGTCACCGACGTGGACCCGAAGGTGACCATCAGGCCGGCGGCGTGCCAGGTGGTACCGGACGTCAGCCGGTCCC
>JAJDNV010000130.1 GCA_022340545.1 Acidobacteriota bacterium | reverse complement strand
CTACGACACCGCCGTGACCACGGACAACCTCCTGCGACAGGACACGTCGCTCGAGGCCCTGTCCGCACTCAAGCCGGCCTTCGACCGTCGCTACGGCACGGTCACCGCCGGGAACTCGTCTCCCCTCACCGACGGCGCGGCGGCCGTCCTGCTCATGTCCGAGGAGAAGGCCAGGGCGGAAGGATACGAGCCGCTCGCCTACGTGAGGGAGTGGGCGGTGGCCGCGGTCGACCCGGGCGGCCAGCTCCTGATGGGCCCCGGCATCGCGATCCCGAGGGTGCTCGAGCGGGCGGGTCTGCAGCTCGGCGACATCGACCTGATCGAGATGCACGAGGCCTTCGCCGCCCAGGTGGCCTCCAACATCCAGGCACTCGAGTCCGAGAGCTGGGCACGGACGGAGCTGGGCCGGCCGACAGCCGTGGGCCGGGTGGACCGGGAGCGGCTGAACGTCTGCGGCGGCTCGATCGCCCTGGGGCACCCTTTCGGCGCGACGGGGGCGCGGATCACCACGACACTGGCCCGCGAGATGAAGCGCCGCGGGGTGGGGCTGGGCCTGATCTCGGTTTGTGCCCAGGGCGGAATGGGCTTTGCAATGGTCCTGGAGCGATGAACGCCACCGACCCCAGCGCGTTCACTCGATTTGACGATCGAGGTGTGACCGTCCTCACGCTGGACCTGCCCGGGGAGAAGGTAAACACCCTCGGATCCGGGATGATCGGGCAGTTCGAGGCGCTCCTGGGGGATATCGAGAAGGACACATCCGTCAGGGCGCTAGTGATAAAGAGCGGGAAACCGGACAACTTCATCGCCGGGGCGGACATCAAGGAGTTCACACAAATCGGATCAGTGGAGGAGGGCGAAGCCCTCTCGCGCGCGGGCCAGGCGATCTTTGACACCCTGGAGGGCTCGAGGACCCCGGTGGTCGCGGCCATCCACGGCACCTGTGTCGGTGGGGGGACGGAGCTGTCCCTTGCCTGTGACTACCGGGTGGCGGCGGACGACCGGAAGACGTCCATCGGGCTGCCGGAGGTCATGCTCGGCCTCATCCCCGGAGCGGGAGGGTCGAATCGCCTCCCGCGTCTGGTCGGCCTCGTGAGGGCGCTGGACATGATCCTGTCCGGCCGCGCGCTGCGGGCCCCGCGCGCGCTCAAGGCGGGTCTCGTCGACGAGGTCTGTCATCCGGCGATCCTGCTCGACGTCGCGAAGCGCGCGGCGCTGGGTCTGGCCGAGGGCCGGGTCAAGCCGCGCCGCCCGGGCATCTCGTTGAAGGAGAAGCTGCTGCGGCCCGTCATCTTCCGGAAGGCCCGAGCCACGGTCGTGAAGAGGACGGGCGGGCACTACCCGGCGCCGCTCGAGGCCATCGACGTCGTGCGTCGGGCCACATCCACCAGCCTCCGCGCGGGTCTCGAGATCGAGGCCAGGGCCTTCGGTCGCCTGTCGGTGAGCGAGGTCTCCCGGGCCCTGGTCTCCGTCTTCTTCGCGACCCAGGAGATCAAGAAGGACGCCGGCTATCCCCAGGGCACGCGGTCCCGGGAGGTCAGGAAGCTCGGCGTCCTCGGCGCGGGCCTCATGGGGGCCGGCATCGCCGGCGCCGCCTCCAACGTCGGCGTCCCGGTTCGGATGAAGGATGCCTCGAACGAGGCCCTCGGCCGGGGCCTCAAGTACGTCCGGGACACCTTCGAGGAGCGGCGGAAGCGTCGGAGCCTCACCCGGCTCGAGCTCGCCCAGCGCGTCGACCGCGTCTCACCGACGCTGGACTACACCGGCTTCGGGCGCGCCGATCTCGTGATCGAGGCGGTCTTCGAAGACCGGGAGCTCAAGCGCCGGGTGCTGGCCGAGACGGAGGGTGTCACCTCGGAGGAGTGCGTCTTCGCGAGCAATACGTCCTCGATTCCCATCGGCGAGATCGCCGCGGGCTGCCGTCGGCCCGCTCAGGTCCTGGGGATGCACTTCTTCTCGCCCGTCCACAAGATGCCTCTCCTGGAGGTGATCGCCACCAGGGAGACCGCGCCCGAGACGATCGCCACTGCCGTCGGGTTCGGGCGGCGGATGGGGAAGCACGTGATCGTGGTCGGAGACGGTCCCGGCTTCTACACGACGCGCACCCTCAGCCCCTACCTGAACGAGGCGGCGTGGCTGCTCACCGAAGGGGCGGCGGTCGAGGACATCGACCGGGCCCTGACGGCGTTCGGCTTTCCGGTGGGGCCGGTGACGCTCTTCGACGAGGTCGGCATCGACGTGGCGACGAAGATCGGCAAGGTGATGGTTCAGCATCTCGGCGACCGGATGGAGCTCCCTCCGGCGACGGACAAGATGATGGCCGACGGCCGGCTCGGGCGGAAGAGCAAGCGGGGGTTCTACACCTACGGCAAGGGCCGGAAGCGCGTGGACGAGACGGTGTACGGCCTCATTCCGGGAAGGACGGGCCACCGCCGCTTCCCGAGGAAGGACATCCAGGACCGCCTGGTCTACGCGTTCCTGAACGAGGCAGTGACGTGCCTGCAGGACGGGATCCTGCGCTCGCCCCGGGACGGGGACGTGGGGGCGATCTTCGGACTCGGCTTCCCGCCGTTCCTGGGAGGGCCGTTCCGTCATCTCGACCGCGTCGGGGCGGCCGCCGCGGTCAGCACCCTCGAGAGGTTGCGGGACCAGCACGGCGCGCGCTTCGAGCCCGCGACGATGCTGAAGGATTTGGCCGGAAAGGGGCGGAGCTTCCATGCCGCGTAACGGCCCCGTCCTGATCCCGCCCCGCCGGGCCAACAACTTCGTGGTCCGCCGGCGCTTCCAGGGGTTCGTCGGCAAGCGGCGGAGCGCGGAGATCCTGCCGGTTCTGACCGAGGCCCACGCCGCCTACATGGGCCTCAAGCTCAACTCGTCCTCCATCCGGGGCCGCGGCGCCAACATCTTCACCCAGTGGGTCGGAGATCCCGATGCCCTCGGAAGCGCCCTTCTCCTGCGGGCCGTCTTGACCGCGCTCGGGGCCAAGGAGGCCCGCATCCTGACCGGCAGCCTCGGCCACCCCCAGAACTACAAGCTCGTCGAGCTGGCCGGGCTGACTCTCCACAGCCCGAACGCGGGACGGATGCGCGGCGGGCTGAACTGCATGGTCGACACCTCGCCGCCCCTGGGCATGACCAACACGATCGGCGTGGACCCGGTGCCCGAGTACTTCTTCGTCGCCGACCACCACGCCGACCCCGAGGACGTGGAGGAGAACTGCCGGCTGAAGGGTGTCAAGAAGGTGGTGCTGCCGTTCGTGGGTCTCGAGGTGGGCTCGACCTCGGCCTTCATGACGGTCGTCGCCGTCGCCCTGGGGGTCGTGGAGAAGCTGAGCCCGGCCGAGCGGGCGGCGGCCGCGCTCGGGATCTACACCGACACCTCGGCGCTCCTGCACGGGGCGACGCCTCTCGACTTCAAGATGTTCGAGCTGCTCACCCGCACGGAGGAGACGCAGGCGATCCTCGACGAGCTCCGGGACTACCGGGTGCCCCCGGAGTGGCACCTCTACTGCTCTTCTGCCTTCCGAAACCAGGAGGTCACGGGGGCGGTGCGGGTCGCCCCGGTTGGATTCGTCCGCGACGAGCATCGGGACGTCATCGCCGAGATCGCCAGCGAGCTGCTGCGCATCGAGGGGACCTCGATCGGCATCGCCATCGGCGTGACGACGCGCGGGGTCGAGGTGTCGATCCGCGCCGACAGCCGGCTGCTGGACCAGGACCAGCAGCGCATCGTCCGCGTGATCGACTACCTCCTGGAGTCGACCTTTCCCGGCGTGTCGGGCTTCAAGCACGACCGGCAGCCCCCGCACCGGGTCGAAGGGGGAGCCTGCGTGCCCCTCACCCCGGAGCAACGGAGCGAGTGGCGTCTGAACGGGCGGTCTCGCGTAGCCGGCAATGGCCCGCTGCTGGCCCACTGCAAGGAGCTCGCGCGGGTGCTGGTGGCGGCCCTCCACGACCTCGAGGAGCTGCAGCCCGAGGAGATGGAGGGCCTTCTTTCCGCAGTGGGCGCTCGACGGGAGATCCCGATGGACCGGGACCCGCGACGGCGAAAGAACGGGCGCGGGAAGAAACGGCCGGCCTGAGCGCGGTGGCCCCGACCCGCGGGGTCAGTGCTCGAAGAGACCCACGAAGCCCAGCACGTCGAGGCGGGAGAGCGTCGGGATGACGGCGGAGCACTCCCGCGCGAGCGCGTCCCGCCCTTCCCGCTCCAGCATGCCCTGCAGCCGGTCCATCAGCGGGAGGAGCAGGGTCACGTCCGAGATGGCGTAGCGAACCTGCTCGGGCGTCAGCTCGGGGTTCGACCAGTCGGTGTGTCGGGCGGCCTTGTCGAGCTCGACGTCCAGGAGCTCCAGGAGGTTGTCCTTCAGCCCGTGGCGGTCCGTGTACGTGCGGGCGAGCTTGCTCGCCGTGCGCGTGCAGTAGAGGGGCGCCACCTCGATGCCCAGCCAGTACCGGAGCGCGGCGACGTCGAATCGGGCGAAGTGGAAGACCTTGAGGACGTCGGGATCCTCGAGCAGGCGCTTGAGGCGAGGGGCGCGCTCGGCGAGCGGGCGATCGGGGGAGAGGCTCTCGCGAGGGATCTGCACGATGGCCGCGCGCACATCGCGGTTGCACAGCTGCACCAGGCACAGCCGGTCCCGGATCGTCTGGAGCCCCATCGTCTCGGTGTCCACCGCGAGGTCGGGGCCGCTCAGGTAGGCCTCGAGGAGCTCCTCGCTCAGGTCGGCCTTCACGATCTCCGGGGTCACTTTTGGGGGGCGCTGAGGCATCGTCGCTCCTTTGGGGGCGCGAAGGCCGATCCTACCACCCCTGGGCGCTCCCCGCGCCGATGGGGCTGCCCGGGGGCACGTCGGGCGTCGGCGGCGGGCCAACCGCGGGGGCCTCGCGTCGCTCCCAGCGCCGGATGTCGGCGGCGGCGAGATGCTCGAAGGCGCTGGGCTGCGGAAGCTGCTCCAGGCGGTCTGCCAGCGAGAGGAGCCGCTCGGTGAGGACCGCCCGGACCTCGGCCACGGGGTGGGTCGTAGCCTGCTCGAGGAGCCGATCGAGGGCCACCCGCTGGACGCCGCGGAGGACGGCGGTGCGGTAGGCGTCGCCGGGGAAGGGGGCGTCCCACGTCGCGTGGAGGAGGCGGTCAGCGACCTCGGCGACGTCCGGGCCGTCGCTGCGGCTCCCGAAGAGCTGCAGGCGGGCGAGGCGGTCCGGGTGGAGGAGGGACCCGACGGAGAAGTCGGCGGCCACCGTGGCGACGGTGAGGGGATCGAAGAAGAGCCCGGTCTGCCTCGGGAAGCCCTCGATCGCCGGCGCTCCGGGAGGGCGGGGAGGGAGGAGGGCCAGGATCCTCTCGGGCAGGGCGAGGAAATCCACCGACAGGGTCTCCAGGGCGAGGTCCAGGGCCCGGCGCTGCCGGTCCCCGGGGACGATCTGGAGGGGCACCTGGCCGTCGCCTCGAGTCGCGTAGGTGTAGTCGGCGCCACCGAGGCTCTGCAGCGCGGCCGCGAGCTGGTAACGGTGGTGAAGGTAGAGGGGGACGAGGACCCGCTCGAGCTCGGCCAGGAGCTCTCCGGGCCGGAGGGCGGTCTCGTCGAACCGCTCGAGGCCGATGCGGCGGACGTTCAGAGTGTGGGCGAGCTCCTCCACGAGGTCGCTGCCATTGTCCCAGACGGACGCGTACGCGTGCCCGGCGCCGACGAGGGCGTTGTCGACGTGGTCCACGAACCGCAGGCCGCCCTGGAGTCCCTCCTCCACGATGGCCTCGAGGGCGGCGTCCTCGTCGGTTCCCGGGGGGAAGTCGCCGTAAAGCCATCGGACGGCCAGCTTGTCGTACACGCCGATGCCCTTGCCGTAGGCGTCGGAGAGATCGAGCTCACCGTCCCGGGTGATCCGCACCCGGGGCGCTGGGTAGTCCATGACCGAGGCGCGGTCTCCGTAGGTGCTGGCGATGAAGTTGTGGGGGAAGCCGAGGGTGTGGCCGACCTCGTGTGCCGAGAGCTGACGCACCCGGGCCAGGGCCATCTCGACCGGGTCCGAGCCGGAGGCCTCCGCGAGGTAGCCGAAACCCGGCGCCGCCGAGAGACCGCAGGCGGCGGGGGCGGACGGGCCGGGAGGGAAGAGACCCTCGCCGATGAGGACGTCCTGGCGGAGGCGCAGGCTGCCCAGGTTGACGTTGCCCTTCAGGATCTCGCCGGTGCGGGGATCCACCACCGAGGAGCCGTACGACCACCCGCGGGTCGAGCGGTGGGTCCAGTGGATGACGTTGTAGCGGAGGTCCATCGGGTCCGCACCCTCGGGCAGCATCTCGACGCGGAAGGCGTCGATGAACCCGGCGGCCTCGAAGGCCTCGTTCCACCACGAGGCCCCTTCGAGCAGGGCGCTCCGAATGGGCTCGGGCACGCCGCGGTCGAGGTAGTAGACCAGGGGCTCGACGGGCTCGGAGCGCTCCGCGGCCGGGTCCTTCTTCTTCAGACGATGGCGGATGGCCCACTGGACCTGCAGCGGGCGATCGAGCGGGGTGGCGTAGTCGGAGAAGGTGAGGGGGAGCGCGCCGATACGCGGGTCGACGGCGCGAGGTGTGTAGCCAGCGTCCGGGAGCTCGACGAAGGAGTGGTGCTGCCGCACCGTGATCGCCTCGGCGTTGGCGGCCACTGAGCGGACGAGAGGGCCCGGCTTGCTGCCGGTGAAGGTGAGCAGCGTTTCCACCTCGGTGTTCTTCGGGAAGCTCCGGGTGTGGGGGAGGTGGATGACGGAGCGGCCGGGCTCGAGCTGGAACGTGCCCTGCCCGGCCTCCTCGATCCGCCGGGCCGCCCCGTGCGCGTCCCGGAGGAAGAAGTCGGTGGCGTCCACGAGGAGGCGGCCGTCCGTCTCCGCCGCGACCTCGAAGCCCCAGTAGACGGAGGGGGTGAACGCCTCCTCCACCGCCCGGACCTCGTCCGGGTTGTCGCTCAGGGCGCGGAAGCCGTAGTTCCTCTCGATGAGGAGGACCCGTGGGCCCACCCGATCGGCCCGCAGGAGGTGCGTGCCCCCGAGCTGTCCCCGGTCGAGGCCGATCGGGTTGCTGCCGAGGCCCGAGGCCAGCGAGACCTGGTAGAGGAACTCCTCGCCGAGGCGATCGATCTCGAGGAAGAGATGCCCGGCGGCCTCGTCCCAGTAGAGGTCGACGAAGCCCTCCATTCGGGTCATGCCCGCAGTGCGATCGGCGATGGTGGGAGGTGGGGCCTTCTCGTCCGCACCGGCGGCGAGCCCGGCGGCACAGAGCGTCAAGGCCAGGGTGAAGCTCAGCTTGGTCATCGGTCCTCCCTCGGTGTGATCGCGTAGTCTGGGCGAGGACGGCGAGGGGATCAAGGGGGGTGCGGCCAGGGACTTTCGGGGCTGGTGGGTCTGGGGAGCACGGGGTGGTGCGTAGGCAGGGGCTTTTGGGGGGTGGGCGACAAGGAGAGCGGGGGCGTGGGGGGGGCTGCACGGCTGAGGCACGACGGGGGGAGGACAGGGTGACGGAGATCGCCTGAATGGGCCCCGCATTCGACATTCAGGCGATGGTGTTGGGGTGAGTGACGGGATTCGAACCCGCGGCCTCCAGGGCCACAACCTGGCGCTCTAACCGAGCTGAGCTACACCCACCACCGACAGGCGAGTTTGGCGCGCCTGAAGGGATTCGAACCCCTGACCCGCAGCTTAGAAGGCTGCCGCTCTATCCAACTGAGCTACAGGCGCCCGAACACGCAGTCTAGCACGGCCGAAGAAGGGGTGGTCGGGGAGGCCGGATTTGAACCGGCGACCACCTGCGCCCAAGGCAGGTGCGCTACCAGACTGCGCTACTCCCCGATTAAGGGCATGATAGCAGGCCCCGTGCGTCGTATGATGATGACACCATGAGCGCCGGCCTGCT
>JAJDNV010000100.1 GCA_022340545.1 Acidobacteriota bacterium | reverse complement strand
GGTCAGTGCCAAGGAGGCGGCCTCGGCAAGTGAAACGAGATTCAGAATCGGACTGCTATGGTCCGACAACCCGGACTACTGGTGGGACTTGGCGCCGCGGCCCTCCGCGGTACCTCTCGAAGATGCTCTGGCAGACTACGGGGCCTTCCTTCAGAGCTTCAGGCGTCCTCCGGTAAGTGAGATTCTGTCGAACGTCTAGCCGGCAGTTTCTGATGCTCTCCTGAAGATCCGCGAGCACGCGGTTCCGTACTTCGAAGAGATCGCGAAGAGTGTAAAGGGGCGATGGGAATCTTGAGCCCACGGACAGCGTCAGAGCGGGCCGCGCCTGTGATCACGCCGCGCGCAGGGCGGCCTCGGTGGGAGGCGCGTGTCGTGCCACGGTCGCGGTCATCATTGAGCGTGCCGCCGGCGGCCTACCCTGGTGTCCTGGTCCTCGGCAGAAGGGCCGCGCCTACGCCGAGAACGAAGTCTTCCGTATAAGGGGCGCTACTTGATGACGGCGCGGCGCTTGCCTCAGAAGAGTGCTGGCGGCTGGCGCAGCCGCGGGCACCAGGTCGGGCCTTATCTGCGAGCGCCGTGACGAATCAGGCGCAGCTTTGCGTAAGAATTCGTTCTCCGCTCCGGCGCGCCCCCTGGCCTTGTCCCCTCGGGTCCCCTTTCCGGAGCCGCCGCCGGCACAACGGCCTCCCCCGCGCCTGATCCGGTCGCCGTCACTGCGCGCGCATGTGTGCCCATGGCCCTGAGCGAGCTCGCGCCGGCGCCCGCCGCCGCGCCTGGCTTTGAAGAAGGAGCGTGCCCAACCCTGCGGCCCGCTCGTCTATCCGCTTTGCGTGGACGCCCACATCCAACGACTGGCCCCCACCCCCTGCTGACGCTACAGTAGCCCCGCGATGAGGTCCCTCCGCGCGCTCGGGTTGTATGCGGTCCTCACCGTTGCCCTGACGTGGCCCTATGCGGCCAATCTGCGGGTGATGGAGGTGGGGGACCCGGCCTTTTTCGCCTGGGAGATCGGGTGGACGGTCCACGCGCTCGAGACCGATCCCGCTCAGCTGCCACACGGGAACATCTTCCACCCTCTCCGGTACACGTTGGGGCTGGACGAGCCGGTCTTCGGCACGACGCTGCTGGCGCTGCCGCTGGCGCTCTTCACCGACAATGCGGTGCTGCTCTTCAACGTCGTTCGTCTGCTGACGTTTCTCTTCTCCGCCCTCACCGCCTACTGGCTGGCCCGGGAGCTCGGGGCGGGGGAGGGGGCGGCGCTTCTGGGCGGCGCCTTCTTCGCGTTTTCCCCGATCCGCATCGACCAGGTGGCCCACCTCTCGACCCTCGGGACGCAGTGGCTGCCGCTCGTGGTGCTGTTCGCGGTGCGCTTCTCGCGGAGGGGGAAGACGCGCGACGCGCTGCTGGCCGGGCTCTTCTTCGTACTGGCGTTTGCCGCGTGCGGGTACCACGGCCTCTTCGCGCTGGTGGTGCTGCCTCCGGTCTTCCTGGTCCTGCTCTGGGGGCGGTGGCGGTCGTTCCCGAAGGCGGTGCTGGCCGCGATCCTGGCCGGGCTGGCGCTGCTGCCGCTGTACCTGATGCACAGCCGCGCCCTCGCGCCCGAGGAGTACGCACGGGGCGCGGAAGAGACGATCCACTACTCGGCCCCCCTCGAGGCCTTTCTCGCGACGAGCTCGTGGAACCGGGTCTACGGGGAGATCACGGACCCCTTCCGCCCGGCGGGCTCCTACAACCTCTTCCCCGGGCTGATCGTCCCTGGACTGGTATTGGCCGGGGCGATCGTTCTCTGGCGACGTCGTCAGAGGCCGAGCCGCGAGGCGTGGGCGCTCCTGGTGATGGCCGTCGTCGGGGCCCTCGTGGCGATGGGCCCGCTGATCCGGGTATTCGGGTACGAGATCGTCCCCGGGCCGTGGGCGTTGTTGCGCGACACCGTGCCCGTCTTCGAGAAGATCCGGGTGACGAGCCGGGCCGGGATCTTCGTGGCCCTTCCCCTGGCCATGCTCGCGGCGAAGAGCCTGACGCTGCTGCGACCCCGCGCCGTGGTGCTGGCGACTCTTGGGGTGGTGGGCCTCGCCGAGACGCTGATCGCGCCCATCCCGATGCCGGCCTGGACGAAGGTGATCGACACCCGGGACGAGCCGCCGCCGGTCTATCGCTGGCTGGCCGAGCAGCCCGGCGGGGACGTCATCGTCCATCTCCCGATGTTCGACGGCCGGGCCCTGACCCAGCGCCCCCGGTTCCACGAGAGCGTCTACATGGTGTACTCGACGTTTCATTGGAACCCGATGGTCAACGGCTACGCGGGCATCGAGCCGCGCGGATACGTGCGCATCCGCGAGCGGATGATGAGCTTCCCTTCGGAGGAGTTCCTCGATCTGTTGCGCGACGTCGACGTCCGGTACATCGTGGTCCACCGGAAGGGCTACGGGCCCAACCAGTGGCCACGCCTGCAGAGGGGGATGCCTCGGGCCCTGGGTCGATCCTTGCGGGAAGTCGTCTCCCTCGAGGGAGATACGGTCTACGAGCTGCTGCCGCGGCCGGCCGCTGAGCCGGATCCGCCGGGGGACGAGTCGACGACCGACCACCTGAATTGAAAGGCCCGGGGGGCGGTGCTAGCCTCGGGCCACCTCGACGACAAGCGAAGCGGCCAGGGAGTTTCTGCGGTGTCTCCAGCGTCGACCACAGTCGGGACGGGCCGGGGAGTGGCCCCCGCGGTGTTCGCCTCTGCCGAGGCCAAGGGCCGGAGCGTCCTCCTGGAGCACGAGGTGTACGCGCTTCTCTCCGAAGCGGGGATTGCCGTTCCCACGCACCGACAGGTGACGACGCCGGAGGATGTGGACGACGCGCTCTGCACCGCCCTCGGCGCCGACACGGCCGTCGTCAAGGTCGCCTCGCCCGATCTGCTCCACAAGAGCGACGTGGGCGGGGTCATGGTCTGCCGGAACGAGCCGGCGGCGGTGCGGTCGGCGGTCGAGGTGGTGCTCGAGGCGGCACGAGTCGCGGCCCCCTCGGCCCGGATCGCGGGAGCGGTGGTCGCCGAGCTCGTACGCTTCCAGCCCGGCCTGGGGCGGGAGCTTCTGGCCGCCGTTCGCCACGACCCGGCGTTCGGTCCCGTCGTTGTCGTGGGTGTCGGGGGGCTCGACACCGAGGCGCTCCTCGCATCGCTCCGGCCTGAGCGGGCCCGAGCCATGCTCAGCGCCTCGGGCCTGACCGCCGCTGATGCTCTCGAGGCGCTTCGGGGAACGTTGCCCCACGAGGCCCTGACCGGCCGGCAGCGGAGCAGCCGAGGGGTCGGCATCCCGGAGGAGCGGCTGACGGAGATTGTCCTGGCGCTCGCACGCCTGGCCGAGCGCTGGGCGGGCTTCGCGCCGGACGGCGGGCTGGGCCTGAGCGAGCTCGAGGTGAACCCCCTCGTCGTGTCCGAGGACGGGCGCCTCGTGGCCCTCGACGGTCTCGCCCGGCTGCACCGACCGGCACCCCTGTCCCCGCCGCGCCCGGTGGCCGCTCTCCGGCATCTCCTCTCACCGGAGAGTGCGGTGGTGGTCGGGGCCTCGGCGGACGGTATGAACCCCGGCCGGATCATCCTGCAGAACCTCGTCGCGGGCGGTGGCATGCTCCAGGAGCGGATTTGGGCCATCCACCCCCGCGCGGAGGAGATCGACGGCTGCCGGGCCTTCGCCTCGCTCGCGGACCTGCCCGAGCCTGCGGACCTGGCGGTGGTGTCGGTGGCGGCGGACCGGGGGGCGGACCGGGTTGTGAGCGAGATCGTGGAAACACGCCAGGCCCGGACCGTCACCCTCATTGCCGGCGGCTTTGGAGAGACCGAGGGCGGACGCGACGCCGAGACGCGGGTCCGAACCGCGCTCGCCGAGAGCCACCGTGCCGAGGACGGCGGTGTCCTCCTGAACGGCGGGAACTGCCTCGGCATCATCTCCGTTCCCGGCCGCTACAGCACGTTCTTCATTCCTCCGCACAAGCTTCCACTGCGCGAGGGGGCGGGCAGCGGTCTCGCGAGCATCAGCCAGTCCGGGGCCTACCTCGTGAGCCAGATCTCGAACCTCGATCGGGTGATCCAGCCTCGCTACGCGATCTCGTTCGGGAACCAGATGGACGTGACGGTCTCCGACTACCTGGCCTACCTGGAGGGCGACGCCGAGACCCGTGTCTTCGCGGTGTACCTCGAGGGCTTCCAGCGGGGGGACGGGGCGGCCTTCCTGGACGCGGTCCGCCGGATCGCCGCGTCGGGTCGGGCGGTGCTTCTCTTCAAGGCGGGCCGGACCCGCGAAGGCTCCGAGGCCGCGGCGTCCCACACCGCGGCGGCGGTGGGGGACTACGAGGTGTGCGAAGAGCTGGCGCGGGCCGCCGGTGCGGTCGTGGCCGAGAGCCTCGACCAGTTCGAGGACGACGTGACGACCTTCACGCTCCTCGACGGGCGGAGGGCGAAAGGGCGCCGGGTGGCCATTCTCTCGAACGCGGGGTTCGAGTGCACGGCGGCGGCGGACGCGCTCTTCGGGATGGAGCTGACGCCGCTCGCTCCGGGGACCCGTGCCCGTGTGGCGGAGCTGCTGCCGGAGGGGATCGTCGACGTCCACAACCCCGTGGATGCGACCCCGATCACACCCACCGAAAAGTACGCCGCGCTCGCCGAGGCTCTCGCCGCCGATCCGAACGCGGACGTGGTGGTGGTGGCCGGAGTCCCCGCGACGCCGTTCCAGAACACGCTCGCCCGTGGCGAAGGGCACCGCGAGGACGTGGAGGGCGAGGACGGGCTGGCCACACGCCTCGCCGCCTTC
>JAJDNV010000096.1 GCA_022340545.1 Acidobacteriota bacterium | reverse complement strand
CGAGGTCCGGGGGGATCGAGACACGGCGCTCACCCCCCTCGGGGCTCGCCTCGATGACGAAGGCCTCGGCGGCTTCAGCCGGGATCGGCTCCACCTGCACCCCCTGCACCTGGGCGGCCGGCGGGGGGCCGGTCTCGATCCGCGTCTGGAGGGCGTCGAGGGCCGCTCCCGTCCCGAAGGCCTCGATCGTCACACCCCCGGCGTCGTTGCGGACCCGGCCGGTGAGCCCGGCCTCCCGGGCCTGGCGGTAGACCCACGGACGGAAGCCCACTCCCTGGACTGTCCCCCGCACCGCGATCCGGCGCCCCTCCATGCCCACCATGCTACTGTCCTGCCACTAGTCAGATCCGGGGGAGGCGTCGTCGCCCGGCGAGGCGGTCCCGGCCAGGCTCAGGACATAGGCCGCGAGGTCCCATGTCTCGTCCTCGCTGAGCCAGCGCCAGCTCGGCATGGGGGTCCCCGACACGCCCTCGCGGATCGTGAAAAACACGCGGCGCGGCGTCGTGCGATCGCGCCACCCGGGGTCGGCGAAGCGGGTCGGTCTCTTCGCGAACCCTGCGCTCCGGCGGCCCCGGCCGTCGCCGCGCTCCCCGTGACACAGAGCGCAGTGCGTCTCATAGAGCGCCTCGCCCCGGGCGATGGCCTCGCCGGAGCGCAGCCGCTCGGCGGGCACTACGACGTGCCGATAGGACGGGGGCAGGTCGGAGTCGGGCCCGTTACAGGCCGTACACGTGAGAGAGATCGCCAGAGCCGCGGGCAGCCATCTCATCGCTCGACCTCGGGACAAACACGTGGCCGAGCTCCCGGGCCTCGACCACGACCCGCTCGACCAGCTCGGGCAGGGCGGCCTCGACCGCGGGGGTGCGGGCGAGGCCGAGGTCGAGGCTCTCCGGAACGAGGCCGAGGAGAATCACCCGGGAAGGATACCGCTCCCGCCAGCGGGCACCCTCGAGGAGGTCGGCCACACCCACCTGGTGGACGGAGAGTCGCCCCGCCACCGCCGGGGCCACCTCGTCGCCTTCGAGGCGGACGAACGAGCCTGCGGGCCCCTCTCCACGGATGGCGTCCACGAGGATGGCCTCGTGGGCCTCCTCGAGGTAGGGAAGCAGCGAGAGCCCCAGGGTACCCCCATCGAGGACCGACACCCCGTCCGGGACCCGGTAGCGCCGCTGGAGAAGGTGGACGGCCACCGCACCGAGGCCGTCGTCCCCACAGAGCAGGTTGCCCAGGCCCAGGACGAGGAGCGGGACCGGTCTATCGCTCGACATCCCGGCGGTCGAGGAAGCGGTAGCCCGAGTAGACGAGGTCCTCGCAGGGCACGAACTTGTACCCGGAGGCCATGGATTCCACCGTCCCCCTCGCCTCCACCTGGGACATGAGGACCGCGCTGTAGACGTGGTGTACGGCGAAGGCCAGGATCATCCACATCCCGACATGGTGGATCCACCGTGCGCTCTGGGCTCCGCCCGCGAGCGGCAGCAGGAAGCTGAACACCCGGAAGGGAGACCCCACGGGCGCGCTGACGCTGTACAGCGCCAGCCCGGTGGCGATCATGACGAAGAAGATCAGGAAGACGAACAGATAGGTGAAGCCGGCGAGCGGGTTGTGCCCCACGAACCCCGGCGGCTGCCGAAGCTGGAAGAGGTAGTACCGCAGGCTGTTCCACAGGCCGGTCTGCCGCTTCCGGGCCACCGGGATGAACTTGTCCCACGTGGAGTAGCGATTGCCCATGAACATCCACAGCACTCTCGTGATGACGGACAGCGCGAAGACGATGGCCGCGTAGAAGTGGAGGGTTTTGGCCCAGCCCATGACGAAGTGCTGGCCCGCGGAACCGCTCACCGTGATGAATGGGTTGCCCATGTAGAAGCCGGTCATGGCCAGGAACAGGATCGCGTAGGCCGTGCACCAATGGGTCAACCGCACCGGCCACTGCCAGACGTAGACCCGGACGAGCTCCCCCGGGCGACAGACGGCCAGGGGCGGCTGGGTGACCGGCTCGTGGGTGATGGCGGTCGTGCTCATGGGATCCTCACGCGCGCGAGCTCGCGCCGTTTCGTGTCCACGACGTGAACGCCGCAGGCCATGCAGGGATCGAAGGAGTGGACGGTGCGCAGGATCTCGAGGGGCTGGCCGGCATCCGCCACCGGTGTGCCCAGCAGCGCCTCCTCGTACGGTCCGCGCTTGCCCGCGGCGTCTCGGGGTCCCGCGTTCCAGGTGCTGGGAACGACGCATTGGTAGTTTCGGATGGCGCCGTCCTCGATGTGGACCCAGTGGCCGAGGGCCCCGCGCGGCGCCTCGTGGAAGCCGGCGCCCGAGCACTCGGACGGCCAGCTCGACGGCTCCCACTTCTCGTTGTCGTGGATGCGCAGGTCGGAGGCCATGTTCGCCGCCAGCTCGTCGAGCCAGCCCTCCATCCTCTCCGCGAGCACGAGGGTCTCGATCCCCCGGGCCGCGACCCGGCCCAGGGTCGAGAACAGGACCTCGGGTCCCACCTTCAGCTTGTCGAGCACGGAGCCCACCAGCTCCTGGACCCGCGGGTGGCCGGAGCCGTAGGCCACCAGCATCCGGGAGAGCGGCCCCACCTCCATGGGCTCGCCGTCGTAGCGGGGCGACTTGAGCCAGCTGTACTTTCCGTCGGTGTCGAGCCGCTCGTAGGGAGGCTCGGGACCGGTGTAGTTGGGCCTGGTCTCACCATTGAATGGATGCAGACCGCCGTCGTCGCCCCCGGCGTAGTCGTACCAGGAGTGCTTGATGTGCTCCGTGATCTTCTCGGGGTCGAAGGGCTCGACCGCGGTGAGGTCCCTGTTCCGGATGACGCCGGAGGGGAAGAACAGCTGCGGCTGGGGGCCGTCGTCCTCTGGGTACTCGCCGTAGACGAGGTAGTTGCCGACCCCGCCCCCGTAGCCGGCCCAGTCGGTGTAGAACGAGGCCACCGCCAGCAGGTCGGGGATGTAGACCCGGGTCACGAAGTCGCGGGCCCTGGCGATCATGTCGCGCATGCCGGCGATCGAACCCATGTTGATCGAGGCCTGCTGGTCCGGGTCGACGGGAGTGGCCGCCCCGCCCACGAGGAAGCCCTGGAGGTGCGGGTTCTTGCCCCCGAGCACGGCGTGGATCCTGATGAACTCGCGCTGCCAGTCGAGGGCTTCGAGGTAGTGGGCCACCGCCATGAGGTTGGCCTCGGCCGGAAGCTTGTAGGCGGAGTGGCCCCAGTACGCGTTGGCGAAGGGCCCGAGCTGACCGCGCTCGACGAAGTTTTTCACTCGGTTCTGGACGGCGGCGAAGTGGGTCGCGCTGGACAGCGGCCAGTCGGAGATGGACTGGGCGAGCGACGCCGTCTTCGCGGGATCCGCGCTCAGGGCGGAGACGATGTCCACCCAGTCCAGGGCGTGCAGGTGGTAGAAGTGGATCACGTGGTCCTGCACGCACTGCGAGGCGATGATCAGGTTCCGCAGCAGCCGCGCGTTCGGCGGCGGCGAGGCCCCGATCGCATTCTCCACCGCGCGGATCGAGGCGATGGCGTGGACGGTGGTGCACACACCGCAGATCCTCTGGGTGAAGGCCCAGGCGTCGCGAGGGTCGCGCCCCTTCAAGATCAGCTCCACGCCGCGGAACATCGTCGAGGAGGACCAGGCCTCGCTCACCGCACCGCCGTTCACCTCGGCCTCGATCCGGAGATGACCCTCGATTCGGGTGACGGGATCGACGACGACACGCGTCATGGCTGGCCTCCCTTCTGCTCGTCATCGGCCCGGCGCTGGGCCTCCTCGGCCCTCTCCCGGGCCGCCGGGTGATGCTCGGAGTACCACCAGCGCCTCCCCAGCGACATGAAGCCGTGGGCGGCGAAGGCCGCTCCGACGCCGACGGTGGCCCAGAAGCCCACCTTGTCGACGCTCGAGGCCACGCCGAACCCGGGCACGCCCTGCAGGTGCGCGTAGAAGGGCGTCATCTTGTCCCAGAAGTCGGGCTCCGCACACCCGATGCATGGGTGCCCGCAGCCGATGGGCCAGTTCGTCCCCTCGTTCCAGCGCACGTTCGGACAGTTCTGGAAGGTGACCGGGCCCTTGCAGCCCTTCTTGAAGAGGCAATAGCCTGTGCGGTGCGCCTCGTCCCCCCAGGCTTCTACGTACTGCCCGGCGTCGAAGTGGGCCCGGCGCTCGCAGTTGTCGTGGATCGACTTGCCGTAGGCGAAGAGAGGTCGGCGCCAGGCGTCGAGGGGCGGCCAGCGCTTGAAGGTCAGATAGTAGACGACCAGCGCGGTGAGGTTCTCGACGTTGGCGGGGCACGCCGAGAGGTTGATGAGGTTCTTCACGCCGGGGACCGCGTCGGCCACCCCAAGGGCCCCCGTTGGGTTCGGGGCCGCCGCCGGCAGTCCGCCAAACGTGGCGCAGGTGCCGATGGCAACGGTGGCCGCCGCGTTGCCGCAGACCTCGCGGGCAATCTGCAGCGCGGATCGCCCGCCGATCGTGCAGTAGGCCCCGTTCTCGCCGGTGGGGATCGAGCCTTCGACGACGGCGATGTAGCCGCCGGGCCGCTCCTTGACCGTCGCGGCCAGGGCCTCCTCCGCCTGATGCCCCGCCGCGGCCATGATCGTCTCGTGGTAGTCGACGGACAGGGTGTCGAGGACGATGTCGGCGGCGGTCGGTCGGCTGGCGCGAAGGAAGGACTCCGAGTTACCGGCGCAGTCCTGGAACTCGAGCCAGACGAGCACGGGTTTCTCCGCAACCTGGACCTCGGCGGCGATCGTCTCCGCCGCAGTCCTCGGAAGCGCCAGGACTGCGGCCATGGCGCTGCAGAAGCCCACGAACTCGCGGCGGGAGACCCCACGGGCCTCGAGCTCCTGCATGAACCAGTTGTCGGACTCGCTCATGCCCACCTCCCCAATCGGGTGCGGCCGAGCAAACACCTCGACTCCTCATGCACCCCATCAACGGTCTTGATGACGGAGAGAATCCGCGGAATGGCCCATCTGCGTCCATCGTGCAGAAGAACCATTTGGGGTGATTAGAATGAATCAGACAAAGAGGCGACGAAGGCGATTTGCCGGAAGTGCACCGCCTGCCGGACACGTGTCGTATGGAGAGGGGTGTGGAGAGGGGACGGGCGGCGACCCTGCCCGCGGAACGTGGCGGGGGCTTGGCTCCACGGAAGGCGGTGTTACGCTGTCCCCCATGCTGGGCTCCGCTGTCGACGAGCTGCCGACCCCCAGCGTTCTCGTCGACCTGGACGTCCTGGAGCGAAACGTCGCCCGGATGGCGGTCCGGGCGCGAGACGCCGGGGTCCGCCTACGACCGCATCTCAAGACGCACAAGTGCCCGGAAATCGGCCGGTTGCAGCTGGCGGCAGGCGCGGCCGGTGCGTGTGTGGCCAAGGTCGGTGAGGGGGAGGTGTTCGCCCGGGCGGGCTTCGACGACATCTTCGTCGCCTACCCCGTGGTGGGGGAAGACAAGGGCCGGCGGCTCCTCGCCCTGGCCGATCGCGCCCGGCTGGCGGTCGGCGTGGACTCCGCTGAGGGTGCCCGCTCCCTCGCCACGCCGTTTCGTGACGCCGGCCGCACGCTCGACGTGCTCCTCAAGGTGGACGTGGGCTACGGGCGGGTGGGTGTTCGCCCCCCGAGGGCGCTCGCGGTCGCCCGCGCCGTGGCGAAGATCCCCGGACTTCACCTGAGAGGTGTGTTCACCCACGCCGGCCATGCCTATGCCGCCGAGACACGCCGAACACTCGGCCAGATCGCCCGGCTCGAAGGCGAAACGCTCGTTCGCACCGCGGAGCGGCTGCGGGCGGCCGGGCTCCCGATCGAGGAGGTCTCGGTCGGCTCCACCCCCACCGCGGCCCGGGCCATGACCGTCCCCGGGGTCACCGAGTGCCGACCCGGGAACTACGTCTTTCACGACGCGTCCCAGGTGGCCCTCGGCACGTGCAAGGTCGAGGACTGTGCTCTGAGCGTCGTCGCTACGGTGGTGAGCGTGCCGGCCGCGGCCCGCGCCGTCGTGGACGCCGGCAGCAAGACACTGTCGAGTGATCCGCTCCGACCGCGCCCCGGCGG
>JAJDNV010000092.1 GCA_022340545.1 Acidobacteriota bacterium | reverse complement strand
CGCCGTTGCGGAGGCCCTCGCCCAGCCGATCGGAACGCCCCGCTTGCGGGAGATGGCGCGGCGGGGCCATCGCGTCTGCATCGTCTTCACGGATGCCACGCGGGTGTGCCCCGACGGACTACTGGTGCCGGCCCTGGTCTCGGAGCTGACCGAGGCGCGCGTGCGCGACGAGGACATCACGCTGCTGTGTGGCGTGGGGATGCACCGCCCCTCGACGCGCGCCGAGAAGGAGGCGAAGCTCGGCCGAGATCTCGTCGGCCGGTTTCGAGTCATCGACAACGAGCCCCAGAACCCGGCCGCGCTGGTCGACCTCGGGGTCACCGCGGGGGGCGTGCCGGTTTCGGTGCACCGCGCCGCTGTCGAGGCCGACCTGGTCCTCGCCACCGGAGTCGTGGAGCCGCATCAATACGCCGGCTACTCGGGAGGCCGCAAGACGCTTGCGGTCGGAGCGGCGGGCGAGGCCCTGATCGCCCACACCCATGGCCCGGTGTTTGTCGATCACGCGGGCACACGGCTGGGCCGGATCGAAGGAAACCCGTTCCACGAGGCCGTCACGGAAGCGGCGCGGCGGGCGGACCTCCGTTTCGTCCTCAACGTGGTGCTGGACGACGACAAGCGGCTCCTCCGCGTGGCGGCGGGAGACCCGGATCAGGCCTTCGAGGATCTCGTCGCCTTCGCGCGGACGGTTTACGAGGTCGCGATCCCGCGGCAGTACGACATCGCCATCGGCGGGGTGGGCTTCCCGAAGGACAGCAACCTCTACCAGGCGAGCCGCGCGCCATCCTATCTGTTCTTCGCTCCCACCTGTGTGGTCCGGCCGGGGGGGTACTTCATCATCCCGGCCCGCTGCGAAGAGGGGGCCGGGAGCGGCGTTGGCGAAGAGAGATTCCTTGCCGCGATGCGCGATGCCCCCGACATTGCGACCATCCTGGCCGATGCTCGCCGCAACGGGTACCTTCCGGGCCAGCAGAGGGCCTTCGTGATGGCGAAGGTGCTCGAGCATTCAACCGTGATCATCGTCGGAAGCGAATGCCCGGACCTCGTGGCGGAGTGCAAGATGCGGCCCGCGGCGACCATGGAGGAGGCGCTGGAGATCGCCGCAGGTGGTGTCGGCCGGTCTTCCGATGTGCTGATCGTTCCCCATGCCCTGCTGACCCTTCCAGTCGTTCAGGGATGAGGCCTTGAAAGATGTATCAAGCCTGATCCGAGACCAGAGCGAGGAGTGGTCCATGCCGACTAAGACCTGCGTCTACGTGCCCGTGGAGACGCTGACCGACTTCATGATCGATGCGCTGGCCAAGATGGGGGTGCCACAGGATGACGCACGCATCGTGGCCGAGATCCTGCTGGCCTCGGATCTGTGCGGTGTGAGCTCGCACGGCGTCGCCCATCTCAGGATGTACTACCGGCGGATCCAGAAGGGATTGCAGCTCCCGGTGACCGACTGGAGCATCGTCCGCGCGACCCCGACCACCGCGGTCATCGACGGGGGCAACGGCATGGGGATGGTGGTCGGGTTCAACGCGATGAGGATCGCCATCGAGAAGGCCCGCGAGCACGGCCTTGGCGCCGTGGCCGTACGGAACTCGAGCCACTACGGCATCGCGGGGTACTACACACGCATGGCGGCACGAGAGGGGATGGTGGGCATGAGCTTCACAAACGCCCATCCTTCGATCGCGCCCACGTTCGGCAATGAGCCGATGCTCGGGACGAACCCCATTGCCTTCAGCGCTCCGACGGACGAGGAGTTCCCGTTCACCTTCGATGCGGCGACATCCATTGTCGCTCGCGGCAAGATCGAGGTCGCGAAGCGGTCCGGCAAGCCGATTCCGACTGGGTGGGTCATGAGGGAGGATGGCTCCCTCCCGACCGACGCGACACACCTGATCGAGGAGATGACCAGGAACGAGGCGGCGCTGCTTCCGCTCGGCGGAAGCGGAGAGATGATGGGAGGTCACAAAGGCTACGGTCTGTCCACGATGGTCGAGATCTTCTCGGCAGCCTTCCAGGAGGGGGCGTTTCTCTCCGAGCTCCACGACACGGACAAGGAAGGGAATCCCCATTTTCTGAGCATCGGCCACTTCTTCCTGGCAATGAATGTGGAGCACTTCGTCCCGCTCGGATCCTTCCGCAAGACGGCCGGGAGCATCGTCCGGGAGCTACGGGCGTCGCGGAAGGTGCCGGGCGAGGAGCGGATCTACAGCGCCGGGGAAAAGGCGCATGCCAAGGCGGCACGCGTGATGGCCGAGGGAGTGGAGATCCCTCCCGGCCTGCAGCGGAGTCTCAACAAGCTGCGGGCCGAGCTGAATATCGAGAATCACGATCTGGGGTTCTGAGCGCGAAAAGGCGCCCCTGTCAGGCTGCGGACCCTGACAGGGGCGGTCCTCTACTTCGTGATCAGATCCAACAACGCCTCATCGTGATGGTGGCCCACCTCAGAGACACCGTCGAAGATCATCGTCGCGCCGCCCTCGCTCGTGTATGCGGGCCAATCTGGCAATCCGGGATGATTGGGATTGCCGTAGCGCGCGAAGTTGATCCAGGCCTGGCTCACCACGTGCGCCATGGCGTGCGCGGCATCCCCGCCGCCGGTGGCCGTGATGGCCACATCGACATTGTCGAATGCATAGGGGATCTCCGAGCAGTGCCAGGACATGCCGATGCCGTCCATCACCGGGGAGAAGAAGGCAAACACGTAGTTGTAGACGGGAGCTCCCTGCTGGGCGGCCTTGCGGCCGGCGATCTCGATGGCGATCGGACGGCTTCTCTCGTCCACGAAGTACGCGTCGGCATAGGTCTTGCGGGGATAGGCCTTCAGAAACGCCTCCGCCACGGCGTCGGCCTTGTCGCCGTACCTTTCGCCGAGCTTGGCTCTGGCCTGCTCGGCGCTCCAGCTGTTCTTGTTGTCGGCCTGAAGCTCCTCCGGCTTCCTCCTGATGATCGTCGAGCGCTCCGTCAGGACGGAGCCGATCATCAACGGAATGGCCCGGGCCTGCTCGCCGAACTGGGAGCCCGGCGCGGGGTAGTAGTCGCCGTCGATCACCGGCGTCCAGCCGACCCCTCCGATCTGCTCCAACGCCTTGTCGGCGGCTTCGAGCAGCCGTAGATAGGGCATCGTCTGGAGCTCGTCGACCTGATCGGGCCGCAGGCCGAGGTTCTGAAGCGTCAGCTCGGCAACCTTCCGGGCGGTCTCCTGGCTGTTGAACGTGTTGGCGGAGCTCTGGGCGATCGCCTTGGCGACCAGTCCTTTTGCCGCCGGAACCGACATCACGGAGAGAACCTTGCGGGCCCCACCCGATTGCCCGAAGACGGTGACGTTGTCGGGGTCCCCGCCGAACTCGGCAATGTTGTCGTGGACCCATCTCAGGGCCGCCACCAGGTCGGCGACGCCGACGTTGCCCGAGTATTGGTACTTCTCTCCATACGCAGAGAGATCGAGATAGCCCAGGACGTTCAGCCGATGGTTGAGCGACACCACGACGACGTCGCCCTTCCGGCTCAGGTTCTCGCCGTCGTAGGCATCCATCTCGATCGACGAGCCGTTGGTGAATCCGCCGCCGTGGAGCCACACCATCACCGGCCGTGTCTCGTTGTCCTGGATGCCAGGTGTCCAGATGTTGAGGAACTGGCAGTTCTCGTTCTGGGGGAAGTAGCGGTGGGGATTGAACAGCTCGTCGTTGGCCACTGCGGTCATCGGTGGAACCGGACAGATCTCGCCGTAGGTGAGGGCGGGCCGGACCCCTTCCCATTTGTCGACCGGCCTGGGCGCCATGAAGCGCTCGGCGCGGGCGTACGGCACGCCCCGGTAGGTGTAGATGCCGTTCTTGACAAACCCCTGGAGTTGACCGGAGTCCGTATTGACCACCGCCACCGTCAGCGAGGCGACGAACGGATCGGCGGCTTGTGCGTGAACCGACCCGCCGGCAGAAACCAGTACGACCAGCGGCAGAATCATTCCAATCCTTGCAGACCTCATCGCACGTCCTCCTTCCCGCGTGCGTTCTTCTACCACAGGCGGCGTCTTGCCTGCCGGGTGTCTCCGCCGAGTGGGCGGGCGACCCGGTCGTGCCGACGGGATGGTCGCGCCCCCTATCGCGGTGTACGCCAACCAGTCCGGCGGTCCCGCAGGAGCGGGGTTGCCGCAGCGCGCGGTCAACGAGTACACTGAGCGCACTGTCAGCAGACAAGAAGAGAGCCGTCGCCGGCGGTCCCCGCCTCCGGTCGGGGAGTGGAGCGAGGAGGAGACATGACACAGCGGACGCGTCGCGATTTCTTGAAGTTGTCGGCGGGGAGCGCGGGGATGCTCGTTGCCGCCCCGGCCCTGCTGGAGGCGGTCGATGCGGCCCGGCCCACCGGCTACGCCGGCAACGACGTCGTCCCCCTGGGGCGCACCGGCATTCGGGTCTCCCGCCTGGCTCAGGGCACCGGCTTCCATGGTGGTCGCGGGGCGTCCGATCACACCCGCATGGGCCAGGACGCGTTCGAGCGGCTGATACGACACAGCGTCGACGAGGGCGTGACCTTCATGGACATGGCCGACAGCTACGGATCGCATCCCTACGTGATGAAGGCACTCCGCGACGTGCCTCGCGACAAGTTCATCCTGTCGTCCAAGATCTGGCCGCGCCCGGCGGACTGGATCACCCCCTCGGGGGGCGCGAAGCGGGAGGTCGACCGGTTCCGTCGGGAGCTGAATACAGAGCGCCTCGACGTCTGCCTCATCCACCTGATGACCGACGCCCAGTGGCCCACTGAGTTCGAGCGGATCCGCGACGAGCTCTCGGAGCTGAAGGACAGGGGTGTAGTCGGCGCGGTCGGCGTTTCCTGTCACGACCTCGGTGCGCTGAAGGTGGCCTCCGCCCATCCGTGGGTCGACGTCATCTTTGCCCGGATCAACTACAAGGGTGGGAGCGAGAACCGCTGCGACGGCACGGCCGACGAGGTGGCGGCCGTCCTGAAGACGGCGCGGCGAAACGGCAAGGCGGTCGTCGGGATGAAGATCTTCGGGGGGGGGAGTCTAGTCAAACCCGAGGAAAGGGACGCCTCGCTCCAGTTCGTGCTCTCCAACGATCTTGTCGACATGATGACGATCGGGATGAAGAGCCCGACCGAGGTCGACGACACGCTCGCGCGGATCGCCCGGGTCCGCGCGGCCTGAGCGGGGGTCGCTCGGAAGGGCGCCCCCACAGACCTCGAGCCTCGACCGGCATCGAGCCCATGGCGGTCCTGCGGTGCGAGTGACTTTGCCGCCGGCATCCCAGGGACCCGGACGAGGGCGGGGTGAGCGACGAAGGCCTACGCCCCCCCGAGCGACTGGGCGGCCTGATTTCGGACACCTCGCCTGACACGGGTCGAGGCCGGGGCGGCCTGAAGGCATGAAAACTCCCTGGAGATCGTGTGATTCGGCGCGCTTGCCACCCTCGCGATGACCGTCTCTGCCCTGGCATAGCCCGTGCTACTCACGGCGCCCGTGAGGTGTGCGATGTCGAAGATCCTACCGAAGGTCGCCTCAGGTAGCGCCGTCGTGTGGCTGCTCGCGGCGGTGTTCAGCTCGATCGGGTGCAACGCGGCGAACCCGACGGCCCCCACGGTCCGGGCATGCGAGACGAACAACACGGCGCGGGTGACGTTCGAGAACCGATCGGGGACGGGCACGGTCTATGCGGTGGTCTGGGACGGCTCGACCGTGGAGACGCTCGGGGCCGGGGTGAAAGGGGAGGCGCACACGGTGACGGCGGGCATGCCGCATTCGCTGCTCTTCAAGGTCGCCAATTCGAGCAGGCACGCCTGCAACATCTCGTGGCCGAACCTGGCCCAGTGCTCCTCTCACACCTTCTGGTGCACCTACTGAAGGCAGCGAGCGGTCACGTGACTCTCGCGGGGCGCCCCGAGAAGCAGCGTCCTGATCCTCCAGCACGCCTCACCTGCCCTGGTGGATCAGGGTGCCGAAGGTGAAGAACAACCGGGTCGACCCGCCGTTGCCCACGCTCGCGCCGAGGAAGACGGGTCCGAAGTAGCTGTCGAAGGTCAGGCCCCTCGTGGGCGGCGCCCGGGCGCAGCGGGCGGGACCTGGTCCGCAGGAGACACCGAACATCCACCCTCTCCGCCTGCGCGCCAGTGCGCGCAATCGTCGAGCTCGCGGTGCGGCGTATGGCGACCACCTCATCGGTCTTCTCTTCGGCGTTGGCCACCAAAGTGAGATCGACGGGCATCGCCGACGCCTTCTCCAATCGCTTGCGAACCCCGGTGGCCGGCCTGGCCAGGAAGGCGCCTGCAGCACGGCGGGGGAGGGAGAGTGTCCCGCTCGGAGACGCTCCTGCGTCCTCCTGCGACCTGTCCTCCTGCGTCCTTGAGGCGCCGCACCGGTGCATGAGAACTTTGAGGATCCTGACCTGAAGTCGATCGTGAGGAGGACGTCGTGAATCCCGATGCCCGCCCATGGGTTCTTCTTGCCGTCGTTGGCGTGGGTGCCTTGCTCACAGCGACAGCTGAAGCGGATGTTCCGTCCGCTCGCAACGGACGGCTGATGCGCACGGCCTAGGCTGGAATGGCACGGATCTTCGTTACGGGCTCGACAGACGGACTCGGCAAAGCCGCCGCCCGGGCCGCCATGGACGCGGGGCACGCGGTGGTGCTTCATGCGCGGAACCAGGCTCGGCTTCGTGCCGTAGCGGACCTCGCAGACAGGGCGGCGGGCGTCGTCGTCGGCGATCTTTCGAATCAGGACGAAACGGAAGACCTGGCCGAGCAGGTGAACGAGATTGGCCGAATGGACGCCGTCATCCACAACGCCGGTGTGCTCGACGAGCCGGGGGACCCGATGTCTGGAGCGGGCTACCCACGGATCCTGATGGTCAACGCAGTCGCTCCCTACCTGCTCACGTGTCGGATGGCCCGCCCGCATCGGGTGATCTACCTGAGCAGTGACATGCACCACCGCGGAGATCCGTCGTTGGCTGACCTCGACTGGGACCGGCGCACGTGGAACGCCAGCCAGGCCTACTCGGACAGCAAGCTGTTCGTGACTGCGCTGGCGCTGGCGATCGCACGTCGGTGGCCCGACGTCTGCAGCAATGCCGTCGATCCCGGCTGGGTTCCGACGAAGATGGGAGGGCCCGGAGCGCCGGACGATCTCTGGGCAGGCCATCTGACTCAGGTCTGGCTGGCGGTCTCCGACGACCCGGACGCCACCACCAGCGGTGGCTACTGGTACCACCAGCGTCGCCGGATTGCCGCACCGGCCGCGCGAGACGAGGGCTTCCAGGAACGCCTGCTCGAGGTGTTCGCCGGACTGTCGCGAGTGACGTTGGACTGACCATGGAAACCTGGAGATGCACGCACCGAGGAGATAGGGAGATTGAGTGAGTGGTCGGGGGACCAGCTGCGCAGGATCACGGAGGCCGATGACCTGCACATTTCTCCGTTCCCGAGGCCGGGCTGACGTACGGGACGCCTACGTGGATTTGGTCGGTCGCGGTCGACGACGCGCTCTATGTGCGGGCCTACAACGGTCGCCAGTCGCGTTGGTATCAAGCCGCGGTCCGGCAGAGGGCGGGGCGGATCACCGCCGCGGGCTTGACGAAGGAGGTCACCTTCGAGCCGGTCGAGGGGCCGATCAACGACCTCGTCGACGCCGCCTATCGGAGGAAGTACCGGGGCAGCCCGTATCTCAACCCGATGATCCAGGCGCAGGCTCGTTTGGCCACGGTCAGGGTCATGCCGCGGGAGACGGAGTAGGCCTGGATCGAGCCCACAGCGCCCGCACCCGCACGAACCGCACGTCGCCCAGCCCCAGGGTGACGGGCAACGGCCATCACCCAGGACCGCAGCTGCGGCTCCCCCGAGGCCACCGCCCGCCCCATGCCGTAGAGCATCGGGAAGACGCCGCCGAGCACATGGCGTTCACCGTGGCTTGCCCGACTTGCATAACCTGTTCCTAACAGGCTATTCTTGATCACTCTTTCCCGTTGCCAGTCTTGTCGTTTACGCCGTCGAGCCGGAGATTCAGGCTTGTCCCCGGCCATAGCTGGGCCGCACTGCAGGGCTTGAACAACCGCTGACAGAGACCCTGCGCTTCCGGGCTCCACGTCCGCCGTGTGCGCGTGGAGGAAGCCGGGGCGCGCGGATCTTCTGAGGCAGCGCGAGAGACGTGAGAGAGGCTCGGAGGATCCCGGGCCTGGGGGGCGCGGGGTGCCCCCACAGGGGAGATGTAAATGAGACTGACGATGAGACTGGCCCTCGTTCTGCTGCTCGCGCTTCCCGCGGCAGCGGGCGCCCAGGCATCTCTGCCGGCCAACGTTGGCGACAACGCGAACATCATCCCGATCTACAAGAGCAGCGACCCGCCCGCCGCAGACGACTACTTGAGGGGGAACCTCCTCGGACAGCGCTGCAACGAGGCGTCGATCGGGATCTCCGCGATCAACCCGGACCACATGATGGTCTTCTGCAACGACTACCGCGCGACGTTCAACTTCGACGACGCGCTGGTTCCATCCGGCAAGTCGAGCCTGATCGCCTCGGTGTGGAGCGGGGTCAAGACCTTCTTCGCCTGGATCACCGGCCGCCCGGCCCCACCGGCCGCCCCACGGAAGATCATCGCGAGCGCCGAGGCGGGCATCGGCGGCGGGGTCAGCTACGACGGCGGAGTCACCTGGCAGGGGTTCATGGTGCCGGGCGGTCCGAACGACGACACCCCGGCCAGCCTCGCCCATCCCGGAAAGCAGCTCGGCCTGCAGGGCTACAGCGACCCCTTCGCCGTTAGCATGAGCGACGGCCGGGTGGGCGTTGCCTACATCGGCTTCACCCGCGACAAGGTCACCGGCGTGAGCACCCAGAGCGCGGTCTTCTTCACGAAGTATCGGGACCGTAACGCGAGCGACGTCCTCCACGACTGGGAGTACGAGTTCACCTCCATGGTGGACCTCAGCCAGAACCTGAAGCAGGGGCAGTTCCTCGACAAGGTCTCGGCCGCCCAGGCACCCGACGGCACCCTGTACGTTGCCTTCACACGCTTCACCGGAAACGCCGGCAGCGCGAACATCTTCCTGGCGGAATCCGTCGACGGGGGCATGACCTGGGACAGCGCCTCCATCGACAAGGATGCGAAGTACGGGCAGGCCGCGCTTCCGCTGGTGAATCCCACGGACGCCTCCTCGGTGGGTGTGCTCTGGCGGACCTTCGTCGAGAACGGCCTGCTGTTCAAGAGCACACGCAAGGGCACGAAGAACGTCGACCTCTTCGGGAACGATCCGGACGGTCCCTATCTGCCCGTCGACCAGTACCCCCAGGCAATCGGCACCGACCCGGGGCGGGTCGCCTTTCGCACGCTGGCCTTTCCCGCGGCGGACTACACTCCCGATGGGAACCTGCTCGTAGTGGTCTTCACCGAGTGGATCGACCTCCTCACCGGAAGGCCGGGCACCACGGGTCACCCGATGCCAATGGCGGTCATGAAGGTCTCGGCTGACGGGGGCGCGACCTGGTCGAATCGCCAGGTGCTCAACTGGAGAAACGGCGAGGAGGGCTTCGTACCCGCCTCTCCGGAGCGACTCGGCTTCTTCAGCCCGGCGAGGGCGGTGGGCGCCCAGATGATGCCGGCGGTGGCCTGCACTGTCGGCAACCAATGCCTGGTCGTGTGGAAGCAGAGCTTCGCGGCGAACCTGGTGCCGGGCGGGCCCGAGAACGCGGGGTCGCTGGTGACCTCGGGGTTCCACCGCCGCTTCGACGTGCGCGGGACGCTCGTGACGTTCTCGGGCACCACTCCCGACGTGAGCCCGAGCTTCCAGGTGTCGCGCTACGGGTACAAGGAGCCGGGCCCGGGAGAGAGGCCGAGCGAAGTCAGCGACACCGACGAGTGGGTGGAGAAGATGACGCTGCCCAATGGCACCAGCTACCCGATCTGGAGCTTCGACAACATCAACCACTCCGGTGGCGGCCTTCTCGCCTTTACCGGCGACTACATCGGCGTCGAAGAGGTTAACGCTCCGGGCCAGCCCACCTTCATGGTCGCGTTCTCCGACAATCGGTACAACATCTGGCCCTGGCAGACAGAGACGGGCGGCCTCGTGCCATCGGGCGAGGAATGGCGCTACTACCCCGTCTTCATGGCCCCCGACGATCCTGAGAACGCAGTCCCCGGTGTCTCCTGCGCGAACTACGGGTCGCGGGTCCAGAGCGTGATGGCGGCCAAGGTGAGCACGTCGGGGCTGCTGCTCACGGCAGCGACCAATCGCAAGCCCTTCGACGGGGCCCAACCGGTCTGCGGTGGCGAGGCCAACACACCCTGCATCGAGTTCCCGCTGAACGTGCGAAACAACACCGGTGCGGAGCGGACCGTCGCCCTGAGCCTGTCCTCCGGCTCCTTCGCCAAGCGACCCTTCGATGCGGCGCTCGACGACGGGGATCCCTACGACTACCCGCTCGAGACCGGAGAGGTGACGATCTACCCGTACTCGAGCTACTCCCTGAACGTCTACGCCTTCGACGGTGACCCGGTCACCGTCACCGCCAACGCCGAGACCGACACGGCCACGATCACGTTCAACGACCCCGCCGTCGAGGCCGCCTCCGCCGACACCGCATCCTTCACCTATGTCCCGAGCACGGTCAACATCGAGTCGGGCTCGGCCCGCAGCGGCTCGGCGCGAAGCGGCTCGGCCCGGAGCGGCTCGGCGCGAAGCGGTTCGGCCCGCAGCGGCTCGGCCCGGAGCTACCCGGTCCCGGAGGACCCACTGGGAACGGACGAGAACGGCGATCCGATCCCGGTCTACGACGTCATCGACTACACCTACGTCGTCACCCCCGACAGCCAGGACGACGCCGGCACCTACCTGTCGCTCTTCAACATCGACCCGGCCTACGAAGGCAGCTACGTCTTCCAGGTGTTCGTCACCAAGCCGCTCACCTCCTTCATGACCGACAAGGACGACACCTGCTCCGCCTTCAACTGGACCGAGGGCGCGCTCGTCGGCCACATCTCCGACTCGAGCAACCCGCTGGTGAATGGCTCGGCCCGCAGCGGATCCGCCCGCAGCGGCTCGGCCCGGAGTGGATCCGCTCGAAGCGGCTCCGCCCGCAGCGCCATCCCGTCCGACGGTGATCCGCTGGTCCAGAACACGTCCTTCACGCTCGGCTCCAGCACCGACCTCGCGAGCGCCACGGAGGGCACCCTGTCGGCAACGAGCCTGAGCGCTCCGACGGGTGCCAGCACCTACTGTCTGCTCGACGACTGCACGCTCGCCGCCCCCCGCCTACCGAACGAGGTGACGATCCTGGTGCGGGCGTACCAGGTGAAGCCGACGAGCGAGATCCCGGTGCTCTACGACCCGGACGGAAGCCAGACCGGTGATCCGACCCCGCCCAGCGTCGCGGTGGCCGAGTACTCCTGCGACGATCCGAGCTGCACCGCCGCCCTGGGTCCGGACCTCGTGGTTCAGACCGATCCGTCTCCCGCGCCACCGATCGTCCCCGACACCCGGGTGAAGGCCGGGGAGCAGGTCTCGTTTCCCGACATCACGATCACGAACGAGGGGGTGGACGGGCAGTGTGGCACCGAGGATGTCCCCCGGGCCTGCGGAGACGCGCGGGCGCACGAGTGGGCGGTCTACGCCTCTTCCGAGCCGGAGTTCGGCAAGGTGCCCCGGTGGGACTGCCGGGTGGACAACTGCGATCCCCTCTCCGGCGAGATCTCAGGCACGGTGAAGCTCAACGACGATCCCGCGGTGGGGCCGGTCACCGTTCCCCTGGCGAGCGGGAGCCACGGCGAGCTGGCGTTTGGAGGTACCGAGACCGCCACCGTCGGGAGCCTCACCATCCCCGCCGACATCCCGCGGACCAACAGCGACGGAACCGGCACCTACTATCTCCACTTCTACGACGATCGCGGGCGCATCGTGAACGAGCTCGACGAGACCAACAACGATTGGACCGAGGGCCCGATCATCGTCGAAGCGCCCGGCTACGGATTCCTCGGCCTGCAGTCACCCTGCTCCGGGATGACCTGCGACAAGACCGGCACGCTGCCCCTCGCCTGGCAGTTCACGGACGGCTCGGCGCCGATCGACAGCGTGTTGACCCTGCCGCAGCTGAAGTTCTACGGTGGCTGTCCCGCGCCCCTGGGTCCGGACGGCTACCCCTCGGGCACCATCCTGGCGAGCTCGAGCCCGGATCCGACCGACCTCAGCAGCGGTGCGAGCGGGTGGCAGTACTTCCCCGATCCCGGAATGGTCCGGCTCCAGTACACGTGGCAGTTCAACTTCGACGCGACCGGCCTGCCGCGAGGATCGTGCTACTCGATGTACATCGAGGTTCCGGGCACCGGACAGGTGATCGGGAGCACGGAGACGGGGCTGCAGCCCTTCGGGCCGTTCTCCATCACCCCGCGGTAGGCAGGGAGTCCCGCCGGCGCGCGGTCGCCTCGCCGGCGAGGCGCTTCCGCGCGTCGGCGGCCAGGGGATCAGGCGGGTCTGCGCCGCCGCGCAGCTCGATGAAGCGCTCGTAGTTCGTCCTCGCGTCGGCGCTTCCGAGGGCCTCCTGCGCGCGGGCCAGGTAGTAGTACAGGGGCGGAAGATAGCGCACGGTGGGGAAGTCGTAGAAGAAGACATCTCCCGCCTCTCCGTAGCGCGTCATGCACGCATCGAGCTCCCCGATCGCCTCGGTGTAGCGCTCCGTTTCGATGTAGAGGCGCCCGAGCATGAAGCGCCCGAGCCACGTATCTCGCCGCTTGAGGCTCTCCCGGAAGAGCTCGACGGCCGGGCCGAAGCGCCCGTCGCGCACCGCAACCGCCGCCCGGATGAGCTGGGCGTACGCGGTCATGTGCGACTGCAGGGTGTTCTCCATGGCGACGGCAATCTTCTCGGCCTCGGCGTCATGCCGGGCCTTCACCAGGACCAGCGCGGCAGGGAACCGCACGCTCTCGTGCTCGCTCAGGCCGGCCGCCTTGCCGGCGGCCGCCACCGCCCGGCTCGTCTGGTCGAGGGCGAGGTGGGCTTCGGCGAGGGCAACGTACAAGGGGCCGAGGAGCCCCGTGTTCCCGGCCTCCTCGTCGAGAGCGACGCTTCGGCGCAGCAGGCTCAGTGCCTCGTGGTAGCGGCCGCGATAGAGCATCAGGTCGGCCTGGCCGAGGCGTCCCAGGGAGCCGCCGAACGGGCTCAGCTGCTCGACCCGCTCGTAGGTCGCCCGGGCCTCGTCGAGGTTTCCCTCGTAGACGTTCGCGAGGGCCACGGGCAGGTACGGCTGCTCGTAGGTGGGCGACTCCTCGACGGCGCGGGCCCCCTCGGTCAGGGCGCCCTCGAAGTCAGCCGCGTACACGGACTGGATCGCGAGGTTGTACCGGTCGGATGTCGATCGCGGGTTGAGCTTCAGGACCTCTCGGACCTGCTCGATCGCACGCGTGACGTCGCCGGTGTAGAGGTAGGAGAGGCTGAGGTTCGCGTGGGCGACCTCGTCGGCGGGGAACTGCTCGATGAGGGCCTCGTAGGTCTCGACCGCCTTCTCGTAGTTGAGGGCCACGCCCAGGTAGTAGCTGCCGAGGGTCCGGTACCTCTCGCGCTCGCTCATCCGGTCGAGGAGCTTGAGCGCCTTGTCGTAGGCGACCTGGGCGTCGGCGATGTCCCTCCGGTTGAAGTACAGGACGCCCATGCCCGCGTACGCGCGGCCGAAGCTCGGATCGAGCTCCACCGCCTCCTGGAAGGCCCCGAGGGCCTCCTCGTCCTTGCGGCCCGCCGCCAGCTCCTGGGCCCGCACGTAGGCGCTCAAGGCCTCGAGAGAGGTCGTCGTCACCGTCTCGGCGGCGGCCATCCGCACGCTCTCGGGCGTCGTGTCACCGAGCGTGCCGCGGAGCCGGGCGCCGGTGGTGTTGACCGCGGCGAGGATCCCTTCGGGCGAGTCCGCCTCGGCGGTGGCGGTACCGAGTACCTTGCCGTCGGACGGGTCGATCGCCTCGACCTCGAGGGCGTAGCCCGAGCGGTCGCGCTCGAGCGTGCCCCCGATGATGACGTCGATGCCTTCGCGTGCCGAGATGAGACGGGCCATCGACACGTCGAGCGGGCGCCCGGGGTCGAGCTTCTCGATGAGCTGGCGGGCCGTGCCGCGCGAGTAGAGGTTGACGAACGGGGCGCCTTCGAGAACCGTCCCCATGGCCGTCTCCAGCGTGCCCGCGAACACGGCCTCGTTCTCTACGCTCTCAGGACCCGCCTCGCCCGTCTCGACGGCGAAGTCCGCCACCAGTACGGACATCGGGGGCGGCGGCTCGGCCGGCTCACGCGACCGCGCGAGCTGCCACGTGCCGACGAGCGCGGCGAGGATCACCGCCGACGTCGTGGCCAGGAAGGTCCTCGTGAACCGCTTCGGCAGCGGTCGTAGCTGGCCCTGCTCGTCGAGGCGTTCGAGGTCGGCCGCCAGGTCCTCGCTCGTGGCGTAGCGCGCGCCAGAATCCGGCTGGATGCACCGGGTGACGATCCTCTCGAGGGGCGCGGGGACGTCGGCTCGCACCTCCCGCAGGGGAGGGAGAGGCTTCTCCATCCGCTGGACGACCTCCTCGATGGCCGTCCGACGGCCTCCCTTGCGCCGACGCCCGGAGAGGAGGTCGTACAGGATCAGGCCGAAGGCGTAGATGTCGGCCCGGTGGTCGACCGCCTCACCCCGAAACTGCTCGGGTGCCATGTACTCGAGCGTCCCGACGATGGCGCCCGCCGTCGTGAGCCCGGCGGTGTGCGGGCTCTGGAGGAGCTCCGCTCGAGGCTTCTGGGCCGGATCGCCCGACGAGGCCGACCGGGCAATCCCGAAGTCCATGATGAGAGCCTGGCCGGTGTCGTTCTCGACCATGATGTTGGCCGGCTTGAGGTCCCGGTGGACGACGCCCGCGCGATGCGCCGCGAGAAGACCGGACATAATTCCCCGGGCCACCGCCACGACCTGCTCGACAGGAAGCCCGCCCTCGTTCTCCTTGAGGATCGAAGAGAGCTCGACCCCGTCGACGTACGGCATCGTGATGTACTTGATGCCGTCGATCTCCCCCATGTCGTGAATGCGGACCACGTTCGGGTGGGTCACCTGCCGGGCAAGGAGGAGCTCGCGCTTGAAGCGCTTCTCGAGATCGCGCGCGGCCTCCGGCTCCTTGGCGATCTCCGGTCGCACGATCTTGAGCGCGACCCCGACCCCGAGCTCCTCGTCGAGGGCCCGGTAGACGGCCCCCATCCCGCCGAGGCCGAGGAGGGCGATGATGTGGTACCGCCCGAACTTCTGCCCGACCTCCAGGGGACCCTCGCCCCGGGGCGGCCGGGGGGTGCCGGACCCTGAAGGCGGCGCGTGCTCGGTCGGGGCTTCGCGGTCGTCCTCCTCCGTTCGGCCGGAATCCGGGGCGAGTGCCGTGGGGGCTTCCTCCTCGTCTCCCTCCAGCGAGTCGGGTGCCTCGGGGAGTGCGGTGGGAGCTTCAGTTACGCTCTCGTCGAGCTGGGCCTGGCCGGATTCGGACACGGACGGCGCCGATACGGCGGTCGGCTCGTCGGGCTCGGCGAGGGGAAGCGGACGCCGGCAGGAGACGCAAGACACCGCCTCGAGCGGGTTTGGGGCGGCGCAGTGGGGACACCGCCGCAGGGGCGGGACGGACTCGCTCATCTCGTGTGGCCGGGCTGGACTATCAAGGACTGAGCCTACTATACAACCCTTTGGACACCTGGTTTGCCCACCTTGCGCCCGAAAGCCGGATTCTGATGGCAGAATCCGGCCCGACCCGGCCGCGGTGCGACGGGGCACCCACGGACGCGGGTGAGGTGTTGCTGGTCTTCTCGCCCCGCCCCGCGGCCCGCTTGAGTCTGGAGAGGATGGTGCGGCGCTGTCCAGGGTCCGGGATGTCTTCGCTCATGCGCGCCCGCCACACCCACGCTCGAGAAGTAGGCGACCGGCCTCCGCCGCGGCGCCCACCTGCTGCGGCGCGAGCCTGTTGAGGGGCTTGCACGGAGGGATCGAACCGGTGACCTCCTGATTGCGAATGATAAGGATGCTCACGGGGGCTCCCTGGGTCATTCGGCTCATTGATTCCGCATAGGCCACACGAAAAGCATCGGTCTAGATGTCTCGACCCCAAGCGGAGTCCTTGTGTCCCGCGGAAAGCACCTTCTTCAGATGCTACTCAACGGTGAGGAACTCGAGCGGACCCGGCTCTCCGGTTCGAAGACCGTTCAAAGGGAGAGGATGGACATGCTTCGAAGGGCGACGTGGATGGCGGCGGCCTGTTTGCTGGTGGCCTCCCTGTCGTGGGCCCAGGACTCCCGTGTCGAGGTGAGCGCGACCGCGGGATGGACGTTCGGCGATGGAGTGAGCGGACCCGGCGTGGTCGTCCCCGGCGCCGGGACGTTCACCGGGATAGGGCCCAGCGATGGGCTCTCCTGGGGGCTGCGGCTCGGCATCATGGCATCAAAGCATGCCGAGATCGGGTTTCTATTCAACCAGCAGCCCACCGAGATCGAGATCACGGGGACGTCGACCGTGAAGCTCGGAGACGAGAGCATTCGCAACTACCATGGGTACATTGGCTACAACCTCGGCGGAGCTCACGCCAGGGTACGGCCCTACCTCCTGGTCGGGCTGGGGGGGACGCAGTACGGTACGGTCAAGGCGAGCGCGGGCGGCGTTCAGCGCGACATCATCGGAAGCACGAGGTTCTCGAGCACCGCGGCGCTCGGCGTGAAGGTCTTCCCCGGCCCGAAGGTCGGCATCCGCCTGGAGGGTCGCTGGACGCCCACGCGTGTCGATTCTGACGTCCCGGGCTGGTGGTGCGACCCCTACTGGGGCTGCTACCTCACCGAGTGGTACCCCGACCAGGCCCGGCCGTCTGAAGTCAAACAGTACTCGCACCACTTCGAGCTCTCGGGCGGGTTGATCCTCCGGTTCTAGAAACGCCGCGGGCTGGGAAGCCTGCCGCCAACAAGAAGAAGACGATGAAGGCATGGATGGCGACGGCCATCTTGATGTCGGCGTTGGCAGCCTGGTCATGCACAGCGCAGACGGAGGTTGCTGTGGCTCCGGTCGATATCGAGGTGGAGAAGGCAGAGGTAACGGACGTCCTCGGACAGTTCTGGGAGTCCTGGGAGACTGAGGATCTTGAGCTGTTCTCCAGGGTCATGGCCCACGATCCCGACATGGTGAACTTTGGCACGGATGCCGCAGAGCGCTGGGTTGGATGGGACGCTCTTCGCGAGTCGATGCAGCAGCAGATGGACGCCTACGAGAGCTTTGAACCCTCCGTGAAGGAACAGGTCGTCAAAGTCCACGAGACCGGGACCGTGGCGTGGTTCTCCTCCGTCTTGAACCTGCGGCTTGTGCCTGCCGATGGAGACCCCATCGAATTGGAGGGAGTGAGGGCGACCGGGGTCCTTGAGAAGCGAGCCGGCAACTGGCTGATCGTCCAGTTCCATGGCTCGCTACCCGTCGCCGGTCAAGCGGTCGAGTACTAGTCGAGCAAAGGCTCCAATAGGGCCACGCCGGGATCGAACCGGCGACCTCCTGATTGCGAATGAGCCGGAAGGGGAGTCTGAGAAGGCCCCAGAAGGTCTAAGTGGGCCTCAGACAATGAAGAAGGACGAGGACGAGACCGGCTGAGACCCGCTCAGACCGGATGAGATCGTAGCGCCGCGGTGGCACAAGGAACGCCGGTGCGGGAGTGGCCTCAGCGGAAGTCCTCGATCAGCATCAACTCGGAGGCCCACTTGGGCGCCTCGCCGTCGAGGGAATCCGCTCCTCCTCGGGCGAGACCGCCAGGTAGATGTGACCGAACGGGCCGTCTTTCCGGTACAGCTCGCTGACCTGGCCCGACTCGAGGTCGAGATAGTGGATAGCGTGTCTCTCCCTGCGGGCCTGTGTCCGCTCCGTCGCGTAGGAGATGCCGCTCCGGGAGAGGGCCCAATCACCAAACCAGCCGAGCTGTTCCGACACGACCTCGGTCTCGTCTCCTCCCTATGAATCTCCTCCAGCCCTTTGCGTCCTCCAGCCGACGGGGCCCGTCGGAGTCTGGCGGGACCGGGTGTACACTTCCGGCACAACCCCCCGCAGCGTAAGCGTAGGGTCGTCAAGGGAGGATGGCCATGGCGACTGGAGACGCGACCATTCCCGTGCCCTCGATAGGATGGGCCACGACGCTGGCGAGCCTGCTCCTCTGGACGGCGGCCAGCCTTCCCGCCGAAGCGGCGCCCAGCGCACGGGTCTTCGTCCTGGACCCGGGCGCCCCGGCGCTGGTGTCGGTGGATCTCGCCGCCGGAAAGCGCCTCGCCAGCCTGCCGCTGGAAGGACAGCCCACGTGGCTTGTTCAGAGCGACGACGGTCGATACCTCGTCGCACTCGACTACGGACCCGGTGAGGACAAGGGCGACAGAGGCTGGAAGGCGGAGGGACGGTCCTCGGCGACCATCGTCGACGCGTCCCGCTTCGCGATCATCGGCCGGGTCGAACTCGGCTTCGGGCTCGACTCGGTCCTCACCGGTCCGGACGGGCGTCTGACCGTCACCTGCCCCGGCTACGACGCGAAGAAGTCCGACGACGCCCTGCCCAGAGAGCTGGTCGTGGTCGATCTCGCCACGGCTCGGGAGAGGGGACGACTCCGGATCGACCCGGGGACGGACCTGACCTGGCGCAGCCCCGACGGGCGGACGCTGGCCCTGTTGCTGGGACTGCCGCGCTCGAAGAAGTACCCGTGGCCGGAGGCCAGGACCACCATCGTGGATGTCGAGTCGGTGTCCGTCACCGCCACTCTCGACTCCGCCGGATGGGATCAGGTCGAAAGGGACGAAGAGCGCCTGTATCTCATTGACTTTGGCGAGCCCGACAAGAACCCGAAGAAGAACGAGAACGGTTCGGTCGAGGTGATCTCCTTCGCGGAGCGACGCGTGGACCGCCTGGACCTCGGAAGGGCTCCGGTGGCGGGCCTGCTGGGCGAGGACGGCCTGTTCGCCGTCGCGAGCGAGGGCCCCGCGGGAGGGCTCGGCGGCGAGCTGCGCTTCATCCGCAAGGGAGCCCTCGTCACCGTGCTGCCCGTGGCGGCCCGCCCCATGTGGCTCGGCGAGGTGAGGGAGAACCTGTGCGTGGTGGGTTCGAAGGCCGTCACCTTCGTGGACCCCGAGGCCCTGCAGGTGACGGCGACCATCCCTCTCGAGCGGGGCGGCAAGGGCGTGGTCGACGACGACGACCGGCCGTTCGAGGTGCTCGCGACGGCGGATGGCCGCCGTGCCTTCATTCACTATCCGGCGCAGGACAAGGTCGCGGTGCTCGACCTGGAGCAGAGCAAGGCCATCGGCTCGACGAAGACGGGACGCGGGAAGAAGAAGTTCTTCAACGCCATGCTCTCGGGCCTGACCTATGGGGCCTCGGAGAAGGTCTACTTCTACCGCCCGGGCGGGCCACCGCAGATGCTCCTCCGCCCCGACGGGCGCTACGCCTACGCGTTGAACCTGGACACGAGCGACGTGACGGTGGTGGATGCAGACACCGCCGCCGCGGTGGAGAAGATCGGGGCGGGGGGACGGATGCTCGCGCTGCTCGGCGGGTCGACACTCGCCGTCCTCGGGTCGGAGCTGCACCTCATCGACACCGCGCGCAACGCGAAGGTCGGCGAGATACAGCTGCCGAGGCTGCAGGGCTTTCGCCGCTCCGCCGACGGGTCGTACGCGGTGGCCCTAACCGAGGGCACCGTGCTGATACTCGATGGGACGACGGGCCAGGAGCGGGCGCGCCTCGTCGACTTCGTCAACCCGACCCGAATGGCCTTCGCCAAGGACGGCGAGGCTTCCGAGCCGACGACTCCCTGACTTTCATGGACCGTCGGGGTGCTCGTGAAGTCGCGTGGGCCTGATCGGCGTTCTCGCCCTCGCCCGGGAGCGTCTCAGGCTGGAACGCCGCGCGGCGACCGGTTCGCGGATCGGGCCGAACACGACGTGGACGAGCAGCCAGCCTGCGACCGTTCGGCGCGACCGATACTCGATGCGCGCCCGCCCGAGGACGTCCTCCAGCTCGCGCTGCAGAACGCTCACCTTCGGTTGCCGCGCGTCCGACATGCTCTCCAATGCGCGCATCACCACGACGTCGAGCTGGGGGTCGACGTCGGCCCGCTGCGACGGCGGCGGGAATCGGCCGAGGGGCAGCTCGCCGGTGAGCAGCTCGTAGATCACGACCCCGAGCGGGAAGATGTCGGTGCGGTGATCGACGTCCAGTGGCCTGGCGACCTGCTCCGGAGACCGGTAGTGGGGCGTGCCCATCACCGGCTCGGCCTCCGTCAGGCGTGCCTCGCCCGCGGCGGGGCCGAGCTTCGCCAGGCCGAAGTCGGCGACCTTCACCGGCCCCGGCCGTCGATCAGGATGTTCCCAGGCTTGACGTCGCGGTGGATCACGCCCTCGTCGTGGGCGTACTGGAGGGCCTCGCACACCGGAGGCAGAAGCGAGAGCGCCTCGCTGGCCGTGAGCTGCCCGGAGCTCAGGGCGGGTTCGCTCTTTGTTCCACGCTTGGCATTCCTTGGGAGCTGGCCTCCCGTGCTGACAGGCTTCACCATCGCGGTGACCTGCGGCGACGTCGGACGTCGCGCCTATACTGCCACGCCAGGACGCTTGCCGAGGCCCCCGTAAACGCAATAGGATCCGCAGACCTGGGGCATCAAACGCCAGGGAGCGGGGAGGAGACCCGGATGAGGAACGCGCCCAGAATATCGAAACCCCTGATCCTCGTGGCGGCGGTCGCTCTCGTGCCGCTCCTGGCTACTGGCGCCGACGAGGCGGACGTGACCGGCACCTGGACGATGAACGTGGAGACGGGAATGGGCTCGGGCAGCCCCACGTTCACGCTGACCCAGGACGGCGACACCATCACCGGGACCTACAAGGGCTTCTTCGGCGAGGCGCCCGTGACCGGGACGATCAGCGGTGACGAGGTGGCTCTGAGCATCGAGGTGAGCGCCCAGGGGCAGGATCTGAAGGTGGACTACGTCGGCACCGTCGACAGGGACACCATGAGCGGGAAGGTGGTGTTCGGCGAGTACGGCGAAGGAACGTTTGAGGGCACTCGAAAGCAGCCGGACGAGGAGTGAGAGGCACGCCGACCCTGAGTCGAGCGGTCGGCCTACCACTACCTCTGGGATCACGTGCTGCCGGGCCCGGACGCCGGGCGCTTCCGGGCCTTGCACCCGAACGGGCACGGGCAGCGGCCGGTGCCCAAGACACGGACCGCACCGCCGCGAGACGCGACATCACCGTCGGATCCGATGGTCGCTTCGGTCTCGGCCTCGAACCCGCCGGGGGTGCGGTTCTCTTCCAGAAACTCCAGTCGCAGCCAGCGCCACGATGAAGACCGTGCTTGCGGCTGCTCGGGGGGGCGGCGCGCGGCGCCGGGACATCGAATCGCCTCTCGGTCGGCCCGGAAATGGCTGCACAGAAGGAGGAGCACATGACACACGGTGACTGGGCAACGGCGCGTTGCCTTGCGACGACGCTCGTCGCATCACTCTCGATAGTCACGGCGGCCGGGGCGCAGACGCCGCCTTTCCGGAATCCCGATCTTCCGACCGAGCAGCGCATCACGAACCTGCTGTCGCTCATGACCCCGGACGAGAAGGTGGAGACGCTGGCGGGCTTCAACTCCGGGGTGCCGCGGCTGGGCGTACCCGGCTTCGGGCTCTCCGAGGGCATCCACGGGCTCGTCCAGCGGGGCAGGCCGGAGCGGGGCATGCCAGCCATCACGACGACCCAGTTTCCCCAGCCCCCGGGTATGGGGTCGAGCTGGAACCCGGACCTGGTCCGCCAGGCCGGAGGCGTGCAGGGTCGAGAGGCGCGCTACATCACGCAGACCGGAGAGTCCAGGATGCCCGTACTGATGGTCTGGGGCCCGCAAGCCGACCTCGCCCGGGACCCCCGGTGGGGTCGCAGCGAGGAGGTCTATGGCGAGGACCCGTTCTTCAACGGCGTGATGGCGACGGCGTTCGCGCGCGGCATCCAGGGGAACCATCCGAAGTACTGGCAGGCCGCCCCGCTGCTGAAGCACTTCCTCGCAAACTCGAACGAGAACGGACGCATGTCGTCGAACTCGCAGTTCGACGAGCGGCTGTTCTGGGAGTACTACTCGGTGCCCTTCCGCATGGCCTTCGAGGACGCCGGCGCCAACGCGGTGATGGCCTCCTACAACGCCTGGAACGGCACGCCCATGACCCTCCACCCCGTCCTTCGTGACGTGTTGATCGGCAAGTGGGGCGTGCAGGTCATCTCGAGCGATGGCGGCGCGGTGCAGAACCTCTGGGAGGACTTCAAGGTCGTCCCTGATCAAAAGGCCGCGGTCGTCGCCGCGCTGAGGGCCGGCATCAACCAGTTCCTGGACAGGGCCATGGACGAGCTGCGCACCGCGCTCGAGGAAGGCCTTGTGACGGAAGCGGACCTCGACGAGGCGCTGCGGCGGAAGTTCCGCGTCTCGGTCAAGCTCGGGTTGCTCGATCCGCCGGAGATCGTCCCGTACTCCCAGGCTCCCGATGGCCCGGCGCCCTGGGACAGCGAGGACCATCTTGCCATCTCGAAGGCGATGGCCCTCGAGTCGATCGTCCTGCTGAAGAACGACGGCATGGCGCTGCCGCTCCGCAAGGGCGCGCTGAAGTCCGTTGCCGTGATCGGCCCGAGGGCCGACAGCGTTCACTGGGACTGGTACGGCGGCACTCCGCCGTATGCCATCACGCCGCTTCAGGGCATCCGCGACGCGGTCGGTTCAGGTGTGACCGTGAGCTACGCCCCCGACGACGAGGCCGGGGCCGCCGTGAAGGCCGCCGCGGCATCCGACGTGGCGATCGTCGTGGTCGGCAATCACCCGACCTGCGGCCCCAACATGGCTCGGGAGTGGACGCGGAACGGCGATACCCTCCCCTGCAGCGATCCGGGTGAGGGGCGCGAGGGCCGCGACCGCGAGACGCTCGCCCTGGCCCAGGAAGAGCTGGTCCGGAAGGTGTACGCCGCGAACTCCCGCACTGTCATGGTGCTGGTGTCGAGCTTCCCGTACACCATCACCTGGTCGCAGGAGCACGTGCCGGCCATCGTGCACATGGCGCACTCCTCGCAGGACGAGGGCTGGGCCCTCGCGCAGGTGCTGTTCGGTGACTACAACCCCGGCGGCCACACCGTGGTCACGTGGCCGGCGTCGGAGGATCAACTGCCGCCGATGATGGACTACGACATCCGTCACGGAAGGACCTACATGTATCTCGAGGGCGCGCCGCTCTATCCGTTCGGCCATGGCCTCAGCTACACGACGTTCGACTTCGCCAGGCTCCGCACCGACCAGCCGGCCCTTGCGCCGGACGGGCAGCTCCTCGTGAGCGTCGACGTGACGAACACCGGCAAGCTCGCGGGCGATGCAGTGCCGCAGCTCTATGTCCAGCACCTGGACTCGAAGGTGGAGCGGCCCAAGCTGAAGCTGGTGGGCTTCGACCGCGTCCGCCTGGAGCCGGGTGAGACGACGACCGTGCCGATCCCGCTGAAGGCGTCACAAGTCGCCTACTGGGACAGCGACCGGAAAACGTTCACGGTGGAGAAGGGGTCGGTCAGGGTGATGGTTGGGGCGTCTTCGGCGGACATCAGGCTGCGCGCGGACGTGCAGGTGCAGTAACCGGACTCTGCGGGAGTCGATCCAATTGGCGCCGCGAGCAAGGTGCGACCGCACCGCACCGGAGGGTGATCGTCTCGGCTCCGGCGCCGGGCGAGCACCTGGGCCTGGTGATGATTTCGGTGCTGATGGATCCGTCGTTGCGCAGCAGGCGGCGAGGCTCGCGAGTCCTCGCCGCGGTGGGCAGACGGCTGCCGAAACCGAAGCCGAGGATCGCCCCCCGATCCGCGGCTGCGCGAGATCGACCAGGGCCATCCGCCAGGACCGCCAGACATGACCGTAGCCCGGTGTCTCGACGGTGACGTGCTCGATCCCCTTGGATTCCAGCCAGCCGGCGAACTCGCGATTTGACTCCCCGAGACCATCGTCGAGGCTAATTGAGAGGTACATCAGACGCAGTTGCGTCCTCGTCACCGCCCCCACCGTGCAGCAGGAAGAGAACCGGATAGCGCGCGAGGCCCGTCTGGTAGCCGGGAGGCGTGTAGACGTACGGACGCCGTGTCAGCTTCAGGGACGCAGTCGCGGACGGGGCGGCGTCTGGGGTCCGGGGTCTGCGCCAGCACCCGGGCGACGAAGTCCTCGGCGTCGATTCTCTCATCCTCGCCGCCTCGCGTGCGTCATGTCCCCCCTTTCGGGTATGGACGACCTCCTTGGCACCCGGGGTGAGGCGGTGCCGGGAGGGGCTGGTGGGTGAGCTCTGGTCAGGCGCGACCGGCGCCCAGCCACACGGCCGACGGCCGGCCGCCAAGGTATTCTTGGGGGCGGCTACGCCGAAGGAATGCCACCTGCCAACCCGCCCATGATGTTTCCTCTGCTTCCGTCCACCGCGCTGTCCTGGGCCAGCCGAGCCGGCGATGCCTCCTTCAGCAGAGAACTAACATGGACGAAAGACACGGAGGGATTGTGAGGACTTCAATCAGCCTGCCGGCCACTTGCTTTGCTGCGATGATGCTCGTTTTCCTTTCCGAGCAGGCTCCGGCACAAGATCACACGAGAGTGAAGAACCCGGCCGTTCCCGGAGAGCAGGCGCCACCTGCCGATCCGGGGCAGAACAACTTCGGTGGACCTCGTCCTCCCACGGGCACCGGCGCCCCGAGGCCGCCGATGCCGCCCCGGCGTCCGGAGCCGACGTTTGGAACGGTCTCGCTCGACGAGATCTCGATGAGCGACCCCTTCATCTATCCCGACGAGAAGTCCCGCACGTACTATCTGACGGGCACGGGTGGCCGTCTCTACAAGAGCAAAGATCTCAGGATGTGGACGGGCCCGTATCGCATCATCGACCTCGAGGGGACGTGGATGGACGGACACTTCGTGGCGGCGGCCGAGATTCACCACATCGGGGACAAGTACTACCTGGCCGGAACCTGGAACGACCACGGCCACCTGATCGAAAACGTCCCGCGCCGCTACAACGTGCCGACCAACCAGACGCAGCTCCTGGTCGCTGATTCGCCCGAGGGACCGTTCGAGCCCCTGGTGCCCGAGTACGATTTCTGCCTCGGTCCTGGGGACTGGGACATCATCGACGGCACCCTCTACCAGGAAGACGGCACGACCTACATGGTCTTCGTTCACGAGTGGACCCAGCTGATCGACGGAACGATGGCGTATATGCCTCTCTCGAAGGACCTGACCCATCGGACCGCGGAGCCGACGACCATCTTCCGCGCGAGCGAAGCGCCCTGGTCGAAGGAGATGAACAGCATTGGTGAAGCCACGTTTGGCTTGAAGATGCCGGGGTGGGTGACCGACGGGCCCCAGCTGTTCCGGACGCAGACGGGCCGGTTGGGGATGCTGTGGTCGAGCTGGGGTGAGCACCGCTACGCGCAAGGCGTCGCCTACTCCACGTCCGGCAGCATCAAGGGCCCGTGGATTCAGGAGAAGGAGGCGCTCAAGGGCGACAACTCCGGCCACGGAATGCTCTTCCGGACGTTCGAAGGGAAGCGGCTCCTCATCATCCATCACGCAGAACCCAGGGGACGACGCAAGCCTCAGATCTGGGACGTCGACGATTCCGGCGACAAGCTCGTGCTCAAGGACCGGTACCGCGACTAATCGGCGCACCAGACCCTGGCGCTACGAGGGCTGGGCAACGGCCGGCGGGACAATGGGGCCCAGGTGTGGACCTTTGGCGGGCACCCACGGACGCGGATGAGGTGATGTGGGGCGTTCTCGGGGGGCGCATCAGGGGGCGGCGTACCTGGGCCCGAAGCCGGCGAGACGGTGGTGACCTTGCGCGCTCTCTCTCCTTGAGGGCGCTGGCCTTCTCGCCCAGCCCGTCGCCCGCTTGCGTTTGGAGAGGATAGCGCGGCACCGTCCGCGATCTGGGATGTGTTCGCTCATGCGCGGCAGACAACTCGACGCTCTCATGTTGCGCGTGGGGCCTTTCCCGGCCGGGGGTGATCTTCCCGACGATCGGCAAGGGCGGCATCGGGATCGGGGCCGCATTCGGCAAGGGCCGAGTCTACGAGGGCGGCCGGGTGACCGGCGAGACTCGTCTGATCAAGGCGACCATCGCCGGCTGAGTGGCCTCAGCGGAAGTTCTCCACCAGCATGGTGGACCACGCCGGGATCGAACCGGCGACCTCCTGATTGCGAACCAGGCGCTCTCCCATCTGAGCTAGTGGCCCACGGCGGAACCGAAAAAGTCTAGCAGAGGCGGCATCGGGGCGGCAAACGCCTCGGGCCGGGAGCCGTGCGGTGCCCTCGGAACGACCCGGCACATTAGAATCAGGTCTGGAGGTCGGGATGTTCAGCGTGGACCGGAGGAGCCAGGAGGAGCGCGAGACGCAGCTGCTGGCGCCCTACGGGATGAAGAGTGCGGAGAGCCGGGGGAGGCGCCACCGCGAGGAGGAGCACGCGTTCCGCACCTGCTTCCAGAGGGATCG
>JAJDNV010000089.1 GCA_022340545.1 Acidobacteriota bacterium | reverse complement strand
GGGGGCGTCACCGACATCACCCGGCGCTCGCGGCGGGCCCGGGTGCTCGCCCTGATCCTTCAGGAGTACGATTTCGCCGTGGAGACGAAGGGCGACCTGGTCATCGGTCGCCTGCGCAACCTCGACCAGGGACCGATGGCCGCGCGGCTCGAGATGATCGGCCGCCTGATCGGGTACTCGCGACAGCTCGACGTGCTGATGCGCGACGAGAGCACTGTACTCGAGCGCGCACGGGAGTTCGTGGGCAGCGAGCCCACGGGAGTCGACGATGCCCTCCTCTCGGCGAAGGCCAAGGGGTCGTGAGGGAGGTCGAAGGAGGACTGGATGGACGAGACGCGAGTCATGGTGGTCGACGACGAGGAGATCGTCTGCGATCGCCTGAAGAACCACCTGGAGAAGAACGACCTTCGGGTAGCGACCTTCACCAACAGCAAACAGGCCCTCGCCGCGCTCGAGGAGGAGCGCTTCGACGTGGTCGTCACGGACCTGAAGATGGCGGGGGCCACGGGACTGGATGTTCTCCAGAACGTGCGACAACGCGGTCACCCGACACAGGTCATCATCATCACGGGGTACGGCTCGATCGAGGCGGCGCGCGAGGCCGAGGCCGTCGGCGCGTACGACTTCGTGTGCAAGCCCTTCGAGCTCAAGGACCTGACGAAGAAGGTCAAGAAGGCGGCAAAGCGGGCGCGACGGGGCGTCGGCCTGCCGAAGATCGAAGGCTAGCGGGACAGTGAGCGATAGAGCGAAGATTCTGATCCTGGACGACGAGCCCATCGTCGGAGACCGCCTGAAGCCGGCGCTCGAGAAGTGCGGATACGAGGTCGAGACGCAGACCGACAGCCAGGCGGCCATCGACCAGCTCGCGCAGACCCGATACGATGTTCTGATCACCGACCTCAAGATGGCCGGTCCCTCCGGACTCGACGTTCTTCACTTCGTGAAGGAGCAGACGCCGAGCACGAGGGTGATCGTCATAACTGGCTACGCCACCGCGGAGCAGGCCAAGGAGTCGATGAAGGGCGGGGCGGTCGACTTCATCGCCAAGCCCTTCCGGATCAGCCAGCTCCGCGAGCTGATCGCGCGCACGCTGGCGTCTTGATGGACGGTCGAACCGCGCCCGGGAGGAGCGAGATTCACACCTTGGCCATCCGGCGGGGACGGGAGGGGGGTAACTCATGGCGGTTGTGACAATATCCCGTGGCTCGGCGAGCGGCGGGCTCCTGCTGGCGCAGAAGCTCGGCGAGAGGCTGGGCTACGACATCGTGAGTCGCGAAGACGTGATCCGGGAGGCGACTCACTTCGGGGCATCCGAGGAGAGCCTGCAGGAAGCGCTCCTGAAGCCCCCTACGTTCTGGGATCGCTTCCGGCACGAGAGGCGGCGCTATCTCACCCTCGTCCAGGCGGCGCTGTGCGAGAGGGCCCAGAACGACCGGATCATCTATCACGGCAACGCCGGGCACCTGCTGCTGCAGGGCGTCCCGCACGTCCTCTGCATCCGCCTGATCGCGTCCATGTCGTTCCGGATCCAACAGGTGATGGAGCGCCAGCACCTGAGCCGGGAGAAGGCGATCCGGTGCATCGAGGCCGCGGATCAGCAGCGGCGGGACTGGTCGCGATTCCTGTATGGGAAGGACTGGCTCGACCCGCTCCTGTACGACCTCGTCATCAACCTGAAGGCCATGGACGTCGAGGCGGCGGCAGAGGTTGCGGAGACGGCGGCCCGAGGGGAGGCGTTCCAGCCCACGGAGGCGAGCCGCCAGGCGATGGCCAACCTGGTCCTGGCCAGCCGGGTGAGGGCGGCCCTGGCCGCGAACGAGAAGACGGCGTCAGTGGAGATCACGGTCGAGGCCGACGACGGCCGCGTCTCCCTCAAGGGGAAGGTGCGCCCGGAGGCCCTCGTGGAGTCGGTCATCGGTGTCGCGACCAAGGTGGAAGGCGTGCGGAAGCTCGATCGCCGCGACCTCGACGCGCCGGACTATACGGTCTGAAGTCTTCACCCTCGACTCGGCGGTCATGATGAGCAGGAAGGCCATGAGAACTCTGAACCTGGCATTGGCCGCAGCCCTGTTGAACGCCGCATCGGTGCCGGCCCAGGAGGCCATCGCCACCGAGCACGCCCAGAAGGCACTGGAGATCTACCGCACCATCGTCGAGGTGGACACCTCGAAGCGCATGGGGAACACCCCAAAGGTGGCGCGGTACCTGGCCGATGAGCTGGTGGCGGCGGGCTTCCCCGAAGAGGACGTGGAGGTCGTGCCCCGGGGCACCACCGCGGTGCTGGTGGCCCGCTACCGCGGCGACGGGTCCTCCGGCCAGAAGCCGATCCTCTTCCTGGGACACATGGACGTGGTGGAGGCGTACGCCGAGGACTGGGAGCGCCCGCCTTTCGAGCTGACCCGGGACCAGAATTACTTCTACGCCCGGGGCACCATGGACAACAAGTTCGGGGTGGCCCAGCTGACCGCCACCTTCATCCGGCTCAAGAAGGCCGGCTTCGTGCCGACGCGGGACCTCTTCCTGGCGTTCTCCGGGGACGAGGAGAGCGGCATGAGCACCACCCGCATGCTGGCCAATGAGCGACCGGACCTGGCGGAGGCGGAGTACGCGCTGAACTCGGATGCCGGTGGCGGCGATCTCGACAGGAACGGCGAGGCCGTGACCTATGGCATCCAGGCGGCGGAGAAGACGTTCGTCTCCTGGGACATCACCGTGCGCAATCCGGGCGGGCACAGCTCCCGACCGCGGGAGGACAACGCGATCTACGAGCTGGCGGATGCCATCAAGAAGGTACAGGCGTGCACGTTCCCGGTGCGCTGGAGCGACATGACGTTGGCCTACTTCCGGGAGACCGGCCAGAAGCTGGGGGGCGAGCTGGGGGAGGCCATGCTGCGCTTCGCGCGCAACCCGGAGGACGTGGCGGCCGCCGGCCGTCTCGCTCGAGAGCCGTCCTACATCGGGACGACCCGCACGACGTGTGTGGTCACCATGCTGAGGGCGGGTCACGCGCAGAATGCGCTGCCGCAGTCGGCCACCGCCACCGTCAACTGTCGGGTGTTTCCCGGAGTGCCGGTGGCCGAGGTGAAGGGCCGGCTGCGCGAGGCGATCTCGAACGACGCGGTGGAGTTCGAAATACTGCAGCAACCGACGGAGAGCCCGATCTCCGAGCTGCGCGACGACGTGTTGGCGGCGGTCAGCAAGGCGGTCCACGCCCGCTACCCGCACGTGAAGGTCATCCCCTACATGGAGTCGGGCGGCACCGACGGCATGCACTTCCGCCGGGCGGGAATCCCCACCTGGGGGGTGAGCGGCATCTTCATGGATCCGGACGACATGTACGCCCACGGCCTCAACGAGCGGGTGCCCATCGAGGCCTTCTACGACGCCCTGGATCACTGGAGCATCATCATCCGGGAGCTGGCCGGACCGAAGAGCTGAGACGAGTCAAGCCGAGGCGGTCCGACCGTATGCTCCACGAGCCGATGTTCGTGCTTGGGTGTCAGATGCGAACGGGCGTTGCGTGGGGGTGAGTCTTGGCGTACCTGAAGGTGTCGGAGCCATGACCCGCGTCACGGTAGAGAAGAAGGTCCTGAGCGAGCGGCACAGAGGAATGCGTTGAGGGCGGGCTCGGCAGACGCCGCCCGCAGTGGGTGACACGATGCGGCTGCTGGTCAAGTCGGGCCGACCGCGCTCCGGGTGGCCGCCGAGGCGCTGGCGGAGGCCCCTCGAGGAGGACCCGAGCGACGCGGGGGCGCAGCCCCATCCGGACGCTCGAGCCGGCGCTACTCGCTCGGGGCCCGCAGGTAGCCGTTCTCCTCGAGATAGGCCACGACCTGGGCCGCGCTCCCGACCTCGTCCTCCCGGTCCGTGTGCAGGACGATCTCGGGCGACTTCGGGGCCTCGTACGGCGCCGAGACGCCTGTGAACTCCGGGATCTGTCCTGCCCGCGCCTTCGCATAGAGCCCGCGCGGGTCGCGCTTCTCGCACACGTCGAGGGCGCAGTCGAGGAAGACCTCGATGAAGTCGCCCTCGGCGTTGATCGCGCGGTTGCGATCTCGATCCCCGCGGTAGGGCGAGATGAAGGCGGTGAGCGCTATCGTCCCGGTCTGCGCGAAGAGCTTGGCGACCTCGCCGATGCGCCGGATGTTCTCGTTGCGGTCCTCCGGGCTGAACCCGAGGTCGCGGTTCAGCCCGAAGCGGATGTTGTCGCCGTCGAGGACGCAGGAGTGCTTGCCGCGCTGGTGGAGGGCCTGATCCACCAGCCTGGCCACAGTTGACTTGCCGGAGGCGGAGAGCCCGGTGAGCCAGACCGTAGCCCCGCGCTGGCCGAGCCGCGCCTCTCTTTGCACCCTCGTGACACACGCCTCCTGGTGGGTGATGTTCGCGCTCTTCGGCTGGGACATGGTTGGTGTTCTCCTCTCACATGACGTCGGCGATGGTGGTCTTCTCCAGCACCCGTGAAACGTGGTCCCGGATCTGGCGGAGGACCTTCAGGACGCGCGGAGCTCGCTCAATCGGAGTCGCTTCGTAGAAGTAGCGGCTCACCGACTCCGTTGGTGCCAGCGGGCCATCGAACAGGCGGATGACCTCGGCCAGGCTGATCCGTCTGGCCGGCTTCGCCAGGCGGTAGCCGCCGCCCTGTCCCTTGAGGCTCTGAACGTAGTGCGCGCGCTTGAGGATCAGCAGGATCTGTTCGAGGAACTTCTCCGGGATGCCCTGCTCTTCGGCAATGCCCCGCACCGTCACATAGCCTTGCTGTTCGCGCCGCGCTAGGTGAACGAGCGCCAGGATCGCGTACTCGCTGCGGGCAGTGAGCCGCACAGAGGTCTTACTCCACTTAGTCGATCATATTAGTCATCTAAAGTCGCCCTGTCAAGCCCGCAGGTGCCGTGGCGTGCGGGCGGCTCCACCGTGGCTTGCCGCCTCTGTCCCCCGCCCGCCGTTGCAGACTCGGACGCTCTCGTGTGCGCCCGCAGAGAGGCTTGGGCTGTGCCCGCAGGGGATGCGGTCGGGCGGCGGGGAAGCGAGCCTAGCGGAAGTTCTCCACCAGCATCAGCTCGGAGGTGGGGAGCGGTTCCTCGCCAAAGAGGATCCACTGCTCGTCGGGGGAGACCGCAAGCAGCTCCGAAATGACGGGGCCCTCCCGCCGGAACAGATCGGTCTTCTGGCCGGACTCGATGTCCAGATGCCAGATGACGAGTTCTCCCCAGCGAGCCTTCTCCGTCCAGGTGAAGTAGTAGAGGCCGCCGGTGAAGGCCGCCCAGTGCGCACCGGTCGGCCCGGGGACGACCTCGGTCTCCTCGCCACCATCCACTGGGACTCGCCAGATGCCGGAGGTGCGGTCCCGCTGGAAGTACACAGACCTTCCGTCTCGAGACGCCTCCGGGAATGCAGACGCTCCGCCCCGAGTCACCTGGACGGCGGTGCCCCCCTCCGGCCCGGGCCTCGCGCTGGAAACGCTCGAGGGCGACCCGGT
>JAJDNV010000051.1 GCA_022340545.1 Acidobacteriota bacterium | reverse complement strand
GGGACCGCGTCGACGACGTCGTTGACGGCGGAGGAGGCGGAACCTATACTCCGCCCAGCATGCGTCGGGTCGCCGATCACACCGCCAGTCGAAAGCGGGCCTCTCGAAAGCGCGCGAGTCGCCTCGGCGGTGGTGTGGCCTCGAGCACCTGACGGTCTCAACCAGAGTAGTAACGGCCACCACGACCCGCCGACGCGGCCCGAAGCCGCCGGCGGGTTTCGTGCGTTGGAGCGACCGGATCGGCGGCGGCCGACGCGGAGCGGAACGGGGTGAGCGGAAAGGACAGGGATCTCGCGATGGTCGTGATGAAGTTTGGAGGAAGTTCGGTTCGGGACGTGGAGGCGGTGCGGCGGGTGATCGGGATCGTCGGCCGCGAGAAGGAGGCGCGGCTCGTGGTGGTGTCGGCGCTGGGCGGGGTGACGGACGGCCTGCTCGACATCGCCGACCTCGTCGAGGGCGGGAAGGGAGAGGAGGCGCGGGAGGCAGTCCGCGCGCTCCGCCGGCGCCACGAGGACATGGCCGCCCTGGTCGGAAGCGCCGAGGAGAAGGCGGTCCTTCTGGCGGATCTCGACGGGCGCTTCGACGAGCTCGAGGCGATCGTGCACGCCCTGTCGGTCGTCGAGGAGATCTCACCCCGCTCGCGGGACACGATCGTCTCGTTCGGCGAGATCACGAGCAGCCGGATCGTGGCCGCCGCCCTCAGCGACTCGGGCATCCCGTCCCGCAGCATCGACCCCCGGATAGTCCTCGTGACCGACTCACAGCACGGCGCCGCCCAGCCCGATGTCGAGGCGACGGACGAGCGCCTCCGTCGGGAGGTGGCCCCGCTCCTGAAGGAGGGGGTGGTCCCGGTGCTGGGGGGCTTCATCGGTGCCAACCCGGCGGGCCTCACCACGACCCTCGGGCGGGGAGGATCGGACTTCTCCGCCGCACTCTTCGGCGCCGGTCTCGGGGCCGAGGAGATCCAGATCTGGACCGACGTCGACGGCATGCTGACCGCCGATCCGAGGATGATCCCGGCCACCCGCGTGGTGCCACAACTCTCATTCAGCGAGGCCTCCGAGCTCGCCTACTTCGGGGCCAGGGTGCTGCACCCGAGCACCATCCTCCCCGCGGTGCGGCGGGACATCCCGGTCCGAATCCTCAACTCGCACCGCCCGGAGGCACCTGGGACCCGGATCACGCGAGACCCGGCCAACGGGAAGAAGGGCCCCGCCGCCATCGCCTGCAAGCGGGGACTGACGCGCCTCGACGTCACCTCGACCCGCATGCTGATGGCCTACGGCTTCCTGCGGAGAGTGTTCGAGGTGTTCGAGCGCTACCGGACCCCGGTGGACGTCGTGACCACGTCGGAGGTCAGCGTGTCGGTGACGATCGACGACCGCCGAGCCCACGACTCGATCGTCGCCGACCTCTCCGAGTTCGCCGAGGTCGTCAGTGAGCACGGGATGGCCATCGTCTGCGCGGTCGGGGACGGCCTGCGGCGGGATCCGCGCCTGGCCGCCCAGATGCTCGGGGCCCTCGAGGGCCTCCCTCTCGTCATGGTGTCCCAGGGGGGGTCTCGGCAGAACATCACCGTCGTCGTGCGCGAGGATGCCGCGGCGGTCGCGATGGAGCGGCTCCACCGGCACTTCTTCGAAGACGACGACGCTTCCGCCGGGACCGCGAGCGCGGCGACCGCCTGAGGAGGGGCGATGCGACTCCTGATCGTCGGACACGGAAGGATGGGACAGCTGGTGGAGATGCTCGCGCCCGACTACGGGTTCGAGGTGGCCGGCATCCTGGAGATCGACTCGAATCCCGAGGGCCGTGGGGTGACCGAGGAGAGGTGTCGAGACGTCGACGTGGCGGTCGACTTCTCGACCGCGCAGGCGACCGTGGCCACTGTGCCGCGGGTGGCCGCGGCCGGGGTGAACCTGGTCGTGGGCACCACCGGCTGGGGAGATCGCGAAGCCGAGGTCCGCGAGGCGGTCGAGCGCTCCGGGGTCGGGGCGGTGGTGGCGGCGAACTTCTCGCTCGGGGCCAACCTGATGAACGCCCTCACCGCGACGATGGGCCGCCTCCTCCGCGACAAGGACGCCTACGGCGCCTGGATTCACGAGGCGCACCACAAGGCCAAGCGAGACGCCCCGTCCGGCACCGCGCTGATGCTCCGGCGCGCGCTGGAAGACGTGGGCTACTCCCTCCCGGTCGACGTCTCGTCGACGCGGGCGGGGTGGGTCCCGGGCACGCACACCATCGGCTTCGACGGACCCGCCGAAAGCCTGACTCTCGCCCACACCGTGCGCGACCGCGCGACGTTCGCTCACGGAGCGCTCGAAGCGGCGCGCTGGGTGTCGGGCCGGAAGGGTTGGTACACGATGCAGGACGTCCTCGGCCTCGCGTCCACCGCGAGCTGACGATCGAGGAAGGAGGCTGGTCATGCGAACTCCGTTCACGGGTTGCGGCACCGCTCTGGTCACGCCGTTCGACTCGTCGGGCGCTCTCGACGAGGCGGCGGTGAGGCGGCTCGCCCGCCGGCAGATCGAGGCCGGCATCCATTTCCTCGTGCCCTGCGGCACGACCGGCGAGACGCCGACGCTGTCCGCCGAGGAGAGACAACGGGTCGTGGAGCTCGTGGTCGAGGAGGCGGCGGGAGAGGTTCCGGTCCTCGCCGGGGCCGGGGGCTACGACACGAAAGGGGTCGTCGCGGCGGCCCGGGCGATGGAGGCCGCCGGCGCCCAGGGCCTGCTCTCCGTCACCCCGTACTACAACAAGCCGACACCCGAAGGCCTCTACCGGCACTACCAGGCGATCGCGCATGCGACCCCGCTGCCGATCGTGGTCTACAACGTGCCCGGGCGCACGGGCTGCAACGTCACCCCGGAGACGCTGATTCGCCTTGCCTCCATATCCACCGTGGCCGCGGTCAAGGAGGCGTCGGGGAACATCAACCAGATCAGCGAGGTCTGCCGCACGGTGCCCGCCGACTTCATCGTGCTCTCGGGCGACGACGCGATGACCCTCCCCGCAATGGCGGTGGGGGCACGCGGGCTCATCTCGGTGGCGTCGAACGAGGTCCCGGCCGAGATGGTGCAGCTCGTCGAGGCCGCCGAGAAGGGCGACTACGCGGACGCCCGCGAGCGACATCAGCGGCTCCTGCCGCTTCTCACCGCGAACTTCGCGGAGTCCAATCCCATCCCGGTCAAGACGGCGATGGCCCAGATGGGCCTTCTCGAGGAGGCGTTCCGGTTGCCGATGGTGCCGGCGAAGGCCGAGACGCGTGAGCGTCTGGCCCGCGTGCTGGCCGAGCTCGGGCTACGGCCCGAGGGAGCAAAGCAGTGAACGGGGAGATGGAGGCGCTTCACAAGCGCATCGAGCAACTCTGGCAAGCGGGTGCGCGGGCCGAGCCGGCCGACGCGCGTGAGGCGTTCGGCGACCTGCGGGGTGCGCTCTCGCGGGGCGAGGCGCGGGCCGCCGAGCCCGACCCGGGATCGCCCACGGGGTGGCGGGTCAACGAGTGGGTCAAGCAGGGCATCCTGCTCGGGTTTCGTCACGGCAACCTGACGGACGCGTCGATGGACCACGGACGCCTCCCCTTCTTCGACAAGGACACGCTCCCCCTGAAGCCGCTCGAGCTCGCCTCCGGGGTCCGCGTCGTCCCCGGTGGGTCGGCGGTGCGCGACGGGGCCTACCTGGGACGCGGCGTGATCTGCATGCCGCCGATGTACGTCAACATCGGTGCGTACGTGGATGAAGACTCGATGATCGACTCGCACGCGCTCGTCGGGTCGTGCGCGCAGGTCGGCCGTCGGGTGCACGTCAGCGCGGCAGCACAGGTCGGGGGGGTCCTCGAGCCGGTGGGGGCCATGCCGGTGATCGTGGAGGACGACGTCCTCCTCGGTGGCAACACCGGCCTCTACGAGGGCGCGGTGGTCCGGCGCCGTGCGGTGATCGGGGCGGGGACGGTGCTCACGGGATCCACCCCGGTCTACGACCTGCCCAACGGCCGGATCCTGCGGCCCGAGGCAGGGGTGCCGCTCGTCGTGCCCGAGGGCGCGGTCGTGGTGCCCGGGGCGCGAGCGGTCACGGTGGGCGCCGGCCGCGAGTGGGGGCTCGCCCTCGCCACCCCCGTCATCGTCAAGTACCGGGACGAGAAGACCGACGCCCGTACCGAGCTGGAGACCTGGCTGCGATGAGCCTCGTCGACCTCGCCCAGAGCCTCATCGATATCGACTCGACGACGGGCCGCGAGGCCGAGGCCTGCCGCTGGCTCGCCGATCACCTGCGGACGCGGGGTTTCGAGGTGAGCGAGCAGGAGGTCGACGGGGGGCGGGTCAACATCCAGGCCTTTCTTCAGCCGAAGCCGGAGGTGGTCTTCTCCACCCACATCGACTGCGTGCCTCCCTTCTTCCCGAGCCGCGTGGCCGGGGGCCGTCTCCACGGTCGGGGGGCGTGCGACGCCAAGGGAGCGATCGCGGCTCAGGTCACGGCCGCGGAGCGGCTTCGGGACAAAGGCGAGGAGCGGGTCGGGCTTCTGTTCGTGGTCGGAGAGGAGCGCGGCAGCGACGGGGCGATGGCGGCGAACTCGGTCCCGCCGGGCTCGAGGTACCTCATCGACGGCGAGCCCACCGACAGCCGGCTTGGACGGGCCACCCGGGGCGTCCTGCGACTGAAGCTCGAGGCCACCGGTCGGGCGGCCCACTCGTCACAGCCGGATCTCGGGGTCTCGGCCATAGACACCCTGGTGGACGCCCTCGTCGACCTCCGGGGGCTGCCCCTGCCCGAGGACCCGGATCTGGGGTCGACGTTCTACATCGTGGGGCTGATCTCCGGCGGCATCGCCCCCAACGTCTTCTCTCCGTCCGCCGAGGCCGAGCTCAACTTCCGGACCGTCGGCCCGGGCACCGATGTCCTCGAACGGCTCTCCTCGCTGCGCTCCCGCGTCTCGATCGAGACGGTGCTCGAGGTCCCGCCCGTGCGGCTGCACACGGTGCCGGGCTTCGAGAGCGCGGTCTTCGCCTTCACGACGGACATCCCCTTCCTGCCGGCATGGGGCCGCCCGCTCCTCTTCGGTCCGGGATCGATCACCGTGGCCCACACGGACGAGGAGAGCGTCGAGATTCGCGAGCTGGAGGAGGCGGCCACCGCCTACGCTCGCCTGGCGAAGGCCCTGCTCGCGAGCGAGACCTGAGGCGACGCCCCCGGGGCGGAGCTGGCCTCCCCACCCCGGCCGGCCCGGCGCTTCGTGTTTGGCCCGGGGTGTGCTTCACTGCTCGGCATGGAGCCCGGATCGCCCCGCGACGCCGAGGACGCCCGGCTGCGTCCCACGTATGCGGTGGTGAGCCGCTCGCGGCTGCGTGACAACCTGGCCGCGGTGAAGGCGCTCGTCGCCCCCGCCCGGGTCATGGTGATCCTGAAGGCGAACGCCTACGGCCACGGTCTCGAGGCCGTCGCCCGCTGTCTCGCGTCCCAGGCCGACGCGTTCGGGGTGGCGCTCGTCGAGGAGGGCATCACCCTGCGCCAGCTCGGAATCGAGAACCCAATCCTGGTGATGGGCGGCGTCTGGACCCGACAGATCCCGCTCTTCCTCGAGCACGGCCTCACGTTCACCGCCCCGTCCCTCGCCCGTCTGCGCGACATCGAGGAGGCGGCGGCGGCCCGGAACGCGACCGCCCGAGTGCACCTCAAGATCGACACCGGCATGGAGCGGATCGGGGTGCACCACTATCACGCGGAGGGGCTGCTCGAGGCCGCGGCCCGCTCGGCGCACGTCGAGGTGGACGGCATCTACTCGCACCTGTCCAATGCCGACGCCGACGACCTCGCCGACGCCCGGCACCAGCTGGAGCGCTTCGAGGAGACGCTGCGCTTCTACGAACGGCGTTCGCTGCCGCGGCCACAACGCCACATCGCGAACTCGGCGGCGCTTCTGCGAATGCCCGAGAGCCACCTGGACCTGGTGCGGGCGGGAATCCTGACGTACGGCGTCTACCCCTTCCCCGGGGCGCCGCGCGCGGTGGAGGTGAAGCCGGCCCTCGCGTGGAAATCGCGGGTCGTCTTCTTCAAGGTGGTGGAGCCGGGCAGCCCGGTGAGCTACGGGGGGACCTGGTCCTCGGACCACCGCGTGCGGGTGGTGACGGTGCCAGTGGGCTACGGCGACGGCTACTTCCGGAGCATGTCGAACCGGGCCGAGGTGATCTTGCGGGGGCGGCGCTACCCCCAGGTCGGGCGGATCTGCATGGACCAGGTGATGGTCAACATCGAGTGGGGTACCGGCTACAACGGCGACGAGGTGGTGCTGATCGGCGAGCAGGGAGAGGCGCGGGTGACCGTCGAGGAGCTCGCCGAATGGGCCGGGACCATCCCGTACGAAATCCTCACCGCGATCAACGACCGGGTGCCACGCCTGTACGAAGGCTGATCGGCGGCCGCGCCGGCATTCCGGCTCTTGCTTCTACGCATTGCGGATAGCGGCCCTGCGCCGGGCGGGCCCGGGCGAAAAACGCCCTGGATCATCGGCGCGTCCTGGTGCTAGCATCTGGACGAGCCCAGCACCCCTCCCACGGGTTCGCTTTCGTGAGGCATACCAGATGGAACGAAGCGTGACCAAGGGAATCCTGTCGGCGGTGGTGTCGGTCGCCGCGGTCGCCATGCTCGCGTCGCCGGCAGACGCCCGGGGTCGAAGAGCCGGCGAGTGTCTCGCCCCGAACGGTGTCGACGATACGGAGGCGCTGCAGTCGGCGCTCGAGCGCTGCGTGGGGGCGAGGCACCGCTGCGTCGTGTCGTTGTGCGAAGGTGTCCTTCAGATTGCCCCGGTGCGGGTCCGAGACTTCCGGGGCGTCTTGCGGGGAGCCGGGCGGGAGAGGACTGTGATCCGGGCGCTGCCCGCCCTCCTGGTGAACGATAATCCATTCGGCTACTGGCGCGACGACCCGCTGGAGCCGGGTCGGGACCCCTGGCCGTATCTTCTCCAGTTCGTCGAGGGGCGGGCGGAGATCCGCGACCTTTCGGTCGAGATCCCCTCGCCGGAGCCCGGCGAGAGGCCAACCTCGGGCTGGAACGACGGATGGAGCTGGAGGTCCGAGCTAGCCGGCGCCATCCTGCTCACGGGACGAGACCCGGTTCGCTTCGACGTGAAACACGTTCGGATCGTCGCTGGTCCCGACGCGCATCCCGCCGCCATGTCCGGGACCACGCTCTGGACGGGTGTCCACTTCCAGGGCCTGCTCTTCAACCCGGGCGACGACAGCCCCTACCCCGTCTATCCGGTGAGGGGCCGCTTCCGCATCTCGGACAGCGAGCTCCTGGGGATGGAGAATGGCACCCCGCTGTGGGAGCTTGCCGACGCCAGGGTGACGGTGTCCGGCAACCGCTATCGCTCGATCGTCGGGATGAACGTTCTGGACACGACCCGCTCGCGGGTGGCCGTCTACGGCAACCACTGGGACGTCGACCGCGTCGGGGCCGAGGTGATCCTGAACCTCGACGGGGAGCCCTCGCGGGACAACACGTTTCTCATCACGCACAACCGCGGCTCGATCGGGACCCTGGTCGACCTCCCGTCCGGTGTGTTCTTCTGGGATCTGGGGACGCTCGAGGGCGACCCCGGAAGCTCCGACGTCCTTCTCGCCGGCAACCGCCTCAGGGTCGGGGTGGAGGGCAACACCGCAGTGAGTGGCCTCGAGGCCTGGGGCGCGCGCCGGCTCTGGGTGTATGGCAACGCCCTGTCAGGCTGGGCCGGGACTGGCATCGGAGTGGACGACACGACAGGGTGTCGGGTCTTCGGTAACGCACTCGCGGATCTAGACTCCGGCTCGGGCCCCGACCTCGAGCTGGGCCTGGGGACGAGCGGGTGCCTGGCCGTGGTGGGCCTGGACGACGTCGTGCTCGACCAGGGCACGGGGAACCAGATCGTCCGACGCTAGCCGTCCTGCCGCATCGCCGCTCCAGGCGCGGCGCTGGCGGTCCGCCGCCTGGTCATGTCGCTGGGCGTAGCGACGACGGCGGGGTGAGCGGCGGAGGATGATGGGGGCCGGCGGGGCCGGGGCTGCACTGGCACAGCAAGTGCAGCCGCCTTCGCATACCATTGCCGCTGCGCCGCGGCGAGCCCGACGGGCCGCCGGACTGTGTCTCGGGTCGAGGAGGAAGCCATGGCCATCATCACGATCTCGCGCGGGTCGCTCAGCGGGGGCCGGAGCCTGGCACGGTGCCTCGGACCGAACCTGGACTATCGGGTCGTGAGCCGCGAAGAGCTCGTGCAGGAGGCGGCCAAGCGATACGGCGTCGACGAGAAGAGTCTCCAGAAGGGACTCGTGGAGGCGCCGCGGTTCTGGGACCGCTTCCGGGTCGACCGGCGCATCTACGTGAGCGTGGCCCAGGCCACGCTGTGCCATCTCGTCCGGACCGACAACGTGGTGTATCACGGGCACGCCGGACACCTGCTTCTCCGGGGCGTCGGGCACGTCCTGCGGATCCGCATCATCATGCCGATGAACCAACGCATCCCGCTGGCGGTCAGCGAGTACGGGCTGGCCGAGGGTGCGGCAGAAGGCTTCATCCGCAAGCGGGACGAAGAGCGGGCCTCGTGGACCCGCTTCCTCTACGGCATCGACTGGCTGGACCCGGCGCTCTACGACATGACGCTCAACCTCGAGAGGCTGACCATCGATGCCGCCTGCAACCTGATCGCGACCATGATCGGGCGGAAGGAGTTCGAGGTCACCGACGAGACGCGCCAGCAGCTCGCCGATCTCGAGCTGGCCTCGCACACGCATGCCAAGCTGTTCCTCAACCCGAAGGTTGCCGCGGCCGCCGCGAAGATCGAAGTCAAGGCCAGCGACGGCGTCGTCCACCTCTCCGGCATACTTCCCGGCGACGCCCTCCTCGACGATGTGCTGAAGACCTGCCGCGAGCTCCCAGAAGTCAAGGACGTAAGAGCCGAATGGCTCGGAGCCCGCGAAGAGCGAGTCTAGCCATCAGGCCAGGCTCGCCCGCCTGTCCCTTCCCTCCTCCACCTAGAGCCTAGGGACTAGCAGGACTAGGCCAAAGGTCCCGCCCACGCAGCAGTTAGCACGCACCCACTACGTTTCGCACGCGTAACGCGGGGCACGGGCGCCCCGCCGATCTTGCCGACCCGCGACTCCGTTTTGGCCCACCGGGGCCCATCCAAACGCAACAGGACGCGCCACACGGCCCCGGAAAGGGGTGGCGTAGAGCTTGCTTTCCACTGTCCCGAGCAGCGGCATCGGCCTGCAACGAAAGGCGCTGCCTCGGATAGAGCGACATTGATGATCTCCGCCTCGATTCACCCGGCGCCGAGTGCTCTTGGCGCCGCCCTGGTGAGCCGCCAGCGGGCGGCGCCGGAGATGGGGCGTCTCTGCCGATCGATCAGCCGATGCCACGGAGGTGTCAATGCCAAGTTTCGTCAATCCTGAGAAGTGTGACGGGTGCAAGGCGCTCGACAGGACTGCCTGTCAGTACATCTGCCCCAACGACCTCATGGTGCTCAACACCGACACCATGAAGGCCTACAACCGCGAGCCGGACATGTGCTGGGAGTGCTACAACTGCGTCAAGATCTGCCCGACGCAGGCGGTCGATGTCCGCGGCTATGCCGACTTCGTCCCCATGGGGGCGTCGGTCGTGCCTCTCCGCTCCACGGATTCCGTCATGTGGACGGTGAAGTTCCGGAACGGGACCCTCAAGCGGTTCAAGTTCCCGATCCGCACCACCCCGGAAGGCAAGGCTGAGCCGTCGGGAGGCTTCGCTGAAACCGCCGACCTCGACGGCCCCGTTCTGTCCACGGAGCCCGAGGCCCTCGGTCTGCCCGAAGTCTGGACTCGGAAGTAGGGGAGGGAGAGAGGCATGAAAGACTTCGAAACCGTTGTCGTCGAGACCGATCTCCTGATCCTCGGTGGCGGGATGGCCGCGTGCGGCGCGGCCGTCGAGGCCGCCTACTGGGCCAAGAAGAACAACCTGAAGGTCACCCTGGTCGACAAGGCCGCCGTCGACCGCTCCGGCGCAGTGGCGATGGGCCTTTCCGCCATCAACCAGTACGTCGGCCTCAAGGACGGTCAGAACACCGTCAAGAACTACGTGGACTATGTCCGCAACGACCTCATGGGCGTCACCCGCGAGGACCTCGTCGCCGACATCGCTCGCCACGTGGACTCCACGGTTCACCTCTTCGAGAAGTGGGGCCTCCCCATCTGGAAGGACGAGAAGGGCGGCTACGTGCACGAGGGCCGCTGGCAGCTGATGATCAACGGCGAGTCCTACAAGGTCATCGTGGCCGAGGCGGCCAAGAATGCCATCGGCGCGGACAACATCTACGAGCGCGTCTTCGTCACCGGCCCGATCATGGACGGTGACGTCTGCAAGGGCGCCTACGGGTTCTCCGTTCGGGAGAACAAGTTCTACGTGTTCAAGTCCCGGGCGACCCTGGTGTCCATGGGTGGCGCCGTTCACGTGTTCAAGCCCCGGTCCTCCGGCGAGGGCGCGGGCCGCGCGTGGTATCCGCCGTGGAATGCGGGTGCCTCCGCCTACTTCACGCTGGCCGCCGGCGCCGAGATGACCTGCCAGGAAGTTCGCTTCATCCCGGTGCGGTTCAAGGACGCGTACGGTCCGGTCGGCGCCTGGTTCCTGCTCTTCAAGTCGCGGGCGACCAACGCCTTCGGCGGCGAGTACATGCAGGAGCGCCGCCCCGAGCTGGCCAACTGGGGCCCCTACGGTCAGGTGAAGCCGATCCCGGCCAACCTGCGGAACTACCTCGGGATGCTGGACGTGCTCGAGGGCAAGGGTCCGATCTACATGCGCACCGAGGAAGCCATCAAGAAGATCGCCGACCAGACACCCGATCCCAAGGCCTACAAGAAGAAGATGAAGGAGCTGGAGTCCGAGGCCTGGGAGGACTTCCTCGACATGACGATCTCGCAGGCGATCCTGTGGGCGGCCACCAACACCGCCCCCGAGGAGAAGTCCTCCGAGATCGCCGCCGCCGAGCCCTACTTCATCGGTTCGCACTCCGGCGCCTCCGGCGCCTGGGTGAGCGGTCCCAAGGACCTCGCCCCCGAGCCGTACTTCTGGGGCTACGAGACGATGTCGACCGTCAAGGGCGTGTTCTGCGCCGGTGACGCTTCCGGCGCCTCGTCGCACAAGTTCTCCTCCGGCTCCCACGCCGAGGGACGCATCGCCGGCAAGGCGGCCATCCGGTATCTGGTCAACGAGAATCCCGCCAAGCCCGACGTCAGCGACGCCGAGGTCGAGGCGCTCAAGACCGCGACCTACAAGCCGCTGGCCACCTTCGAGGAGAACCAAAGCGCGTCGACCCAGTCCAACGTCAACCCGAACTACATCAGGCCCGACATGTTCATGCGTCGTCTGCAGAAGATCATGGACGAGTACGCCGGCGGAGTGACGGCCCAGTTCACCACCTCCAAGCCCATGCTGGACAAGGGCCTGGAGCTCCTGGCCTTCCTTCAGGAAGACTCCGACAAGCTGGGGGCTGAGGATCTCCACGAGCTGATGCGCTGCTGGGAGAACTACCACCGCATGTTCCAGGCTCTGGCCCACGTCCACACCATGCTCTACCGCGAGGAGACGCGGTGGCCCGGCTACTACTTCCGCTCCGACTTCCCCAAGATCGACGAGGACAACTGGCACTGCTTCGTCAACTGCAAGTACGACACGGCAACCGGGAAGTGGGACATGATGAAGCGGGACATCATCCCGACCTTCAAGCCGGCCGCAGAGCACGAGCAGCTGGGCGGCTGACGCTCGCACCGTTCACTGCCCCAGGCGTTCTCGGTTCCGAGGGCGCCTGGGGCGTTCTTCCGGGCTTCTTTCGAAGGGGGATCGCATGAGCCCGAAATGCCCACATTGCGGCACGCCGCTCCAGGCGTTCACCGTGCCCGAAGAGGGAGGCTGGGACTCCACGTTCCACGTCGCCTGCTTCAACGACGAGTGCCCGTACTTCGTGCGGGGATGGCAGCGGATGGAGGACAACTATGGGGTCAAGGTGTCCTACCGCTACCGCATCGATCCGGCCAACGGGCAGGACTCACCCCTGGCCGTCTGGTCGCGCGACGCGCTGAAGGACCGCATCCTGGAAGCCGACATCACCATGGAGCTCGGACCTGCGGAGACGGCGCCGAAGGGAGGCGTCCGATGAGCCAGGTCACTCCTGACGTGCCTCCCGACCTGGCGGACAAGCGTCGGCTGCCCGAGAACGAGCACTTCTGCTTTGGATGCCACCCCGATCTGCCGTGCTTCACTCGCTGCTGCGCCGACGTCAACATCCTGCTCACCCCGGTCGACGTCGTCCGCCTGTCGCGCCGGCTCGGGATGAGCACCACCGAGTTTCTCGACACCCACGCCCTCCTCCCGATCACGAAGGACCTCAAGCTCCCGACCGTCATGCTCAAGATGAGCGACACGGAGGACAAGCGTTGCTCCTTCGTGACCGAGGCGGGCTGCGGAGTCTACGAGGATCGACCCTGGTCCTGCCGGATGTACCCGGTGGCCATGGCCCTGCCCCCGGCACGGGTGGGGGTGGAGCCGAAGCCCATCTACTTCCTCCTCGAGGACGGGTTCTGCGAGGGTCACGAGGAGCCCCGCGAGTGGACGGTCCCCGAGTGGCGCGAGGACCAGGACGTGGCCGCGCGGGAGGAGCTCGAGGCGGGCTTCCGCGAGATCGTCTCCCACCCCTGGTTCATCGGCGGCACCCGCCAGCTCGACCCGAAGCGCCTGGACATGTTCTTCACCGCCTGCTACGACCTCGACAAGTTCCGCACCTTCGTCTTCGAAACCACCTTCCTGGAGCGTTTCGACCTGGAGCCCGCCCTGGTGGAGCGGATGCGTGAGGACGACGACGAGCTCCTCCGCTTCGCCTTCCGCTGGCTGAAGATGGCACTGTTCGGCGAGCCGGTGCTCAAGGTCAGGGACTCCGCGAAAACCGCACGGAGAACGGCATGAGCGAAGCCACACCCCGGCCACTGCTGGTGGTGGGAGCGGGGATCGCGGGGATCACCGCCGCGATCGAGGCGGCCGAGGCCGGCCGCGACGTCGTCCTGCTCGAGAGGGAGGCCTCCATCGGGGGCCGCGTCCTCCAGCTCCACCACTACTTCCCGAAGCTGTGTCCCCCCTCGTGTGGGATGGAGATCAACACCCGTCGCCTGGAGCGCAATCCGCGGGTGCGAGTGCTGACCCGCAGCGAGCTCAAGGCGGCGCAGAACGGGACGGTGACGATCCGGCAGGCGCCGGCGTACGTGAACGACCGCTGCACCGCCTGCGGGAAGTGCAGCGAGGTGTGCCCGGCGAAGGTGAAGGACCCGCACAACCTGGGGATGAGCGAGGCTCCGGCCATCCGTCTTCCCCACCCCAACGCCTGGCCCTACCGCTACGTGCTCGATCGGGAGGCCTGCCCGGATGGTTGCCGGGCCTGCGTCGACGCGTGCACCTACGACGCCATCGACCTCGAGGCGAAGGAGCGCGAGGAGACCCTCGAGCCTGCCGCCGTGGTGGTGGCCACCGGCTGGCACGCATACCCCCTGGACAGGCTTCCCGAGCTCGGCGGCGGGACTCTCCCGAACGTCATCTCGAACGTCCAGATGGAGCGCCTCGCCTCGAAGAGCGGTCCCACCGGCGGGACCATCCAGCGACCCTCCGACGGGGAGGCCCCGAAGAGGGTGGCCTTCGTCCAGTGCGCCGGGTCGCGGGACCACAATCACCTGCCCTACTGCTCTGCGGTCTGCTGCCTCGGGTCTTTCAAGCAGGCCCTGTACGTCAAGGAGCAGGACCCCGAAGCCGAGGTCACGATCTACTACATCGACCGCCGGGCCTTCGGCCGCAACGAGGATATCCTCGCTCGCCTCTCCGAGGAGAAGGGCGTGCGCCTGCTGAAAGGCAAGGTGGGCCAGGTGAAGGCCGGCGACGGTGGCGGTCTGAAGCTCAAGGCCGAGGACGTCGAGGCCGGCAGGCTCATCGAGGACCAGGCCGACCTGGTGGTGCTCGCCACGGGCATGGTGCCCAACCTCAAGGACGGCGTCCTGCCCCTGGGGCTCGAGCGCGACGACGACGGCTTCGGTCTGGATGACACCAGGGCGCGGGTGGCGGGAGTCGCTCGCCGCCCGGCGGACGTGGCCACGTGCGTGCGCGACGCCACCGGCGCCGCGGCGCGAGCTCTGGCATCGGGGAGGGCGTGATGGAACGAGTCGGCGTCTTCACCTGCACCGGCTGCGGCATCGGGGAGGCCCTGGACATCGAGGCCCTGCACGCTGCCGCCGAGGACCCGAAGCCCACCTGCACCGCCAGCCACCCGTGCCTGTGCGCACCGGAGGGGATGGACAGCGTCCGCAAGGCCGTGGACGAGGAGAAGCTCGAGGGCGTGATCCTGGCCGCGTGCTCCCACCGGGCCAAGCGGCAGGAGCTGCAACTCGACCGGGCGGCCACGATGGTCGAGCGCGTGAGCCTGCGCGAGCAGGTCGTCTGGTCCCACCCGCCGAACGAAGAGGACACCCAGATGCTGGCCGAGGACCTGCTCCTGATGGGCATGGCGAAGGTCACGCGAGCGAAGGCCGCGATCCCGATCTCCGAGACCATCGAGAGCGGCGTGCTGGTGGTCGGCGGGGGCGTGGCCGGGCTCGAGGCCGCCCGCGGTGCCTCCGGTCTCGGGCACCAGGTGGTGCTGGTCGAGAAGGAAGACACCCTCGGGGGCCGCACCCGGGACCTGCGCTACCAGACCCCGGCGCGTCCCCCCTACGACACGCTGGTGCCCAGCGGCCTCCCGGATCTCGTCGCCGCGGTTCAGGACGACCCGCAGATCAGGGTCCTCACCGGGGCTCGGGTCAAGTCCATCAGGGGCCAGCCCGGTCAGTTCAGCGTCGAGGTGGAGACCCCTTCCGGTGTGGAGAGCTTCAAGTCCGGGGCCATCGTCCAGGCCACCGGCGCGCGTCCCTACGACGCGACGAAGCTCGGCCACCTGGGCTACGGATCGTCCTCGAACGTCATCACCTCGCACGAGCTGGAGGCCATGCTCTCGCGGGGCGAGCTGGGACGGCCGTCGGACGGGAAGCTCCCGAGCCGCGTGGTCTTCATCCAGTGCGCGGGATCGAGAGACCCGGAGCACCTCGCCTACTGCTCGTCCGAGTGCTGCGGTGTGACCCTCCGGCAGATGGCGGCCATCCACAAGGACCATCCCGGGGTCGAGACCGCGACGATCTACAAGGACATGCGGACCGGCGGCCAGCTCGAGCGTTTCTACCAGGCGGTCCAGACCCAGCCCGGGAGCCTGTTCACCCGCGGCGAGGTCAGCGCGGTGGAAGGCAACGGCAATCTCAAGGTGCACCTGAAGGAGTCCCTGCTGGGCGACGACGTCAGCCTGGACGCGGAACTCGTGGTCCTCGCGGTGGGCATGGTCCCCAACTCCGCCGACGGCGAGGCAATCCGGGCCCTGCGCGACGCCCGGGTGCGGTCCGAGAAGGGCGACTCCGAGATCCAGAAGAAGGAGGCCCTGAAGGTCGTCGAGGAGCTCAAGCACAACGAGGGCACGGAGATCCTGAACCTCGACTACCGCCAGGGGCCGGACCTCCCGGTCCTGCGCTACGGCTTCCCCGACTCCCACTTCATCTGCTTTCCCTACGAGACACGCCGAACCGGGATCTACGCCGCGGGGACGCTGCGTGCGCCGATGGACGGGGCCCAGGCCGCGGAGGACGGCTGGGGCGCGGCGATGAAGGCCGCCCAGTGCATTGAGGAGGCCCGCCACGGCGAAGCGGTCCACCCGCGCTCCGGAGACGTGGGAGTGCCGGACTTCTTCCTCCAGCGGTGCACCCAGTGCAAGCGCTGCACCGAGGAGTGCCCGTTCGGCACCCTCAACGAAGACGAGAAGGGGACGCCCCAGCTCAACGCGCTGCGCTGCCGGCGCTGCGGGATATGCATGGGGGCTTGCCCCGAGCGCATCATCAGCTTCCCGGACTACTCCGTGGACTCGACCGCGGCCGCGATCAAGGCCATGTCGGTCCCCGACGAGTTCGACGAGAAGCCGCGGATCCTGGCGCTGCTGTGCGAGAACGACGCCCTGCCCGCCCTCGATGCGGCTGCGCTCGCGCGGACGCAGTGGAACCCCTGGGTGCGGGTCGTTCCCCTGCGCTGCCTCGGCTCACTGAACCTGGTGTGGATCGCCGACGCGCTCTCGCGGGGCATCGACGGGGTCATCCTCATCGGCTGCAAGCACGGCGACGACTATCAGTGCCACTACGTGAAGGGGTCCGAGCTCGCCAACACCCGCCTCGGCAACCTCCAGGAGACCCTGACCCGCCTGGCCGTCGAGCCCGAGCGGGTCAAGATCGTGGAGCTTGCCCACGACGAGAGCGACCGGATCCCGCAGCTCCTCGACGAGTTCGCCGACGAGCTGGAGGAGCTGGGCGCGAGCCCGTTGAAGGGATTCTAGTGCGGTTCCGCGAGAGTCCAGATTGGGAATTCAATCATGACCCGGCACGGTCGGGTTGTGGCCGAGGGGTCGGTGAAGAAGCTGGCTCCCCGGCTCTTGATGCCCGTCGACGTCCCAACGGAATACTCCGGGAACGTCGCTCAGGGCAGCGCTCCCGGAGTGAATAAGATGGCGTCGACATCAGCTCTCATCTCCTCCCCGGACTTCCGCCAGGAGGTCCTCCGGCGCGGCGGGGAGACCGCGGCGCGCTGCTACCAGTGCGCCACGTGCTCCGCGGTGTGCGAGCTGGCACCGGCCGAGGCCCCGTTCCCGCGGCGTCAGATGCTCTGGACACAGTGGGGGCTCGTCGACCGGCTCGCCGCGGACCCGTCCGTGTGGCTCTGCCACCAGTGCAACGACTGCACGACCCACTGCCCGCGGGACGCCCGCCCCGGAGACATCCTCCAGGTCGTCCGCGGCCTGGTGGTGGAGGGCCTGGCCTTCCCGCAGGCCCTCGGCCGGCTGGTGGCGAACGCCCGAACGACCTGGCCGATCCTGTTCGGGGTGCCGCTCCTCTTCTGGATCGCGCTCCTGGGCGCGATGGGTCAGCTCCAGTCCCCGGCGGACTTCCACGCCTACGACCAGATCGTGCCCCACGTGGTGCTCTACTCGGTGTTCTTCCCTTTGTCCGGCCTCGTGATGTTGGCCGCGTTCGTGAGCGGCTGGCGCTACTGGCGAATGATGGGAGTCGCGGCGCCGCGCGCGAAGTCTTTTCTCTCAGGGATCTGGGCCACGGGTGTCGACATCGCCACCCACAAGCGCTTCGGCAAGTGCGGGACGGCTCGGTTCCGGCGCCTGGGACACCTGCTGCTCTTCTGGGGCTTCGTGGGGGCGGCGGTCACGTCGGGCCTGCTGATCGTCGCCATCTACCTCCAGGGCTACGAGCTCCCGCTCCCCCTCCTGCACCCCTACAAGCTTCTCGGCAACGTCTCGGCGGTGGCGCTCGTGGTGGGCGCGGGGATCCTCGTGGTCGTGCGCATCACGGACCGGGATCGGGCCGGGGCCTCCAACGCCTTCGACTCGTTCTTCGCCACCGTGGTGGGCCTCGTGATCGCGACCGGCATCCTGGTGGAGCTGGCGCGGGTATTCAACCCCGAGGTGCCGGTGGCGGCGGTGGGGCTCTACGTCCTGCACCTCGGCGTGGTCACGACGCTCTTCGTGACGTTCCCCTACTCCAAGTTCGCCCACATGCTCTACCGGACCCTGGCCATGGTCCACGAGCAAGCCGCCGCGCCGCCGAGCGGAGGCTGAGGGAGCCGGCTTGAGAGGGACTCTCCACTGCGGCGTGGTCCTGGTCGGGGCCCTCCTGGTGGCGAGCACCGCCCCTGCCACCGACGTCACGGTCGACCCGCCCCACCAGGCCCTCTCGTGCGAGGCCTGCCACACCGACGCGGGACCGCCCGCCGAGGGGGCGTTGCCCGAGGTCCGACCGGCCGAGGACCCGGACTCTTCGGTGCACCGGGACCGGATCGTCGAGACCTGCGGCAGGTGTCACCCCGGCCCGGCCGACACCTTCGCCCGCAGCATCCACGGGATGCGTCTCGCCAGCGGCTCGGAGTTCGCCCCCACCTGCACGAACTGTCACGGGATCCACGGCGTCCACGCCGTCGGAGGGCACGTCTTCTCCACGTCGCCCGGACAGATCGTCTTCACCTGCGCCGAGTGTCACGAGGACCCGGCGGTGACCCGCAGCACGGACCTGGATGAGGGCGTCGTCGAGAGCTACGAGCGGACCTTCCACGGGATCGCCTACGGCCACGGGGTCACCGACGTGGCCACCTGCGCGTCGTGCCACGGTGCTCACGACGTCCTTCCCTCGAGCGACCCGAACGCGCGGACCCACCCGTCCCGCATCGAGACGACCTGCACCGGCTGCCACGCCCAGGTGGACCCGGCCACGATCGCCGCCACTGCCCATCCTTCCGAGTGGCCGGGCTTCTGGGGTGCCCTCAAGGGGCTGAACCTCTACTTCCCGGTGGCTCGCACCGCGCTGAACCCCGTTCTTGTTTCGGGGATGGGGGCGCTCGTCGGCTTCCTCTCCGGCCTCTTCGGCGTGGGGGGCGGCTTCCTGATGACGCCGCTGCTCATCTTCATCGGGATCCCGGCCGCGGTCGCCGCGGCCACGGACGCCGCCCAGATCACGGCCGGGGCCAGCTCCGGGGCGCTCTCCCACGCCCGCATCGGCAACGTCGACTTCAAGATGGGCCTGATCATCGTGGCCGGGGGCTGGACGGGCGGGTTCGCCGGGGTCCAGCTCGTCGCCCTGCTGCGTCACCTCGGGAACTTCGACTTCTACCTCAAGGCGGTCTACGTGCTGGTGCTGGGCTTCATCGGCAGCGCGATGTTCCTCGAGGGGATGCGCACCTTGCGGGGCCGGGCGCCCTCCGGGGAGCCGAGACCCGGACGCCTCGCCGCGTTCTTCGCCCGGCTTCCCTTCCAGACACACTTCCCCAAGTCGGGGCTGACGACCTCGGCCCTGCTTCCCATCGGCGCGGGCTTCCTCGTCGGCGTCCTGGCCGCGTTCCTCGGCGTGGGCGGAGGCTTCATCATGCTGCCGGCCATGATCTACGTGATCGGGATACCGACCCGGGTCGCGATCGGCACGGACCTCTTCCAGATCGTCCTCACCTCCGCGAACGTGGCCCTGCAGCAGGCCATCACAAATCACACCGTGGACGTGCTGCTGGCAGTGACGCTCTTCGCGGGCTCGGTCATCGGGGCCCGATTCGGGGTGATGGCCAGCCGCCACCTCCGGGGCGAGCAGATCCGCGTCTTCCTCGCCATCATCGTCCTCGCGGTGATGGGGGCGCTGCTCTACCAGCTCCTGGCCACACCCACCTTCCTGATCGACTTTGCCCGATCCGGGGGAGGTCACTGATGCCGGGAACGCTGGCGATCGTCCTCGCCGTCCTCGGGGCCGTGCCTCAGGCCGTGCCCGGGAGCTCGACCCGCGTCGCGACCCGGCGTGTTCCGATCTCGTACAGCTTCTCGGGTCACCAGGTCTTTCTCTACGGACAGCTGCCGCCCGGGAGCAACGGGGTCTTCGCGGTCATGGAGGGACCGAGCACGGGCGAGACCCGGCTGATGAAGAAGGGCAAGGTCGTGTTCTTCTGGATGGGCGTGCGCCAGTACGAGCTCGCCCACGCCCCGGGGCTGTACCTCGTGAACCTCTACTGCCCGGAGGCGAATCGACAGGGCGAGTGCCCCCGCCCCGTCGACCTGGAGGCGCTCAACCGTACGCTCGGCTCGGCGGCTGAACCCGTCGGCCCCGAGGCCATCCTGGCCCGGACGTCCCTCGAGGTCCTCAACGGCGACCTCGAGGAAGGAGAGCACGCCCGGGTGGTCGAGGGCTTCTGGAAGCTCCAGGAGAGCCACGGGCTCTACGGCCTGCACGAGAACGCCATCCGCGTGACCGAGGACGGCATGCTCTATCACGTTTTCGATCTCCCGGCCGAGGCCCCCGAGGGCAAGTACAGCATCCTCACTCATTTCCTCCGCGACGACACGCTGGTGGCCGTCACCCGCAACGACCTGTTCGTGCGGCAGTCGGGCCTCATCGCGTGGCTGAGCCGCCTCGCGGAGCGACACGCGATGACCTATGGCGGCTTCACGGTCGCAATCGCACTCCTGGCCGGCTTCTTCGCCGGAAGCCTGTTCAAGGGAGGGGCGAAGCATTGATTGACGGATATTTCTGACAAGGAGGACCCAATGGCCAAGCTCGTTCCACCCCACGGCAGCCCGGAACTGAAGCCGCTGCTGCTGGACGGCCAGGCACTGGCCGACGAGAAGAAGAAGGCAGAGAAGCTGAAGAAGGTCCCCATGACCTCGCGGGAGACGTCGGACCTCATCATGATGGGGATCGGCGCCTTCACCCCCCTCGAAGGGTTCATGGGCAAGGACGACTGGCAGGGTGTCTGCGACAACTTCCAGATGCCCTCGATGGGCAACACGTTCTGGCCCATCCCCATCACCCTGTCGGCGGAGCAGGAGCTGGCCGACTCCATCAAGGTCGGTGAAGAGGTCGCGCTCCAGGACACCGAGACCGGGACCCTCATGGGGACCATGAAGATCACCGAGAAGTACACCATCGACAAGCAGCACGAATGCAAGAAGGTCTTCACCACCGACGACGAGAAGCACCCCGGCGTCCAGAAGGTGATGGCCCAGGGGCCGGTCAACCTGGCCGGGCCGGTCAAGGTCCTCTCCGAGTCCTACTACCCCGAGATGTTCGCCGCCATCTACCAGCGCCCGGCCGACGCCCGCAAGCTCTTCGAGGAGCGGGGCTGGACCACGGTGGCCGCACTGCAGCTCCGGAACCCGATGCACGGCTCCCATGCCTATCTGGCCTGGGTGGCGATCGAGGTCTGTGACGGCGTCTACATCCACCAGCTGGTCGGGAAGCTGAAGCCCGGCGACATCCCGGCCGAGGTCCGGGTCAAGGCCATCGACGCCCTGGTCAACAACTACTTCCGGAAGGAGCGCGTGATCCAGGGCGGCTACCCCATGGAGATGCGGTACGCGGGTCCCCGCGAGGCGCTGCTCCACGCCGTTTTCCGGCAGAACTACGGCTGCTCGCACCTCATCGTCGGACGTGACCATGCCGGGGTGGGCGACTACTACGGGCCCTTCGACGCCCAGAAGATCTTCGCGGAGATCCCGGCGGGCTCCCTGGTCCTGCAGCCGCTGGCGATGGACTGGACCTTCTACTGCTACGACTGCGGCACCATGGCTTCGATGAAGACGTGCCCGCACGAGAGCAAGGCCAAGATCGACGACAACGGCCAGTACCAGGGCGGCTCGCGGCTCCTGCTGTCCGGGACGATGCTGCGCAAGCTGATGAGCGAGGGCAAGCCGGTCCCGAAGGAGTTCTCCAAGCCCGAGGTGATCGCGGTCCTGAAGGACTACTACGACAACCTCGAGGAGAAGGTGGAGGTCGAGCTTCACGGCGCCGCCACCGGAGAAGCCGCCAAGAAGTAGCCCTCAACGGCGGGAGGGGTCGCCGCCGTCGCGGCGGTCTCTCCCGCGCTCTGAGCAAGGAGAACGACATGGCCCTGCTGCTGTGGGTGTGGCTCGGGTGCACGGTGTTCGTGCTGGGGTGCGCCTGGCGAGCCTACCGGTACGCGAGCGCGCCCGAGCACCTCCGCTGGGATCTCTACCCCGTGGCCCACGAACCCAACGCCTACGGCGGCTCCTACCTCGAGGAAAAGGACTGGTGGACGAAGCCGCGCCACAGCAGCCTCGTGCGTGAGGCGGTCTTCATGGCCGAGGAGATCCTGCTCCTCCGGGGCGTCTGGACGCACAACCGGAGGCTGTGGTGGGGATCCTTCCCGTTCCACTGGGGTCTCTACCTGATGGTCGCGGTCACGTTCGGACTCGCGGCGGCGGCGCTGGGGCTCGGCGGCCAGCCCCTTCTCCTGGCCCTCGCCGTGGTCGGAGGCCTCGGCGGGGCGTTGCTGGCGGTGGGATCCGTCGTGCTCCTCTACCTGCGCGCCCGCGATCCGAAGCTGCGACCCTACACCGCCCCCGTGGACCTCATGAACCTGGTCTTGCTCGCGTTGCTCGGCATCCTGAGCGCCCTCGTGGCGAACGGGGGCATGGAGCCGGTCGCCGCGGCGGTGGCCGATCTGGCGCAGGCCCGGCCCGTCTCCGCCTCGACCCTGCTGGCCACCCAGATGACGGTCGCGTCCCTCTTCCTGCTCTACCTGCCCGCGACGCGCATGGTGCACTTCTTCTCGAAGTACTTCACGTACCACGCGGTTCGCTGGGATGACCGGCCGCGCGAGGCGGGCAGCGCACTCGACCGCCGGCTTCGCGCGGCTCTGGATTTCGGCGTAGACTGGTCGGCGGAGCACGTGCGCACCGGAAAGACGTGGGCCGAGGTGGCGACGACGCTGCCGGAAGAGAAGTCAGCGGGAGAGTGAGGGTGGAACAGCAAAGACCGACCGGAGTGGAGCAGGAGGGGCTGACGACCACCGAGACACCGGCCGCCCCGAAGGTCAAAGCGCATCAGACACCCGACGACGTCATCCACCTCATGGAGAAGGACCAGACGCAAGACGTCGACACGCTGGTCCCCCTGCCCTTTCCCTACGAGGACTGGAAGGACACCCCGATCCCGACCCTGAGCGACGAGCAGCGCAGCCGCTTCGAGGTCGGCCCCGATGGGGTGAGCGCGCTCCAGATCCCGAAGCCGGCCACCGAGGAGGAGAAGGAAGAGCGGGTCGCCCAGTTCCTGGCCGGCCTCGCCAAGCTGCTCGACCGGGAGGACAACTGGACCTTCCTCCAGCCGCTGATGCTGTCGCTGGAGAACTGCGTCAAGTGCCAGACCTGCAACGACTCCTGCGGCATCTACACCGACTCCGGGCGGGCGGAGATGTACCGACCCACGTTCCGGGGCGAGGTGCTCCGCAGGATCATCGACCGATACATCAAGCCCGGGGGCGGCATCCTCCCCGGGCTACGGGGCCACGACATCAAGGTCGACTGGAACATGATCGTGAACCTGGCCGAGCTGTCCTACCGCTGCACGCTCTGTCGCCGCTGCGCCCAGGCCTGCCCGATCGGGGTGGACAACGGCCTCATCAGCCGTGAGATCCGGAAGCTCTTCAGCCAGGAGCTCGGGATCGCGATGCCGGAGCTGCACACCCTGGGAACGGTCAAGCAGCTCAAGACCGGCTCGTCGACCGGCCTCAACCCCGCCGGAGTGGCCGACGTCATCGAGTTCGCCGAGGAGGACATCCAGGAGAAGGCGGGCCTCGAGGTCAAGATTCCGTTCAACAAGGAGGGGGCCGAGTACCTCGTCATGCACAACGCCGGGGAGTTCCTCTCCTGGCCCGAGAACCTCCAGGCCTTCGTCATCATCCTCGAGAAGGCGGGGGTGAGCTGGACGATGGCCTCGGAACCCGTGGGCTACGACTCGGTGAACTACGGCCTCTTCTACGACGACGTCCAGTACTCCCGGATCGTTCTCAAGCACTACGGGATCGCCAAGAGCCTGGGTGTGAAGAAGATCCTCGAGGGCGAGTGTGGTCACGCCCACAAGGCGGCGATGCCCGTTGCCGACCGGCTCGTCCCTCGGGACATGTTCGTGCCCACGGAGTCCTCGCTGGTGCTGCTCGAGGACATCGTGATGAACGACCGGATCAAGCTCGACCCGTCCCGGAACGACTTTCCGGTGACCCTCCACGACCCCTGCAACATCACCCGCTCCATGGGCATCATCCAGCCCCAGCGGAACATCCTGAAGAAGATCTGCCCACAGTTCCGCGAGATGACCCCCCACGGCGTCGACAACTACTGCTGCGGCGGGGGCTCGGGCTTCGCGGTCGGAAACTCCGTGAACTTCCCGGACTGGCGCACGCGGGTGGCGGGACGCATGAAGTTTCGTCAGATCCTGAACGCCTTCTCCGATTCCATCGGCCCGGAGACGAACAAGTACGTGTGCGCCCCCTGCTCCAACTGCAAGGGGCAGCTCCGCGACATCATCCGCTACTACGAGGGCTGGGACCGCTGCCGGATCCTCTACGGCGGGCTCGTCGAGCTCATCGTGAACGCGATGGTGGACGTCCCCGAGGGCTTCCTCGAGTGGGAGTTTCACTAATCATTCCGACCCTACCCCTCCCACACCTCATCCTCGCGACCTCTCCTGCTCCCTACTCCCCCGCCCCTCCTCGCCTGCTGCCCCGCCCCTCCTCCCCTGATCCCGTTTCCCGCAAACGTCCGCGATGCAGGGACTTCCTGACCGTGGCGCCACCGCGGCGCAGAGGTCGCGGCTCGCCCGAGGGCAACGTTACCGCACGGAAACGTCGCCGGATCTTCCGTGTAGGCCTCGACAGACCCTACGACGTAACTGTCTTTTTCTCAATAAGTTAGATCTAGTACATCGGTATCCCTGCTGGTCGGCCGGGGTGGCCCGAGGGTTGCTATGAGACCCCCAAAAGGCTGGGGAAGGTTCGACCGCCCCGGGGGGCGATACAACATGGGCAACAAGCTGGAAGCACTCTGGAAGACCGAGGACTGGTGGGCGGTCTGGCTCGGGTTCGGTGTCGTTCTTCTGGCTCTCGGGGTCTTCCTCACGGGGGGCTCCATCAAGGGCTGGGCCGTCACCCCGGGGACGTGGGACAGCCTCGCCGGGCTGACGGCCGACTTCGCGGGCCATCTGACGGGCTACCTCGCCGTGTTCCTCGTCTTCGGCGTGGCCTTCACCGTCTCGATCGCGGTCATGGGCCGCCGGGTCGCGGAGTTCATCCCCGGCTTCGTGATCCTGTTCCTCGGGTCCCTGGCCCTGATGTACCTGTCCAGCTGGACGGTGGCCAAGCACTACGATCTGGGGGCTCCGCTGCTCGCCCTCGTCATCGGCCTCATCGTCGGCAACATCGTGAAGATGCCGGAGTGGTTCAAGACCGCGCTGCGCACCGAGTACTACATCAAGACCGGCATCGTCCTTCTCGGCGCCACCCTTCCCCTCACCCTCATCGCCAGCGCCGGGCCCATCGCCTTCCTGCAGGCCACGATCGTGTCCGTCAGCACCTGGCTCACGATCTACCTCGCCGCCACCCGGCTCTTCAAGCTCGAGCCCCAGTTCGGGGCGGTGCTCGGGGCCGGCGGCGCGGTCTGTGGAGTGTCGGCCTCGATCGCGGTGGGCGGGGCGGTGAAGGCGAAGAAGGACCACATCGCCATCAGCATCGGGGTCGTGTCGATCTGGGCCATCGTGATGATCCTCGTCCTGACGGTCGGTCTGAAGTTCCTGGTACCGGACCCCATCACACCGGGAGAGGCCGGGGCCTGGGTCGGGACGTCGGAGTTCGCCGACGCCGCGGGCTTCGCCGTCGTGGCCGAGATCGCCAACCGCCACGGCGACTCCGCCATCAACACATTCACCCTGATGAAGGTCATCGGCCGGGACATCTGGATCGGCATCTGGTGCCTCATCCTGTCCATCGTCTCCGTGACCCTCTGGGAACGGGGCGAGGGGAACGGCCGGCGGCTGGGCGGCGGCGTCATCTGGCAGCGGTTCCCGAAGTTCGTGATCGGCTTCTTCGCCGCGTCGGTGATCATGAGCCTGGTCGCGGCGAGCGGCCCCGAGGACCACGTGGGACGGGCCGAGACCAGCGGGACTTTCAAGGGCAAGGCGGAGACGATCGACTACGTCGCCGACTTCTCCAACTTCACCCCTCCGGCCCCGGTGGCCGGCAGATTCGCATACGACCCCGCGGCGGGCGTCATCAGCTTCCAGGGCAAGATGAGCCCCGAGGAGCACGCCATCCTTCGCGACGCCGTCGATCCCGCCGACCCCAACCGCGACGACAAGATCGCGGCCCTCATGCAACTCCAGTACGAGGCCGACTGGTTCCAGAGCACCCTCACCCCGAACCTCATCTCCCCGATCAAGAAGCTCCGCTCCTGGGCCTTCGTGCTCTGTTTCTTGGGCATCGGCCTTTCCACCCGGTTCGCCGAGCTGGCGACATTCGGGCTTCGGCCTTTCTGGGCCTTCACCATCGGCGTTCTAGTCAACGTGCCCCTCGGATACGTTCTCTCCACGATCGTCTTCTCGGACTACTGGGCACGGATCTAGCCGTCGAAAGGAGTATCAATGACCAAGAAGAAGACCCCGGCCACACCGCTTCTCGACGAGCTCGAGAAGGGGCCGTGGCCCAGCTTC
>JAJDNV010000037.1 GCA_022340545.1 Acidobacteriota bacterium | reverse complement strand
ACCTATACCGAGCCCAAGAGCAAGGTCGCCTTCGACGTCGAGAGGGACGACCTGGTGCTGCTCGGAACCGGGCTCCGTGTGAAGAAGATCATCTTCAGCTTCAAGGCGTACGCCGTCGCCCTCTACGTGGACAAGGCCGCCGCCGAGGGGCCCCTGGCCGCCTTCAAGGGGAAGCCCGTCTCGGACGAGCTCTTCGAGGCAGTGCAGACCGGCGACTTCAAGAAGGAGCTGGTCCTGCACTTCCTGCGCGACCTGGGAGAGAAGAAGATCCAGGGTGCCATGCGCGAGGCGCTGGAGGAGGGCACCGATCCGAAGGTCCTGGCCCAGTTCATCTCGTACTTCCCCGAGGTCAAGAAGGGCGAGGAGTGCACGCTCCGCTGGGTTCCTGGAGGAACGATCGAGACGGTCATGAAGGGCGAGGAAAAGCCCCCCATCGCCGACCCCACGTTCGCGAAGACCCTCTTCGGCCTCTACGTCGGCCCCAAGCCCCTGCAGAAGGACTTCAAGGAGGGCATGCTGGCCCGCATCGGCGAGGTTCTAGGGGAGTAGGACGCGCCGCGGCTCGTGTGAGCGTCCCGGACCACGCGCCCAGGGGCTCGGCGGGCGAGCGCCACACGACTCCCTGACGCGTCGCTACCTACGGAACTTGTCGCTGGACGCGAGGCCCGCGCGGTGGAGCCGGTATCGCAGGGCCGTCCAGAGCGTTCCGAGCCCGTAGACGACACCCTGACGGAAGCCCACGGACGAGGCGTCCTCGAAGTAGCGGCTCTCGACGGGCACCTCGACCACGGGCAGGTCGAAGTTCACGGCCTGGAAGATCACCTCGGTGTCGAACACGAACCCGTTGGCATTGCGCAAGAAGGGGACGGTTTCCAGAAAGCGCCGGCTGTAGGCACGGTACCCGGTGTGGCACTCCGCGAATCCTCGCCCCATGGCGAGGTTCTCGACGGTCGTCAAGAAGCGGTTGGCGACCCGCTTCCACAGGGGCATGCCGCCGCGCCTGGCTCCGCCGGGGGTGAGCATACGTGATCCCAGGACCATGTCGGCCCGCCCCTCGCGGATGGGCTGGATCATGTCGGGGATGATCGCGGGGTCGTACTGGCCGTCGGGGTGGAGCATGACCACGATGGTGGCCCCGCTGCGCAGAGCTTCCATGTAGCACGTCTTCTGGTTCCCGCCGTAGCCGACGTTGTGGGGGTGGCGGATGACCTTGAGGTTGAGCGCGGCGGCCTTCGCGGAGGTGTCGTCCCCGCTGTGGTCGTCCACCACCACGATCTCGTCGTAGTAGCCCTCGGGGATGGCGCGGAAGGTGTCCTCGATCGTCCGCGCCGCGTTGTAGGCGGGCATGACGATGACGACCTTCTCTTCTCTCGGCTCCGCGCGGGAGGAGGGCTCGAGCGCGGACGAGTCGCCCATGAGCGGGCATTCTATAGCACCCTCCCGCGCCGCGGCCGTGTGCTAGGCTCCCCGCGGATGCTACTCGACGACCTCCTGTCGCGGCGGCTCGTCGTCCTCACCGGCAAGGGCGGAGTCGGCAAGAGCGTCGTGGGGGCGTCGCTCGCCCTCGCCGCCCGGGCTCGAGGGAAACGGGTGCTCCTCGTCGAGGTGGGCGCGCCTCTCGAGGCAGCACGCCTCCTCGGCGGGCCCCCTTCGAAGGGTCGGGTGAAGGAGGCGCTGCCCGGGCTCTCCACTGTGAACCTGGACCCGGCCACGGTGATGGACGAGTACGTCCGGCACGTCGTCCCGGTGGACCTTCTTGCCCGCCGGGTCCTCTCGAGCCCCATCTACCGGCGCTTCTTCTCGGCCGCTCCGGGCCTGCGCGAGCTGATGATCCTGGGCAAGATCATGGTGCTGGAGGAGGCGCGCGCCCGCCTCTCGCGTCGTCCCGCCTGGGACGTGATCGTCGTCGACGCCCCTGCCACCGGGCACGGCCTCGCCTTTCTCAAGGTCCCCCTCGTCGCGTCCCGGGCGATTCCGGTCGGCCCCGTCGGCCACAACGCCCGGCGGGTCCTCAAGCTCCTGCGTGACCCCGGGCGCACCGGTCTCGTCGTGGTGGCGGTCCCGGAAGAGATGGCCGTGGTGGAGGCGCTGGAGTTCCAGCGCCTCGCGGCGGACGAGCTCGAGGTCGAGCCGGCCGCCGCGGTGCTCAATGCGTGCCACGAGCGGCGGTTCAGCGACCCGGAGGAGGCGGAGGTGCTCCGCCTGACTGCGGAGGAGGCGCGGGGATCCCTCGAGCCGGGGGTCGCGCTGCCCGCGGCGCTGCGCGCGGCGCGCCGACAGATCCGGCGCCGTCGCCTGACCCGTCTCTACCGGGGTCGGCTGAAGCGGGGACTGGCCGCTCCCCTCGCCTCGCTGCCCTTCCTCTTCCGTGAGACGCTCGAGCGCGAGGACCTCGAGCTGCTCGCCGAGCGGCTCGAGGCCGCCTGATGCCGCCGCGGCGCCGACCCGAGGCGACGCTCGAGCGCGCCCTGCGCGAGAGGCACGTCCTCGTGGTGTGCGGATCCGGCGGCGTGGGCAAGACGACGACGGCGGCGGCGCTGGCCCAGCACGCGGCCCGCGGAGGTCGGAACGTCCTGGTCTGCACGATCGACCCCTCACGCCGGCTCGCCACCAGCCTCGGGCTCAACCGGCTCTCGGGGAAGCCGCGGGCCATCGATCTCTCCGGCCGGAGGACGAAGTCCCCCCGCGGCGCCCTCTGGGCCATGGTCCTCGACGTCAAGAGCACCTTCGACGCCCTGGTCGAGCGTCACACCCCGGATGCAGCGGCCCGAAAGCGTATCCTCGACAACCGCTTTTACCGACACGTCTCGGCGGCCCTGGCCGGAAGCCACGAGTACATGGCCATGGAGAAGCTGCTCGAGCTCTCGGCCGACCCGCAGTGGGACCTGGTCGTGCTCGACACACCGCCCACGCGTCACGCCCTCGACTTCCTCGAGGCCCCCGACCGATTGATGGACTTCCTCGACACCAGCGTCCTGCGCTGGTTCCTGAAGCCCTACTTCGCCGCGGGGCGCCTCACCCTCAAGGTGGCGACGCGAACCGGTGCCCTCGCGGTCCGGCTGGCCGACCGGATCCTGGGGCTGGAGTTCCTCCAGGACCTGTCCGAGTTCTTCCTGGCCTTCGAGGGCATGTACGATGGTTTCAAGGAGCGGGCGACCCGGGTCCACGCCCTCCTCCGGGATCCCGCGTCCGGGTTCGTCCTGGTGGCCGCGCCGGCGCCGCTCGCCCTCGAAGAGGCCTTGTACTTCCATCGCCGCCTGACGGAAAAGGAGATGCCCTTTCTCGCCGTCGTCGTCAACCGTGTCCATCCCGATCCCGGGCGGGGGGCGGCCGCCACGCGCGGTCACCGCCGCGCCCGCGTACCACCCGCCCTCGCCTCGAAGCTGGTGGAGACCTTCCGTGAGCAGCAGACGCTCGCCCGGGTCGAGCGGAGGGCGGTGGCCCGTCTCGAGGTGGACGCGAAGGAGACCCCCATCCTGGTCCCGGAGTTCGAGCAGGACGTGCACGACCTGAAGGGCCTCGCACTGTTCGCCGAGACGATCCTGCCCGCGGCCCGGGCCGCATCCAACCGGGTGCGCGCGGGGGCGCCATGAGCACCCGGCTCATCCTGTACTCGGGAAAGGGCGGGGTCGGGAAGACGAGCCTCTCCGCGGCGACCGCGATCCACGCCGCCGGCCGCGGTCACCGCACCCTCGTGGTGTCCACCGACGCCGCCCACAGCCTCGCCGACGCCCTCGACTGCGAGATCACCGGCGAGCCCACGCGCATCCTGCCGAAGCTGGACGCGGTCGAGATCGACGTGAACCAGGAGCTCGCCAGCCACTGGGGCGTGATCCACGACTACCTGACCCGGTTCATCACCTTCCGCGGGGTGGAGGAGACGGTGGCGGAGGAGCTGGCCATCCTCCCGGGAATGGAGGAGCTGTTCAGCCTCCTGCGCGTGAAGGCGTTCGCCGACAGCCACCGCTACGACGTCATCGTCATCGACTGCGCCCCCACCGGGGACACGGTGCGCATGCTCGCGGTGCCCGAGGTGCTGGGCTTCTACTTCGCCCGGATCTTTCCAATCCAGCGCACGGTGGTGCGGACGGTCCGCCCGGTCGCGAAGCGCGTGACCGAGTTCCCGCTCCCCTCCGACGACGTCTTCGGGGCGGTCAAGGAGCTCTACGGTCAGATGGAGCGCATGGGGCCCATCCTCCAGAACCCGAGTCGCAGCTCGATCCGCATCGTCCTGAACCCGGAGAAGATGGTCATCAACGAGTCCCAGCGGCTCTACACCTACCTCAACCTCTTCGGCTTCCCCGTCGACGCGATCGTGGCCAACCGCGTGCTGCCCGAGGAGGCGCGGTCCGACTACTTCGACCGCTGGTTCGACATCCAGGCCGGGCATCTCGCCACCGCCCGCACCGCCTTCGACCCACTCCCCTTCTTCGAGGCGCCTCTGTTCGACCGGGAGATGGTGGGCACCGATATGCTCGAGGAGTTCGCCCGGCGTGTCTTCGGCCGCACGGACCCGACCGCAGTGCTCCACAGCGAGAAGCCGATGGAGATTCGCAAGAAGGGCGGAGGGTACACTCTCTCCCTGCGCCTGCCGTTCGCGGAGAAGGACCGGATCCAGGTGTGGACCCGCGGCGACGACCTTGTGGTGCAGGTCGACAACCAGCGGCGCCACCTGGTCCTGCCCCGGACCCTCTCCGGTCGTCAGGTCGAGGGGGCGGCCTTCGCCGACCAGTGGCTGCGGGTGACGTTCGGAAAGAAGGAGGCGTCGTGAGCCGACCCAGGCGTTCCCGCCCGGAACCCAAGAAGCCGTGTTGCATGGTCTCGGAGATCCTGGAGGAGGCGGGCATCGATCGGACGCGGCTGCGTCAGATCCGACGCCAGATCCTCGAGGGGATCGTTCTGATGTGCCAGTGGCAGCTCCAGCGCATGGAGGAGCCCGAGACGCAGAAGAAGAAGCGTGGAGGGCGAGAGCCGCGACGGGTCGTGGTCGAATGAGCCGGCGGCGCCTCGTCCCGCTCCGGGCCCTGTTGGTGACGGGACTGCTCTCCGCTGCCGCGCCGGCGGCCACGCCGGCCGAGATCGGCGCCTTCCTCTCCGGGGCCGACCCGGGCGAGAGCTGGAGCACCGGGTGGGGCGGCACCCTCACCATCACCCTCTTCAACCTCGTCGGGGGCGAGCTGGAAGGGGCCTGGCAGGCCAGCGAGCTCCCGTCGACGAGCCTCTTCACCCTCTCGGCCAAGGCCTACATCGGCCCCTCGTTCGGGCGGCTCGTTCCCTATGGCGGCATCGGGGCCGGTGTCTATCGCGAATCGTTGCCCGGCGACAGCGACACCGGGACCCTCGGCCAGCTCTTCCTGGGGCTCAAGCTGAAGTTCCCCTTCGGGCTGGTCGTCCGGGGCGAGCTCCAGTGGGTGGACCTGCCCACGCCCGCTCCCGTGGACCTGGACCACCGGTACTTCGTCGGCCTCGGCTTGAGCTTCTGAGCCGCGGCGACGAGGCGGAGAGTGCTAAACTTCCCGCCTCGGCCATGGTCTTCCTGAACTACACCGCGCTGCAGATGACGGCGAAGATCGTCTACTACGGGCCCGGCCTCTGCGGCAAGACGACCAACCTCCAGTGGATTCACAACAAGACCGCCCCCCGCTCTCGCGGCGAGATGGTCAGCCTGGAGACCGAGACCGACCGGACGCTCTTCTTCGACCTCCTCCCGTTGGACGTCGGCGTCATCGGAGGGATGAAGGTGCGGCTGCAGCTGTACACGGTGCCCGGCCAGGTCTTCTACAACGCGACGCGACGTCTCGTCCTCAAGGGCGTCGACGGCGTGGTCTTCGTCGCCGACAGCCAGGTGCCGGCGCTCGAGCCCAACGAGGAGTCGCTGGCCAACCTCAAGCAGAACCTCGAGGAGCTCGGCCTGCCCGTGGCCGACGTCCCGATCGTGTACCAGTACAACAAGCGGGACCTCCGCAACATCCTGCCCGTCGAGAAGCTCGAGGAGGCCCTGAACCCGACCAGCGCGCCCTCGTTCGAGGCGGCGGCGATTCACGGGGTGGGGGTCTTCGAGACGCTCAAGGAGATCTCACGCCTCGCCCTCGACTCGGTTCGGAGCCGCATCGCCGACGAGGAGCCCGAAGGGGTGGCTCCAAAGGGCAAGAAGCGCAAGAAGAAGGCCGCGGCAGAGGCCGCGGCCTCCGCGGCGTATCCGGCCGAGACCCCCGCGGCCGAGAAGACCGGCTCGGCGAGCGACCCGGCCCTGATGGACCCTCTCGCGGTCGAGTTCGCCGAAGAGGACACCGACAAGGTCAAGGTGCGCGCGGTCAGCACCAAGGGGTCGCTCGACATCGGTCTGGAGCTCCGGAAGCTGCGCGAGATGACGAGGGACAACCGGACACACGCGCCCACCGCCGTCCGCGACCGCAAGAACCAGGGCGACACGCCCTCCCCCAGCCCCGACGCGCGCCAGGAGATCCAGCGCAAGACCGCGCTCGCGGTCCCCCCCCACCTCCTGAAGGGTCTCACCGACCTGCGCATCCACCTCGGCTTCGACCGGGACGGCCGCGAGGAGATCGTCCGCGACGCGGTGAGGCTCACCCTTGTCGGCACCCGCAAGCTGGAGAAGCTGGCCGTCCGCCTCGACCTCGACCTCACCAGCAAAGACTAGCTGGGCAACGACCACGCGGTGACGGGCTCGGCGGGCGGGGCCCCGGCGAGGACCCTGCTCAACTTCGAGGCTGTTGGTTTCGGAGTGCTCGAATCGCGTACAAGGGCGGGTCCGGCGACACCACCCGGAGCCTGCGGCTCCGCGCGATTCGAGCACCCCGCCGCAGACGGGGTGCACGCCGAGCCCGCCCCGGGGCTCCGCGTGGTCGAGAGTCGTAGGGGTGCGGGGGCACGACGTCGGCTAGCCCGTTCGCTCGAGCAGCTCCTCCACCCGGCCTTCCACCGTCTCCCACGCGCACTCGGTGTCGACCCAGTCCCGGCCCTGCCGGCCGAGCGAGGCCGCCAGCTGTGGCTTCTCCAGCAGGAGGCGCAGCCCCTCGGCGAACTCCGCGTACCCGTGGTAGAAGAGCCCCCCGTTCGAGCGAAGACACTGTCCCATCAGCACCCGGCACCGCCCGTTCGCGAGCACCGGGGTTCCCAGCTTCCAGGCCTCGAGCGTGATGATGGAGAGGCTCTCGTAGGGCGACGGCATCACCAGGAGCCGGCACTGGCCGAGCGCCGCCACCTTCTCCTCCTCGGTGACGCGGCCGACGTGGTGGATGCGGGGGTGATCGGGAATCGGGATCACCGCGGAGCCGGCGAGAACCAGGTCGACGTCGGCCCTGGTCTCCTCGACGAACTTGCGGAAGTAGGCGAAGAGGCTCACGCAGCCCTTGTTCTTGTCGATCCGTCCGACATAAAGGACGAAGGGGCGAGTCAGCCCGTGCCGGGCCGCGAAATCATGGCCGGCGTCGGTCGGCGGGAGGTTGAGCCCGGACCCGATCACCGCGTTCGGGACATCGTGGTTCCCGCTCGCGTCCTCCACCAGGGCCCGCTCCTCCGGGGTCAGGTAGAGGATGCCGCGGGGGGAGCGGAAGAGATCCTTGAAGACACCCAGCTGGATGGCCGGGTCCTCCTCCGCCGTCGGCACGAGGATGGCCCGGTCCCTCACCGGGGGCAGGCCGTGGTAGCTCTGGTAGTAGCGGTAGCAGTAGAAGAGGAACCGGTCGAAGTCGCTCCGCGAGCGTCTCACCTTCCGGACGAGCTCCGGCGAGAACGGACCGTTCTCGCGCACCCAGGCCTCCTCCTCCTCGCGGCTGTGCGTCTCGTGGAAGCACAGGTTGCTGAGCGAGGCGAACTTCCGCGCGTTTCGGGTCCGCCGAACGGTGTGGCGGTGGACCGGGATGCCGCCCACGACCTCGGTGCCCCTGGGGTAGTGATTCCGCCACTCGAGGTAGTCGAGCGCCCGCGTGGCAAACACCTCGACGTGATGACGCTGGGCCAGGCGCTCGGCCAGCCAGCGGCAGTGCAGCTCGGCCCCGCCTGCAACCTCCAGCCCGTACCGCTGGATGACGAAGGCGAGCCTCACCCGCGCCCACCTCCCCCGGTGGCCATTGCGAGGAGCCGCTCGTACTTCTCCACGATGCGCTCCCAGGCGTAGTTCTCCTCGAAGTACTCGCCGCCCTGGCGTCCCAGCCGGTCGGCGAGGGCGGGCTCCCCCATGAGCAGGTCGAGGGCCGCCGCGAACTCCTCGTAGCGACGATAGTAGAGGCCTCCGTCTGCGCGCAGCACCTGCCCGCGGAGGACCTCGCAGTCGCCGTTCACGAGGACCGGACGTCCCATCATCCAGGCCTCGAGCACCACCATCGACAGGCTCTCGTGCCGCGAAGGCATAACGAGGGCGCGCGCGCGGGCGATGGCGGCGAGCTTCTCCCCATCCGGGACCACCCCCATGAGACGGACGTGGGCGTTCTCCGAGAAGGTCATGGTGCTGCGGCCGAAGAGCGCGAGGGTCACGTTGGCCCGCGTCTCGCGCTGCCAGCGGAGGAAGTGGTCAATCATGACCGCGCAGCCCTTCTCGGGCTCGATCCGTCCCACGTAGACGAGGTAGTCCCCGAGGAGGTCGAGCCGCGGCGCCACCTCCTCGACGGGGATCGCGGGGGGACGGTCGATTCCCGTCCCCACCACCTCGCCAGGGAGGTTCTCGTTGCCGGTGATCCTCTCGATGAGGATGCGCTCCTCGGGGCTGTTGAAGGCGATCGCCGCGGGGAGGCGGTAGAAGGGCCGGAAGAGCCGCAGGTAGAGGACCCGGTCGTGCTCCGCGGTCGGCACCAGGATGCTCTTGTGCGGTGCCACCTGCAGCCCGAAGTAGGTCGTCCAGTAGCGGTAGGAGAAGAAGATGAGGGCGTCGTAGTCGCGCTCGTGCTCACGCAGGTGGGCCAGAAGCTCCGGACAGACCGGCCCGTGCTCCTCGGCCCACCGGCGCTCCTCCTCGTCGGTGTGCTCGAAGAAGCAGACCTTGTTGGCCACGGGGTCGAACCGCTCGATGTCCCGCTCCCGGGCGACGGGGAACCGGCGCACGGCCACGCCGTTCACCTCCGACAGGCCCCGCTCGAGGGCGTTGCGCCACGTGAGGTAGTCGGTCGCGGTGGTGGTCAGCACCTCCACCTCGTGCCGCCTGGCCAGGTGCTCGGCCACCCAGCGGCAGTGCAGCTCGGCCCCGCCAACGATCTCGGTCCCGTAGCGCTGGACGACGAAGGCGACCTTCACCCCGACGCCTTCTCGCCCTTTTCTCCGCCCGGCGACGCCTCGTCGCCCGGCGGCCCCGGCTCGCCCGCGAGCGCGTCCAGCTTGTTGCGCACGGCGGTGTGCTCGATCTGCAGACGGACCAGCTCCCGCACGAGATTGTGGCAGAGGTAGTGAAGATAGAGATTGATCTGGGCCTGCCGGCTGAGCGGCTGGTCGGTGTACAGACGGATCCAGGGCCGGACCAGCTTCTTCAGGAGCACCACGAGGCGGGCGGCGGGTCCGGCCCGGTGGGTCTCGATCCGGTAGTCGGTGGAGATGTTCCAGTTGTGGTTCGGCGCCATGAGGCGGGCGAGGAGGTCCGGATCGATCCCGGCGTCGTCGGCGAACGCCTGGAGCCGCAGGGCGCTCAGCTCCTCGACCTCCTCGTCGGTGTAGAGCCCCCGGTCCCTCCGGCCACGAATCTTCTCGCGGATCCGGCCCATGATGGCGGCCACGTCCACCCGGCCGTCGCTTCCCGTCCACTCGTCCATGTCACGCCCCCCGCTCCTGCTCGTCCCAGAAACGAAAAAGGGAGACGGCCGCGCCGCCTCCCTCTCTCGCTCGCTCGCCGGCCGAGCCTCCTAGGGTGCCGCCGGCGGGGCCGGACCGAGACGCTCCGCGTCCACGATACCCTCGGCCGGGCCCACCGTGTCCGCGTCCGCCACGTAGAGATGATAGACGTTCAGGCCGAGCTCCCGGTCGTCGTTGTTGAGCGGCGGGTCGAGCTGGTTGGGGATGAACGACTCGTTCATCGCGATGGTCAGGTCGACCCATTCCTCGTCGCCGAGATCCTCCGCCTTCACCCGGATCTTCTTCAGAAAGACCTGAGGCTCCTCGATCGGCATCTTGATGCCCACGTTGCTCCCCACCGACACGGTCAGCTCGGGCGTGGAGGGGAAGCACTTCACACACGTGTCCGCCTGAAGGTAGACGACGATGTCGGTCTTCGGGTTCTTGAAGGAGACGACGGCCTCCTTCTCCGTCCAGGTGCGTTCGATGCTGGGGTTCTCCGGGTGGGTCTCCGGGTTGTGCCAACCCGATTTGTAGACGAGGAAGATGTTCTCCGTCTGCGGCAGAAGTTCCATGGTCGCGACCTTGTACTCGCGGAAGCCACGGTCCTCGCCCTTCAGCACCGGCCGCTCGCCGCGTCCGGGATAGGGGTAGAGCCCCATCCGCACCTCGACCTCGCCGACGTACGGGTAGACGGGAATGAAGACGGTTCGCGCGTAGCTGTAGGTGTGTCCGGGCTCCCAGCTCGACGGGGGTGGGACGGGCAGGTGATCGTCCTGGAAAAGGATCACCTCGTGCGAGTCCAGGAATTGAACGAAGGCCCGGTAGTCCTGGTCCAGCTTCCTGGCCCCTGGCTCCAGGGTCCACGTGTACTGGATCTCAAGTGCGCTCCCCAGGGGTGCGCGCGTGCGATTGAGCTCGATGGAGGGGACGATGGGGTTGACCTCGACGGGCTGGCGACGGTTGCACGCCGGCATCACCAGAAGCCCGGCGAGGACGGCGACGAGGGCCGCCCCGCGCGTACGGCGGTTTGTCATGCTCGTTCTCCTACGAATTTGAGGATGTGGCGCCTGCAGGAGCGTCCATTCGGCGAAAACTTTCTCATCTTATCGGATGCCGGTGGAACGGCGCAACGCACCACGTCGGTCCCCTGCCCCCTCAGAGGCCGAGCCGACCGCCCGGGCTCCCCGAGTCCGCCGACGGGCCGGCGAGGCGGCCCAGCCGCCGGACCCGCCGTGACCTGGCTCCAGGCTATCCTCCAGAGCGAAGCACACGGTCCTCTCCCACCGTGGCCCGTCGGCCGGGGGCCGGCCCCACGCACGAGGGTGGTGATGCTCCCGGGGGAGGATCCGATGCTTGCGACCGCGTTGACGGCGGCCATCCTCGGCGTCGAGGCTCACCTCGTGCGCGTGGAGGCCGACGTCGCCGGGGGTTTCCCCCGCTTCGTCATGGTGGGCCTGCCCGACTCCGCGGTGAAGGAGAGCGAGGCCCGAATCCGCGCTGCCCTGCGCAACTGCGGCTACTCCTTCAAGTGGGATCGCCGGATCACGGTCAACCTGGCGCCGGCCAACCTGCGCAAGTACGGCTCATCCTTCGACCTCGCCACCGCCCTCGGTCTGCTCGCCGCTGACGGCGCGGCCGTCCGCTCGGGACTCGCCGGGGCGCTGCTGGTGGGCGAGCTCGCCCTCGACGGAGCCGTTCGGCCCGTGTCCGGGGTCCTGCCCATGCTTCTGCTGGCCCGGCGCCGCGGCCTCGCCACGGCCATCGTGCCCGTCGCCAACCACCGCGAGGCCGCGCTCGTCCCGGACCTCGCTGTTCATCCCGTCGCGACACTGGACGAGGCGGTGGCCCTGGTGAGCGCCGAGGCGCCGCCCCCTCCTCCGCCTCCCCCGGCACCCCACGCCGCCCGAACGCCCCCGCCGGACCTGGCCGACGTCCGAGGACAGCCCCTGGCCCGGCGGGCGCTGGAGATCGCCGCCGCCGGGAGCCACAACCTGCTACTCGTCGGTCCCCCGGGAGCGGGCAAGACGATGCTGGCCCGCCGGCTTCCCGGCATCCTGCCCGACCTCTCCCCGTCCGAGGCCCTCGAGGTGGCGGCCGTCCACTCCGCGGCCGGGCGGGCGGACTCGGACGTCCCCGCCTCGAGGCCCTTTCGCAGCCCCCACCACACCGCGAGCGACGTGGCCCTGGCCGGAGGCGGATCCGTCCCCCAACCGGGCGAGGTGAGCCTCGCGCACCGCGGCGTCCTCTTCCTGGATGAGCTGCCGGAGTTCCGGCGGCACGCGCTCGAGGTGCTCCGACAGCCGCTCGAGGAGGGCCAGATCACGATCAGCCGTCGTCGGGGCACGGTGTGCCTGCCCGCCCGATTTCAGCTCGTGGCCGCCATGAACCCCTGCCCGTGCGGGCAGGCGGGCGCCGTGGCCCGGCCGTGCCGCTGCACCGCACGCGAGGCGCGCGCCTACCGGAACCGGATCTCCGGGCCGCTCATGGACCGAATGGATCTCCACGTGGGCGTCCCCCCGCTGGCCTATTCCGAGATCAACACCCCTCCCGCCGAGCCGTCCTCCCGGGTCGCCTCCCGGGTGGCCGCCGCCCGGCAGCGGCAGCTCGCCCGGGCCCCGGTGACCGGCGCCCCGAGCAACGCGCGTCTCTCGACCGATGCCCTGCGAGAGGTGGCCCGCCCCGCGGGCGACGGCGACGCCCTGCTGCAGCATGCCGTGGACCGGCTGGGACTCACCGCCCGGGGGCTGGACCGCCTCCTCCGGGTGGCCCGCACCCTCGCCGATCTTGCGGACCGGGACGAGGTGACGACGCGGGATCTCACTGAAGCCCTTCATTTTAGGCTGGGAGTCTCCGACGCCGGGCTCGAGGGGCTGCCGTGAGGCCCTTCCTTGACCCTTGCCTGACGGGCGTGCTAGCCTCCGTCGGCTTCTTTTGAGCCGGAGTGGGGGTTTGTTCGTTTGGCTCGGAGCGATTGATGGCCAACGAGTTCTACACACTGATCGTCGTCCCGCACGCCAAGGCGCGGTTTCGGAAATTCCAGGTCTCGGTTCGTCTGACCAAGTGGGTCCTGGGGGCCCTCGGCTTCCTGGCCGTGGCCCTGGTGGCCATCGTCATCCACTACACCTGGATCAACGTCGAAGTTGCTGAATTGCAGCGACTTCGGGGCGAGAACCTGGCCCTCGCGGCCAAGGCCCGGGCCTACGAGGACAACGCGGGCCGTCTCCAAGCCCGGGTCCTGACCCTCCAGAACATGGTGACCAAGCTGGGTCTGATGGCCGGCGTCGAGGAGAGCCTGCCGGAGGCGGGCATCGGCGGCGTGGGCGGGACGACGCGCCTCGAGACGGCCGCTCCCTCGCTGGACATCGGCGCCTCGCTCCAGGACATGGATCAGACCGTCAGTGCCCTCACCGAGAAGTCGAGCCGGCTCCAGGCCTTTTTCAAGGACCAGCAGGTCCTGCTCGCTTCGACGCCGTCGATCTGGCCCGTCCGGGGATACCTCTCGGCGTCCTTCGGGAACCGCAAGGACCCCTTCACGGGCATGCCGGACTTCCACCCGGGCATCGACATCTCGACCCCACGAGGGACCCGTGTCGTGGCCCCGGCCGACGGGGTGGTCACCTTCCGCGGCAAGCGCGGCGCCTACGGCAACGCCCTCGTCGTGGATCACGGCTACGGAATCGTCACCCGTTTCGCCCACCTCGACGGCTTCAACGCCCGCCCGGGCCAGCGGGTGCGCCGCGGCGACGTCATCGGCTTCGTGGGCAACACCGGGCGCTCGACGGCGCCCCACCTCCACTACGAGGTGTGGGTGGACGACCAGCTCCGCAACCCCATCACGTTCATCCTGGACGAGTACAGGTCCTTCCGCTAGCAGTACGTCGCCGAGGTCGTGTTGGCCGGGCGGGCGTGGTGGCGCGCAGGCGGCCGGGGCCCCCGACGAGGACGCAGCTGCACTTCGAAGCTGCTGCGCCCGCAGACGGGGTGGCCGCCGAGCGCCGAACACTCCAGAGAACACAACGACTCGGTGACAGCACGCTAGCAGGCTGCTGAACAGTCTCCAGGACGCCGTGCGGGCTACTGCGGGGCCTGCTGGTGAGCAGCCCCCCTCCGGCTCCGCACTCCATTGCCAAGCCCTGACGGGGGTTGGTATGCTGAGCCCATAAGGGGACCGAGCATACCTCCGCGTCTTCCGGCGGACGCAGCGGGGAGAGGGTTAGCCTCGCACCCCCCGGAGAGCCTCGCGCGGACATGATCATCAACACCATCCTCACCCGAGTCATCGGGACCAGCAACGAGCGTGAGCTCAAGCGCCTGAGGCCGATCGTCCAGCAAATCGGCGAGCTCGAGCCCTCCGTCAGGTCCCTCTCCGACGAGCAGCTCGCGGCCCGGACGGTCGGGTTCCGGGAGCGCCTCGCCGAGGGAGAGAGCCTGGACGACCTCCTGCCCGAGGCCTTCGCCACCGTGCGCGAGGCGGGATGGCGCGTGCTCCAGATGCGCCACTTCGACGTCCAGCTCATCGGCGGCATGACGCTGCACCGCGGCACGATCGCCGAGATGAAGACCGGCGAGGGCAAGACCCTGGTCGCCACCCTCGCCGCGTACCTGAATGCCCTCGAGGGCAAGGGCGTCCACGTGGTCACGGTCAACGACTACCTCGCCAAGCGCGACTCGGAGTGGATGGGTCGCCTCTACCGCTTCCTGGGCCTGACCGTGGGCGTCATCCAGCACGACATGGACGACCGCGAGCGGCAGGAAGCGTACAAGGCCGACATCACCTACGGCACCAACAACGAGTTCGGCTTCGACTACCTCCGCGACAACATGAAGTTCGACCTCGGGATGTACGTGCAGCGGGGGCACAACTTCGCCATCGTCGACGAGGTCGACTCGATCCTGATCGACGAGGCGCGCACGCCGCTGATCATCAGCGGGCCAGCCGAGGAGTCCACCGACAAGTACTACCGGATCGACGCGATCATCCCGAAGCTCAAGCCCGGGGCCCGCATCACCGGCGAGAAGAAGGCCGAGGAGCGGGCCGAGCTCGAGAAGACCGGCGACTTCATCGTCGACGAGAAGGCCAAGACCGTCACCCTGACGGAGCAGGGGATGGCCCACGTCGAGTCGCTCCTGGGGGTCAAGAACCTCTGGGATCCCTCGAACATGGACGTCCTCCACCACGTCAACCAGGCGCTGCGGGCTCACAGCCTCTTCCAGCGCGACGTGGACTACGTGGTCAAGGACGGCCAGGTCGTCATCGTCGACGAGTTCACCGGCCGGCTGATGCCCGGCCGGCGCTGGTCCGATGGTCTCCACCAGGCGGTCGAGGCCAAGGAGAAGGTGAAGATCGAGCGCGAGAACCAGACCCTCGCCACCATCACCTTCCAGAACTACTTCCGCATGTACACGAAGCTGGCGGGGATGACGGGCACCGCCGAGACCGAGGCCGCCGAGTTCGAGAAGATCTACAAGCTCGAGGTGCTGGTCATCCCCACCAACCGGCCCCTCATCCGCGTCGAGAACCCCGATGTCGTGTATCGCACCGAGCCCGAGAAGTTCAACGCGGCCCTCAACGAGATCAGGGAGCTCCACGAGGGGGGACGCCCGGTGCTCGTCGGCACCATCTCGATCGAGAAGTCCGAGGTCCTCGCTGGCCTCCTCAAGAAGGCCGGCATCCGCCACGTCGTCCTCAACGCCAAGTACCACGAGCGCGAGGCGGAGATCGTGGCCCAGGCCGGTCGCTTCGGGGCGGTGACGATCGCCACCAACATGGCGGGGCGCGGGACCGACATCATCCTCGGCGGCGTCGCCGACCACCGGACGCGGGCGCTCCTCGTCGAGAAGGAGCTCGACCCGGAGGAGGCGAGTGCCGAGGAGCGGGAGCAGGCCACCCGGCAGGTCGAGGCGGAGATGGCCGCCGAGTTCCAGCGGGAGCTGCAGCAGCGCAAGCTCGGAGCCGACGAGAACCGCGAGCTCGCCATGCGGTACCTCGGCCTCATGGCCTCCTTCGCCCCCGACCACCCCTCGGTGCTGGCGGTTCGGGCGCTGGCCCCGGAGGGAAGCCTGCTCTCCCAGTACCTCGACACCGCGCGCGATCTCAAGCGCTCCGTGAAGGAGCGGGTGGCGAAGAACTTCTATCCGGAGATCGAGAACCCGGTCGACTTCCTGGCCGTCCATCCCCTCAAGTCGGCCATCGACGAGCTCGCGGACACCCCGGAGTTCGCCCAGGTCGAGAGGCATCTCGAGGCCACCGAGCGTGAACGCGTCGTGGCCCTCGGCGGCGTGCACATCCTCGCCACCGAGCGGCACGAGGCGCGGCGGATCGACAACCAGCTCCGGGGCCGCGCCGGTCGTCAGGGCGACCCCGGCTCCTCGCGCTTCTACATGTCGCTCCAGGACGACCTGATGCGCATCTTCGGCTCCGAGCGTATCAGCGGCCTCATGCTCAAGCTCGGCATGGAGGAAGGCGTCCCCATCGAGCACAAGATGGTCACCAAGTCGATCGAGCGCGCCCAGAAGCAGGTGGAGGCGCAGAACTTCTCGATCCGCAAGCACCTCCTCGAGTACGACGACGTGATGAACAAGCAGCGCAAGGCCGTCTACGAGATGCGCCGCATGATCCTCGAGGGCAAGGACACGCGCGATCACGTCCTGCGGCTGATCGACGAGGTCCTGGACTGGTACCTGGACAACTACTGCGCCGAGAAGGACAACCCGGACTCCTGGTCCTACGAGAGCCTGCAGGGGGCCCTCAAGGAGACCTTCGCGATCGAGCCCGCTCTCACCGATCTGCGGGCCCTGCCCCGGGGCGAGATGGCGGAGATACTGGGCAAGCAGATCCGCGGCCGCTACGAGGAGCGGGAGCAGCAGATCGGAGCCGATCGGGCCCTCTTCCACCAGCGGATGATCATGCTCCAGATCGTGGACTCGCAGTGGAAGGATCACCTCTACAGCCTGGACCACTTGAAGGAAGGCATCGGGCTGCGTGGCTACGGGCAGCGGGACCCGCTCGTCGAGTACAAGAAAGAGTCCTACCAGATGTACCAGGGCCTCATGGACCGGATCGACGAGGAGATCCTGCGCTGGACCTTCCTCTACCAGCCGATCGTGGCGCCCGAGGGCGGGGCCGGACGGGAGGACGCCCCGCTTCGGGGGCGGCCCATCGCCGCCGCGGCCCCCCGTGAGCCGGAGCTGGCCTTGGCCGGGGCGCGGTCGGCTCGGCCCAACCTCAGCTTCAACGACCCCTCGGCCTCCCCCACCGCGTTCGCGCGGGTCGCCCAGCCCCGCGAGGCGGAGGGTGGCAGCGACGCCGCGGTCCAGACCGTGCGCCGGGAGGGCAAGAAGATCGGTCGCAACGAGCCCTGTCCCTGCGGCAGCGGCAAGAAGTACAAAAAGTGCCACGGCGCGTCCTGATCGAGGGGCGGGTTCGCGTCGCGCCGGGGATCCCGGCCGCCGGTCGGGGCCAGCGAAGGAGGGGCAACGAGTGCTGAAAGACCGGATCACCGACGGCCTCACCTTCGACGACGTGCTGCTCGCGCCCCAGCGCTCCGACGTGCTGCCGTCGGAGGTGGACGTCTCCACCCGACTCACGAGAAACATCGCCCTGAAGATCCCCATCGTCTCCGCGGCGATGGACACCGTGAGCGAGGCCCACCTCGCCATCGCCCTCGCCCAGGAGGGCGGGCTCGGTGTCATCCACAAGAACATGTCGATCGAGTCCCAGGCCGCGGAGGTTGACAAGGTCAAGCGGTCCGAGTCGGGCATGATCGTCGACCCGGTGACGGTGGCCCCGGATGCCCCGGTGGCGGAGGCACTGGCCATGATGGCCAAGTTCCGCATCAGCGGGGTCCCGGTCACAGTCGGCACCCGCCTCGTCGGCATCCTCACGAACCGCGACCTCCGCTTCGAGACCCGCACCCACCTCCCGGTGTCGGACCTCATGACCAAGGACAACCTCATCACCGTTCCCGTCGGAACGACCCTCGAGCAGGCAAAGGAGATCCTCCACACCCACAAGGTCGAGAAGCTCCTGGTGGTGGACCAGGACTTCAACCTGAAGGGGCTGATCACGGTCAAGGACATCCAGAAGCAGATCAAGTACCCGAGCGCCTGCAAGGACGAGCTGGGGCGCCTGCGTGTGGGCGCGGCGGTGGGCGTGACCGAGGACGTCCTCGAGCGGGTGAGGGCCCTCGTGAGCGCCAAGGTGGACGTCATCGCCATCGACACCGCCCACGGGCACACGAAGGGGGTCCGGGATGCGATCGAGCGTGTCCGCTCCGATTTCCCCGAGGTCGAGCTCGTTGCCGGCAACGTCGGCACCTACGAGGGGACGGCGGACCTGATCGCGGCCGGGGTGAGCGCGGTCAAGGTGGGCATGGGGCCCGGGTCCATCTGCACGACACGGGTCGTCTCCGGCGCCGGGATGCCCCAGATCACGGCCATCTCCGAGGCCGCGCGGGCGGCGGCGGATACGGACACCCCGCTCATCGCCGACGGCGGCATCAAGTTCTCCGGCGACATCACCAAGGCCATCGCCGCCGGGGCCGCCTCGGTCATGATCGGCTCGCTCTTCGCCGGCACGGACGAGAGCCCGGGTGAGCTGATCCTGCGCCAGGGTCGGTCCTTCAAGTCGTACCGGGGCATGGGCTCCCTGGGCGCCATGAAGTCCGGCTCCCGCGATCGCTACTTCCAGGAGTTCGAGGCGGCCACCGACAAGCTGGTTCCAGAGGGCATCGAGGGCATGGTCCCGTACAAGGGACCGATCTCGGCCATGGTCCAGCAGCTCGTGGGGGGCCTGCGCGCGGGGATGGGCTACAGCGGCGCCTCGAGCATCCGCGACCTGCAGGCCCGGGCCCGGTTCGTGCAGATCTCGCCCGCCGGCTTGAAGGAGAGCCACGTCCACGACGTCATCATCACCAAGGAGGCACCGAACTACCGCCTTGAGTAGCCGATCCTTCCTCGCCGTCCTCGCCATCGTTCTCTTCGCCACGGGCTGCCGTCGCGGCGAACGGGAGACCTTCGCGACCTACTTCAACGGGAAGCAGGAGGTGTCCCTCCGCTATCCCTCCGGCTGGAGGACAGACGAGGCGGAGCAGGAAGGGATCTGGTACCGGTACTTCCTCGCCCCGCCGGCCGCTCCCGAGAACAAGGCGGCGGTCTCCGTCACCCTCCTCGCCGGGCCGCTCACCACCTCCGTCGACGAGTATGCCCAGGCGTACCTCGCCGGCAACGAGGTCGCCGCCTCGCGGGAGGAGGAACGATACGGGGCCAGGGGGCGGAGCTGGAGCTACTCCTCGCCCGACGGACGAACCCGTCACCGGCTCCTCCTGGTGGCCAGGGGCGAGCGTTTCTGGGGACTCTACGCCCAGGGAGAGCCCGAGGCCTTCGAGGAGCACCGGGCGGCCCTCGACGAGATGTGGGCGAGCTTCACCCTGGAGCGCCCGGAGCTCTACCCGGTCGAGCACTGGGAGCGCTTCGGCGTCTCGCTCGGCGTGCCCCCCTCCTGGCGCGAGAGCCGGCAGTTCTCGGGTAGCGGCACGCTCCTCGTCCAGTTCACCAGCCCGGCCCTGGCCGTCCAGCGCGACCAGACGGTGCACGCCTCGTTGACGATGACCGTCGAGCAGATGCCCGAAGAAGCACGAGGGATCGAGGCCTTCTATGAAGCGACGAGGGCTCGGCTCGGGGAGAACCTCCTTGTCGTGAGTCACGAGGAGTGGAGGGAGGGATACGTCGACGTCATGCGCACCGAGACCTCGATCGCCGCGAGCTACATCAAGCGCTTCTACCTTGCCGAGGGGCATCGGGGGGTCTCGCTGGCCTTCGAGGGTCGGGAAGACGTCTTCTGGCGTATCGACATCTGGCCCGACCTCATTGCCTCGACGCTCAAGCTGAGCCCGCCTGCGAGCAAGGACCCTTGAACGCGATCCTGTTCCGCCTGGGTGGGGGCCTCGCCCGCCTCCTCCGCGGCCCCGAGCGCGTCGAGACCGAGGTCGGCCACGACGGGCCCCGCGGTGAGCTGAGAGTCCCTTCCGGTGGAGACGGCGTCTGGCGGATCGTCCACCGGGACAACCGGCCATGCCTCGCCCCCGACGACACCTCGTACTACCTCTACTTCACCCTCCCCGAGCGCTTCCGCCACCGAGCGACCTCGAGTCTGTGGGTCGAGGTCGAGTACTACGGCAGCCGATACGGTGAGTTCCGGCTGCAGTACGCATCGACGACTCGGGACGCTCCGGTCGACGGCCTCTACGCGCCGGCGGAGCAGCGGTGGGCGCCGGACGGGGCGGGATCGGAACACTTCCGCCGCGCGGTGTTCACCCTCCCCGATTTCGACCCCACCCGCACGCAGCACCACGGGGCCTCCTTCCGCCTCGAGTTCCGCAGCCGGATGCTCGTCTCACGCGTCGTGGTCGGCCGCGAGCCCCCGGCCGATCTCGCCTCGTTCCCCGCGGTGGCCCCGCTCCCGGACCTGAAGAAGCTGCCGGGCCGCTTCTACCCGATCGACTACCTCTTCGTCGAGATCACCAACGCCTGCAACTTCAAGTGCACATGGTGCCCGGACGAGATCATGGATCGGCGGCGCGGTTTTATGAAGAGGGAGAAGGTCTTCCGTCTCCTCGACGAGGTCGCGGAGAAGCAATCGTGGCTCGGGCCGCTCTTTCCGGTGAAGCTCCATCAGATGGGTGAGCCGATGCTCCACCCCCACCTTGCGGAGATCGTGGAGCACGCGGAGACCCGGGGCGTCGCAATCGAGCTCAACACCAACTGCGGCCACATCACCCGCGAGAGGATCGACGGCCTCTATCGCGCCGGCCTGACCAACCTGATCCTGTCGTATCAGACCCCGGACCCCGCGTCGTTCATGACACGCAAGGCTCCCCGTCTCCTCTTCGACGAGTACCGGGACAAGGTGCGGCTGGCGGTCGAGCGGAAGGTCGCCCTGGGTGCGCGCACCATCCTCGAGATCGACATCATGAACACGAAGCACGTGGACGACCAGCGCATCGTCAGCGAGGAGGAGCAGGCCCTGGCCTTCCTCGAGGACTGGATCACGTTCGCCCGCGAGCTGGAGGAACGTCACCACCTCGTTCCCCGCTTCCACGACTGGGATCGGATCCGGAGCGCGCGCTTCCTGGATCAGGACGAGAACGGCAGTCGCTACACGCTGCTCGATGGCGTGCACCTGATCTGGAAGCGCTGCCACAGCTGGGGCAACGTAATCGGCGGGGATGGGCAGCGAGCCGAGGTTCCTCTCTCCGTGTTGCCCTCGCCCGACGCCGGGGCCAGCGTCGAGGACACCTATTGCCCCGCCCCCTACGACCAGTTCGTCATCCAGTGGAACGGCGACGTGGTGAGCTGCTGCACCGACTACGAGGGGCGTACCAAGACCGCCAACGTCTTCGCGAGCTCGATCGAGGACGTGTGGAAGGGTGAGGTGGGCCGCCGGCGCAAGCAGGACATGCTCGAAGGCCGTCTCCTCGACGTCTGCGCCCGCTGCCAGGGCCTCAAGTAGCCCCGGCGCTCCTACTGTCCCGTCACCGAAGTCATGTGCATTCTCCGGAGCTCTGGGCGCTCGGCGGCCACCCCGGCTGCGGGCGCGTCAGCTTCGAAGGACAGCTGCGTCCTCGACGGGGGCCCCGGCCGCCTGCGCGCCCCCACGCCCTTCCTACAGACATGACTTCGGTGACGTCGCGCTACCGGCCCCGCTTCCCCTCCGCGGCCTCGAGCTCGCCGAGGTCCCGCCAGGCCCCGGCGTGACCGGGATCGTCGGAGAGGATCTTGCGTAGCTGTAGCATCGCTCGCGCGGTCATCCCGGCACGGCGGTAGTAGGTCGCCAGGCGGTGTCTGAGCTCCGTGTCCTTGGAGTCCATCTCGAGGGCGGCGAGGCAGTGGCTTTCGACGTCCTTCTGGAACGACCCCGCCTGCGCCAGCGTCATCGCGAGCAGCCTCCGGCAGCCGTGCGCGTCGGGGTACATCTCGACGAGGGTCGTCAGCAGCTCCACCGCCGCCTGCCGCTGCCCCCGTTCGAGCAGCGAGCGCGCCCGCTGCTCGCCGGTGTCGGGGCTCGGCGGCGCGTCGGGCTCAGACCCGACCTCGTCGTCAGCGGGTCCAGCCTCGAACGCCGGCCCGACCTCCCCGAGTGCGGACCCGGGCTCGAGCGCGGGCTCAGCCGCGGGCTCGACCTCGATCTCGACCTCGATCTCCTCGGGCGCTTCCGGCGCCGCGGGCGCCGCCTCGTGTGTCTCGACCATGCCACTGGCCACGAGCCCGTAAACCGCCCGCAGCAGCTGATCCCGGGGATGGGGCAGACTGAGCGCGTCCCCGAGGGTGGTCTCGCGAGCCGAGAGGGCCAGCACCGCACGCTCCGGAGACGAGGTGGGCAGCTGGTCGTAGGCGAACGGGCGGATGGCCACGCGGCGCAGCCGCGTCCCCGGCCCCCCGAGCGCAACCTCGAGGCGCCTCGGGTTCGGGAAGAGCCGCGCCCCCAGGAGCAGCAGGCGACCCGTCTTGAGCTCGAGGATCAGGTCGGCGGGGAGGGGCCGCTCCATCGCCCGCCGCTGCAGCCGCCCGCTCGTCCAGCGGAGGACCGAGAGGGCGATCCGCTCCGCCTGTCCTTCCACCGCTGCCGCCAGCTCTTCGCGCTTCAGGACCCCGGCATCGATGAGGGCCTGCCCGAGGCGTCGGCCCGGCGTCTGCGCCGCGGTCATCGCCGCCCGGAACTGGGGTTCCGTGATCCGTCCGATCCGGTAGAGGTTGGCGCCGAGGCGATCCTCCTCAACGGTCGACGCCGCGAAGACGATCTCCCCGTCCATGAAATAGAGACCCTTCGCGATGTCGCCCTGGGCCAGGGCCAGCACGCCCGTCCAGCCCTCGCGGCGGATCTGGCGGACCTCTTCGCTGACGAGAACACGAGAGATGTCGAAGGCCTGCCCGGCACCGCTCACCTGTCGTCCTCCTCCGCCGCCCGCCCCGGGGTCATTGATGCTGCGGGCAGGCCTGCTGGATATACCCCATCGCCTTCAACTTCTCACACGCCTCCGGGCTGAGCCTCTCTTCCCCGGAGCGGCCTTCCAGCAGCCGGCGCGTCTTCGCGCGCTGCGAGTCAATCGTCTGGCGGAAAGCCTCGAGCTCCTCCCGCTGCTCTCGGAGCGCGCCCGGCATCCGCGGTCCGACATCGTGCGTCTCCCCGGGATCCTTCTCGCGATCGAAGAGGGCGTAGTCCGTCCCCTCCTCTCTCGGGGTGGCCACGATCTTGAAGCGATCATCCCACGACCCGAGCAGGTTGCGGTCGTTCTGCCCAAAGAGGCGCGGTCGATCCGGGCCGGCCCCTCCCCTTCCCACCCCGAGAAGGCTCCGACCCGTGAGACCGGGCGGGAAGGACACCTTGACTGCGTCGAGGACGGTCGGGACGAGGTCGAGGGTCGTGGCCAGCGTGTCGCTCCGCTCTCCCCCGCTCAGCCCGGGGCCAACCATGACCAGCGGGATCCGCATGCTGGGATCGTACAGGTTCTGGCCGTGATCGAAGTAATAATTGTGCTCGCCGAGGCTCTCGCCGTGATCCGACGTGAGGATCACGATCGTCCGCTCCCCCACCTCGGAGCTCCGCAGGCTCTCGAGGACCTGGCCCACCTCTGCGTCGGTGACGGCGATCTCGCCGTCGTACTGTGCGACGTAGTAGCCAAGGCCCCGACCCGGCACCTCCCACACCCGCGCCACCCCGCCGTTGACGCCATCGACCGGCTCCAGCGCGGGACCCCGCTGGGCCTCCTCGTCGAGGAAGGCGCCGTCGAAGGGGGGTGGGGGCGTGTAGGGCGCGTGAGGGTTGACGTAGTGGAGCCAGAGAAGGAACGGTCTCTCGGGGCTCGCCTCCCGGAGGAACTGAACGCCGTCCGACGTGATCGCGCGGGCCCGGTCCATCTCGGAGACAAGCGCCTTTTCTTCCCATGTCTCCCGATAGCGGTCGAAACCCTTCGCGTACCCCAGCGAGGCGGCGACGTTGGGGTTGTCGACGACGGCGACGGTCTCGTAGCCCGCCTCCCGCAGGATGCCCGCGAGCGTGGGGTTGAAGTCGAGCAGCAGCGGGTGGGTCTTTCCGTACCCGCTCTGCGCGGCCAGCCGACCCGTCATCATCGCGACAAAGCTGCCCCGCGTCTTGGGCCAGTAGGTGTAGGCCTGGTCGAACGTGATCCCCGACTGCGCGAAGGCGTCGATGTGCGGCGTCGTTTCGCGAGGATAACCGTACAGGCTCATGTGGTCGGCACGCAGGGTGTCGATCGTGATGAGGAGGACGTTGAGCCCGCTCCCCGCCCTCAGCGGCCGCGTTGGTGCATCCCTTTCGTCCGCCTCGGGCCGCGGCCCACCGCCACAACCGGCGCCGAGGGCGACGGCCAACGCGATGATCCCCGAGACACGCCTCATCACGCCGCCTCCTCGATGCGCAGGCGGCGGAGGTCATCCCCCGCGTGATCGAGGTGCACTCGGAGCGCGCGTGGCCAGCACGGCCATTGCAGCCGGTCCGCCCACTCGACCGCCAGCACACCCTGCGGCCCCGGAAGCTCGTCCAGGCCGAGCTCGATCTCGTCGCCGTCGCCGGCCAGACGATAAAGGTCGGCGTGGTGAAGGGTGAGCCGTCCGGCATAGGACGTGAGAAGCACGAACGTCGGGCTCGTCACCTCGCCCGGGTCGGCCCCGACCCCTCGGGCCAGGCCGCGCACGAAGGCCGTCTTCCCGGCCCCGAGCTCGCCGGAGAGGAGCACGACCTCCCCGCCGTGGAACTGCGTGCCGAGCTGCTCGGCGAGGGCCATGGTCTCGTCCTCGCTGCGCGTGGTCAGCTCCGGGATCACGTTCCTCCCGCCGGCGGCCGCACCGACTCGATGGCCCGGGGCAGGGCCTCCTGGAGGTCTCCCGCGGCGAGCCCCTCCTCGCCGCACGCCTGCGCCGCGAGATCGCCGGCCCGCCCATGGACGTACACACCGGCGGTGGCCGCTAGCCAGCCATCGTGGCGGGCGAGGAGCGCCCCGATGACCCCGGAGAGCACGTCGCCCGTTCCCCCCGACGCCATGCCCGGGTTGCCGGTCGGGCTCACCGCAGCGCGTCCTCCCGGCTCGCCGACGACGGTGCGCTGTCCCTTGAGGACGATGACCGCGCCGCTCTCCTCGGCCAGCCGCAACGCCTCCTCCACACGCTGACGCTGGATCTCCGGGACGCCCCGGCCGACCAGGCGGGCCATCTCCCCGGGGTGGGGGGTCAGAAGGGTGGCCGCCGGCCGCTCTCGCACCGCGTCCCTCCAGGGGCCGCCGGACACCGCGGCCAGGGCGTTCAGCCCGTCCGCGTCGATGAGGAGGGGCACCGGGCAGCGCCGAACGAACTCCAGGACGAGAGCACGCGTCGAGGGATCCTGCCCCAGGCCGGGGCCGAGCACGACCGCATCGCGCTCGCCGGCGAGAGCCAGGAGGCGGTCGATCGCGTCTCCCGACACGCCCCCACTCGGCGTCTCGGGCAGCGCCTCGGTCATGATCTCCGCACGCCCCCCGGCCACGATCGAAACACACGAGGCCGGGGTGGCCACGGTCACGAGGCCGGCCCCCGCCCGCAGCGCCCCCCCCGCGGCGAGGATCGCGGCGCCCGTCTTGCCGAGGGACCCGGCCACGACGAGCAGGTGGCCGAGGTCGCCCTTGTGGGCAGCGGGCAGTCTCGGGGGAAAGGCCGCGGCCGCGTCTGCGTCCTCCAGCAGGAAGAGCGAGGGCTTCACCGCGGCGAGCGTCTCGGACGGGATCCCGATGTCGGCGATCACCAGATCGCCCGCGCACTCGCAGGCCGGCGGCAGCACGTGCCCTCGCTTCGCGGCGGCGAACGTTACGGTCAACGTGGCCGGCACGGCCGGTGCATCGAGCGCCCCCCCGTCGGCACCGACTCCAGACGGGATGTCGACCGAGACCACCGGGACCCCGGCTTTTGCGCGTTGGCCGAGCTCGGCGACCGCATCGGCGGCGAGGCCCGTCGGTGCGGAGCGCAGGCCGGTCCCGAGGAGCGCGTCGACGAGCAGGTCGGCGGCGCGCACGCGCTCGAGGGCCGCGGCCCACGCGGCGGGGTCGACCACCTCTCGAACGGCCCCCCCCGAGCGCTCGCACGCGTCGAGATGGATCCGGGCGTGCCCCTTGACGTCTCCCTTCCGCCCCAGGAGAAGCGCTTCGGCCCCCGACGACCTCAGGCGACGCGCCACGACGAAGCCGTCGCCGCCGTTGTTCCCCTTTCCGCAGAGCACGACGATGCGCCGCGCGTCCGGGAACCGCTCGCGGATCGACGCGGCAACCGCGGCTCCGGCGTTCTCCATCAACACGGCGCCGGGAAGGCCGATCTCGTCGATCGTGACGCGATCGGCCCGTCGCATCTCGTCCGCTGTCAGGACCGGGATCATGAGTCGAATCTATCCCAGGTTTGCGCCACGCACCAGAAGGACTCCCCAGACCAGCAGCGCGAAGGCCAGGCGGTAGTAGACGAAGGGCAGGTAGGACCTCGTCCGGACGTAGGCCAACAGCACCCGGATGGCCAGGAAGCCGGACCCGAAGGCGGCCAGCATGCCCAGGAGGATCGGAGCGGTGTCGACGCCGCCCGGGAAGAGATCGGGCACCTTGAAGACCGCAGCCCCAAGGGTGATGGGAAGGGCGAGCATGAAGCTGAAGCGGGCCGCCCCCTCGCGCCGGTGCCCGAGGAAGAGGGCGGTCGCGATCGTGACCCCCGAGCGGGACGTGCCGGGAACGATCGCCAGGGCCTGGGCCAGGCCGATGAGGAGCGCGTCGCGGAGAGAGACCTCCTCCTCCGATCCGGCGTGGGCAACCCGGCGGTCGGCGGCCCAGAGCACCAGCCCGAGGAGCGCCATCATGAGGGCCACGAGTGCCGGGGACCGGAAGACGGTCTCGGCCCACTCATCGAGGGCGAGGCCGGCGAGGGCGCCGGGGATGGTGGCGAGGGCCAGGTACCACAGGAGCCGGCTGTCCGGGTTGGCCAGCGGCCGCCCCGAGAGGATCCCACGCACCCCGGCGCTGAGCAGGCGAAGCCAGTCACGCCAGAAGGCATAGGCGACCGCGGCCAGGGTCCCAAGGTGGAGGGCCACGTCGAAGGCCAGGCCGCTGTCGGGCCAGCCCAGCAGCCAGGGCACGACGATGAGATGGCCGGAGCTGCTGATGGGGAGAAACTCACCGAGCCCCTGGAGAGTGCCGAGGACGATGGCCCGCGCCTCGTTCATGCCCGGCCCCGGGGGATTCCCCTGCCGCATCGCCTTTGAGGGTGCGGTGAGGTACAGTCGTCGCCGGGACGTAGTCGGATCGGGGTCTGCGTCACCGCACCTCGCCCGACCACGCCTCCGCGAGCATCAGCCATGGGATCCTTTGCCTCTGTCAACGGTGAGATCGTGCCCCTCCACGAGGCGCGAGTTCCGGTACTCGACAACGGCTTCGTCTTCGGCGACAGCGTCTACGAGGTGCTGCGCACCTACAACGGGCGCCCCTTCCAGAGCGGCCGACACTTCCGTCGGATGCGTGCATCGGCCGACCGTCTCGGCATCCCCGTCCCGGCGACGGACGGCGAGCTCCTCGATCAGGTCCGGGCCCTCCTCGCCCGGGCCGACCACGTCGAGTCCTACGTCCGCATCGTCGTCAGCCGCGGGGTCGGCAACTCCTCGTACGACTTCGACACCGTCGTCGGCCCGACCGTCGTCATGATACAGAAGGAGCTGACTCCGGTCTCCGAGCGACAGTACGAGGAGGGCATCCGCGTGTGCGCGGTCGCCGTCCGCCGCAACCACCCCCGGAGCCTGGATCCGGTGATCAAGTCCTCCAACCTCCTGAACAACATCCTGGCCGTGCGCGAGGCGAAGGCCCGGGGCGCGGAGGAGGCGGTGCTCCTGAACCACGAAGGGCACATCGCCGAGGGCGCGAGCACCAACGTGTTCGTGGTCAACCAGGGAGCCCTCCGTACCCCGCCGCTCAGCGCGGGAATCCTGGGCGGCATCACCCGGGAGATCGTGCTCGAGCTCTCCCCGACCCTCGGTGTGGCCAGTCGGGAGGAGATGCTGACGATGGACGACCTCCTCGGCGCCGACGAGGCGTTTCTTAGCTCCACCACGCGGGAGATCCTGCCGGTCCGGCAGGTGGACGAGAGCCTGATCGCCGACGGCCGGCCCGGGCCGGTGACGCGCAAGGTGATGGCGGCCTTCCGCGAGTTTGCGCTTGCCCATTGTGACTAGTGTCCTGTCACCGAACTCGTGTGCGTTCTACTGGAGCGTTGGGCGCTCGGCGGCCACCCCGTCTGCGGCGAGGTGCCCGAATCGTGCGGGGCCGCAGGCCCCGTCAGCCTCCTGGGGTACGCCATTGTTCACGATTCGGGCGCCTCGAGCATCAACTTCGAAGCACAGCTGCGTCCTCGTCGGGGGCCCCGGCCGCCTGCGCGCCACCACGCCTATGCAGTCCACACGATTTCGGTGACGTACCACTAGAGGTTCTCCGTAGCTCGAACGGAGGGATTCACCGGGCAACGGCCACGGTGGAGCCCCTCCGAAAGACAGCCGTTCGAGCCACAGGCTACTGCCGTCGCCAGCCGGTTCGGCCGAACCAGCGGCTGACCTCGGCCCGGGGGATCCGCACCACGGTCGGCCGCCCGTGGGGACACAACGTCGGGTGCGCGGTCTGGAGCAGGTCGCGCACGATGGCCGACATGGACTCCACGTTCAGGGGCTGGCCCGCTCGAACCGCGGAGTGGCACGCGAGGGTTGCGGCCAGGCGGTCTCGCGTGCCCGCCACCGCCCACTCCGCTTCTCCGCGCTGGGCCAGGTCCCGGAGTATGCCCTCCAGCGCGGGTCCGGGGTCCTTGTGTCCCAGCACGGCAGGCAGGGCGCGCAGACGGATCGAGCCGCCTCCGAAGGCCTCCACGTCGAAGCCGAGCTCGCCGAGCGTCTCGGCCTGGGCGTCCAGGACCGGCCTCAGCTCCGGGGGGAGCTCGAGGACCAGCGGCGTCACCAGGCCCTGCGACTGGACCGCGTGGCGGCCGGCTCGCTCCAGGAGGCGCTCGAAGCGGACCCTTTCGTGCGCGGTGTGCTGGTCGACGAGAACGAGCTCGTCTCCGTCGCTCGCCACGATGTACGTGAGGCGGTGCTGCCCGAGGACGATCGGGGGTGCGCCGGCCGGTGCCGGCGACGCCGAGACCTCCGCCACCCGGTCCGGCGCTTCCGGCCGCCGGCCCCAGCCCGATGCCGGGGCCGTCCCGCTCAACGCGGAGCCGTGCTCGAAGAACGAGCGCGTCGCGGCCGCGGCCCGCTCGGCCACAGATCCGTCCTCGGCGTCCCGCCCGACCTCGACCCGGGGAAGCTCACGCACGCCCTCGGACAGCGCCTCCCGTACCGCGCGCTCGACCGCGGCCCACACCGTGCGCGCGTCCGCGAAGCGGACCTCGGTCTTGGCCGGGTGGACGTTCACGTCCACGAGGTGGGGCGGCGCCTCGACGAACAGGAACGCCTCGAAGCCTCGCTCGCCCCCGCCGGATCCCCGGTACGCCTCGGAGACGGCCTTCGCCAGGGCCCGGTCGCGCACGGGTCGCCGGTTCACGTAGAGCCGCAGCGACGGCCGCGACGGCCGGGGCCGGTCGGGACGGGAGACGAAGCCGCGAACCACCGCCCAGTCGGCCCCTCCTTCCACGGGCACGACATCCTCGAGCAGCCGCGGCCCAAACACCTGGTAGAGGCGCGGGGCCAGGCCATCGACGGGGGGCGCCTCCAGCAGCCGGCGCGCACCCGACTTGAGGTAGAACCCGGTCTCCGGACGGGCCAGAGCCAGCAGTGTGACCGCCTCCGCCACGTGACCCGCCTCGGTGGAGGCGGCCCGCAGGAACTTGCGTCGGGCGGGCACTGCCCCGAACAGATCCCGCATCTCCACGGTGGTGCCCCGCGGGTGTCCCGCGTCGCGGACGTGGAGACGGCGGCCGTGGCTCACCGCGATCTCGGTCCCCTCGACCGTGCCGTCCTCGCGTGTGCGCAGGACCAGCTCGGAGACCGCGGCGATCGACGGAAGCGCCTCGCCCCGGAACCCGTGGGTCGCCATCGCCTGCAGATCCTCCAACTTCCGGAGCTTGGAGGTGGCGTGGCGCTCGAGGGCCAGCTCGGCGTCCGTCCGGCTCATCCCTCGGCCGTCGTCCCTCACGCGGACGAGGCCGGCCCCTCCGCCCTCGATGTCGATGTGGATACTCCGCGCCCCCGCGTCAATGGCGTTCTCGATGAGCTCCTTGACGACGGACGCCGGCCGCTCCACGACCTCCCCGGCCGCGATTTTATTGACCAGGTCTTCAGGTAAACGTTCGACTGCGGACAGGAACCCTCCCCCCTCGGCAGCTCTCACTCAGCGGGCAAAGATCATAACCCCAAGCACTACACCCCCCACGTGGAGAGGGCCCCTCCCCCTACGTGGGGAGGGCTAGGGAGGGGGGTCCATTTGCAGGCGCAGTTGAGCACCAGGCCCAGTTCCGCCGGCGTGTCCCTTCCTTGGGGACACGTCGGCGTCCGTGGCCTATCTCAAGCCTTTCCCTCCCCCTACGTGGGGAGGGATAGGGTGGGGGGTCAATGAATGATCGTGGCCACCGAGCTGCAGGCCGACGGCTGAGCGCCCTGCGGGCACCCGGTAAGGACGGCGGGGTGCCCGCAGAGCGTCCGGGCGTCAGTCACCAATCGGCTTCTCGAGCTGGGCCTGCGCCGCGGCCAGTCGCGCGATCGGCACGCGGAACGGCGAGCAGGACACGTAGTCGAGGCCGACCTCGTGACAGAAGCGGATCGACGCCGGGTCGCCGCCGTGCTCCCCGCAGATGCCGATCTTGAGCGTGGGCTTGGTGGCGCGGCCCTTCTTGACGCCGATCTCGACCAGGGCACCGACACCATCGACGTCGATCGACACGAAGGGGTCCTTCTCGAGGATGCCGTGCTCCTGGTAGTAGACCAGGAACTTGCCGGCGTCGTCGCGGCTCAGACCGAAGCCCATCTGGGTCAGGTCATTGGTGCCGAAGGAGAAGAAGTCGGCCTCCTTCGCGACCTCGTCCGCGGTGATGGCGCCCCGGGGCACCTCGATCATGGTGCCCACCAGGAAGTCGACCTTGTCGCCGCCGGGCTTGCTGAGGACGGCCTTCGCCTCTTCGAGCACGATCTGCTTCTGCCGTCTCAGCTCCTCGACGTGGCCGACGAGCGGGATCATGACCTCGGGCTTGACATCCTGTCCCGTCTTCGCGACTTGGAGCGCAGCTTCGAAGATGGCCCGCGCTTGCATGCGGGTGATCTCCGGATAGGTGATGCCGAGGCGGCAGCCGCGGTGGCCGAGCATGGGGTTGAACTCGTGCAGCTCCTCCACCGCGCGGAGGATTTTCTCCTTCTGAGCGATCTTGCGGGCGTTCTTCTTGGGGTTCTTCGCCTTCAGGACGGCCACCTCGACCATGAGCTCCTCGCGCTTGGGCAGGAACTCGTGCAGCGGCGGATCCAGCCCGCGGATGGTCACCGGGGTGCCGTGCATCTCCCGGAAGAGGCCGACGAAGTCCTTCTTCTGCATGGGCATCAGGCCCTTGAGGGCGCCGGTGTACTCGGCGATGTGCTTGCCGTACTCCTTCTGCACCTTCGCGAGCTCCTTGCGAAGCTCGCTCGCGGTCCGGCCCTTCGCCTCCTTGATCCGGGCCTTGAGGTCCGCGGTGAGATCGAGACCCTTCTGGCCGCGGGCGGCGGAGAGGATCATCTTCACCACGAGCTTCAGCCGGTCCTGGGCGAAGAACATGTGCTCGGTACGGCAGAGGCCGATCCCCCGGGCGCCGAAGGCGAAGGCGATCTTCGCGTCCCTCGGCCCGTCGGCGTTGGCCCGGACGCCGAGACGACGGATCTCGTCGGCCCAGCCCAGCAGCTTCTCGAACTTCTGGTAGACGGCCGACTTCTCGGGCTTGAGCCTGCCCTGCACGACCTGGATCACCTCGGAGGGGCTCGTCGGCACCTGGCCGAGCATGACGTCACCGGTGGAGCCGTCGATGGACAGGAAGTCGCCCTCATTGACAACCCTGCCGTCGACCTTCACCTGCTTGACCTTGCTGTTGATGTCCAGCGCCCCGCAACCGACCACCGAGGGCTTGCCCATCTGGCGGCCGACGACCGCCGCGTGGGACGTCATGCCGCCGGTGGCGGTCACGACGCCCTGGGCGACGCTCATCCCATGAATGTCGTCGGGAACCGTCTCCATCCGGACGAGCATGACCTTCTTGCCCTTCTGGGCCCAGGCCACCGCGTCGTCCGCGGTGAACACGACCGCGCCCGCGGCCGCGCCCGGCGAGGCGGCGAGCCCCTTGGCCACGACCTCGGCCTTCGCCCGGGCCTTCGGGTCGAAGATGGGATGAAGCAGCTGGTCGAGGGCCTGGGCCTCGATCTTCTGGATGGCCTCCGCCGGCGTAAGGATGCCTTCCTCCACCATGTCGACGGCAATGTTGATGGCGGCCAGCCCGGTCCGCTTGCCGTTGCGGGTCTGGAGCATATACAGCTTGTTTTCCTGGATGGTGAACTCGAAGTCCTGGACGTCCTTGTAGTGCTTCTCCAGGCGGGTCGTGATGTCGCGCAGCTGCCGGTAGGCCGCCGGCATCAGCTCCTCGAGGTCGGCGATCGGGTGAGGCGTGCGGATGCCGGCCACGACGTCCTCGCCCTGGGCGTTCTGCAGGAACTCGCCGTAGAACTGTTTCGCGCCGGTCCCGGGGTCGCGGGTGAAGCCGACGCCGGTGGCCGAGGAGTCGCCCATGTTCCCGAAGACCATCGTCTGGACGTTGACCGCGGTCCCGAGGTCATGGGGGATGTCGTTGAGCTTGCGGTAGGTGATGGCCCGGGGATTCATCCACGACTCGAAGACGGCGTCGCGCGCCCCGACGAGCTGCTCCCGCGCGTCCTGCGGGAAGTCCTGGTGGACCTCTCGCTTCACGACCTTCTTGTAGCGGGCGATGACGTCGTCGAGATCGGCCTCGTCGAGGTCGACGTCGGCCTTCACCTTCGCCTTCTTCTTGACCGCGTTGAGCTCGTGCTCAAAGGCGTCCTTATCGACGCCGAGGACCACGTTGCCGTACATCTGCATGAAGCGCCGGTAGCTGTCCTTGGCGAAGCGCCCGTTGCCGGTCTTCTTCTTGAGACCCTCGACCGACTGGTCGTTGAGGCCCAGGTTGAGGATGGTGTCCATCATCCCCGGCATCGAGAACTTGGCGCCGCTGCGGACCGAAACGAGGAGCGGGTTCTCGGAGTCGCCGAGCTTCTTGCCCTCCAGCTCCTCGAGCCGGGCCAGGGCGGCTTCGGTCTGCTCGTCCACCTCGGGCGGAACCCGGCCCTGGTCGACGAACGCGTTGCACGCCTGGGTGGTAATGGTGAACCCGGGCGGCACGGGGGCGCCGGCGTTGGTCATCTCGGCGAGGCCGGAGCCCTTGCCGCCGAGGGTGTCCTTCATGTCCTTGTGGCCGTCCGCCTTGCCACCTCCAAAGAAGTAAACGTATTGAGTCACGAGCTACCTCCGAGCTTTTGAATGTCTGCGATGCGATAGAAGAGGGACAGCGTGTCCCTGAGGAGTGCGAGGCGGTTGCCCCGTATTCCCGGGTCCTCCGCCATCACCAGAACGTCGTCAAAGAAGCGGTCCACGGGCCCTCTGAGCCCCGCGAGCCCGCGCAGGTGCGTCTCGTCGTCGCCGGCGGCGTTCGCCGACGCGGCGGCGGCCGCCGCCGACGTCACCGCGCGGTGAAGATCCCGCTCGGCGTCGTCTTCGAACAGTGCCGGGTCCACCTTCGGGGCCGGCTCCTGCTCCGAGAGGATGTTCTTCGCCCTCTTGAAGGCGGCGGCCAGGGCCTCGAAGTCCTCACGCGAGTCCGCCCGCACCCGGTGCAGGGCGGCCACGCGCCGTGCCGCGTCCAGCGGGTCGGCGAGGGCCCGGACGCTCGTGGCGCCGGCCTCGTCGGCCCGGAGCACGGCCTTGACCTCCTCGGGCGGGAAGCCCCGGCTCTCGAGCACGTACTGGAAGCGCTCGAGGAGGAACTGCACGAGGGCCGAGCGGACCTCGTCGGGCGGCCTCTTCAGACCGTCGCCGTGGCCTTGCACCGCAGCCACGGCCAGCCGCTCCAGATCCGGACGGGGCTCGCCGTCTCCCGGCCTCCAGAAATCGAGGACGACCCGAACCGCCCCCTGCCCCGCGCGCCGCAGCCCGAACGGATCGCGGCTTCCGGTGGGGCGCTCGCCGAGCCCGAAGTAGCCGGCCAGGGTGTCGAGCTTGTCGGCGAGGGCCACCACGGCGAAGACACGGGTCTCGGCGTCCCGCCCGGCGAGCGCGGCCGCCGGGGCGGCGCCTTCTTCGACTGCCACCGGGTGGTAGTGCCACCGGACGGCGGTGGCCACCTCGACCGCTGCGCCCTCCGCTTCGAGGTAGATCCCGCCCATGATCCCTTGCAGCTCGGGGAACTCTCCGACCATGAGCGTCGTGAGGTCGGCCTTGGCCAGCCGGGCCGCCTGCTCGGCGGAGGCCCGGGAGGGTGCGTCGAGGAGCCCCATCTCTCCCATGATCCCCACGAGGCGCACCATGCGGTCGGCCTTGTCGCGGTAGCTGCCGAGCCCCCGGTGGAACGTCACGCCGGCGAGGTCCTCGACGCGGTCGGCCAGCCGGCGTTTGCGGTCTTCCCCGAAGAAGAACGCGCCGTCCCGCAGCCGCGCCACCACGACCCGCTCCATCCCCCGCACGATCTCCGGCGCGGACGCCCCGTCCCCGTTGACGACGGCGGCGAAGCGGGCGACCTGCCCGTCGGCGTCCCGCAGGGGGATGTACTTCTGGTGGTGGGTGAGGACGGTCTCGAGCACCTCGATGGGGAGCGACCGGAACTCGGACGGGACCTCCCCGGCGACGACCGTCGGGTACTCGACGAGGTCGCGCCACTCCCGGGTCAGGCCGTGATCGTCCACCTCCGCGCCGGAAGCCACGGCGCGGAGTCCCTCCTCGACCCGCTCCTGGCGCTCCGCCGGGTCGACCATCACGAAGCGTCGGCGTAATCCGTCCCGCAGCTCGGCGAACGAGGTGACGCTCAGGGGCTGACCCGCCGTCTCCCGGGGGAGAAACCGGTGTCCCCGGCTCAGCGAGCCGCTCTCGACGACCACGTCCCCCTTCGCGCCCGCCTCGAGGGCGTGAATGGCGAACGGCACAACGCGCCCGTCGAGCAGTGCGACAAACCAGCGGACGGGTCGGCCGAACGGGAAGGCCCCACGACCGTCGTCGATCCAGGCGTCCCAGCTCATCCGCTTCGGGAAGGCGAGGGCCCGCAGGGTCGAGGCGAACAGCTCGGGAAGGACCTCGGCGGCGTCGGCCCCGGCGGTCTTGCGGACGAACAGGAGATGCGTCTCCTCGGGCCTGGCGGGGTTCCGGGGGGCCTCCTGCAGCTCCTCGACGCCCACCGCGTTCTTGCGGGCAAAGCCCTCGGCCGCGCCCGTCCACTTCCCGGAGGGATCCTTCGCGACCTTCAGCGAGGGACCCCACACATGCTCCTCCCGGTCCGGCTGACGGCCGGGGATCTCGGCCCGGAGGACGAGGCGGCGCGGCGTCCAGTACGTCCCGACGTCCGTCGCCGCGAGATGCTCCTTCCCCGCGACCTCGGCGAAACGCGATCCCAGCTGCCGGGCCAGACCGGGGAGCCACGGCGCGGGCATCTCCTCCACGCCGATCTCGACGACGAGCTCAGCCACGCGCCGCCTCCGTCGCCCCGGTGCTGACCGCGACGGCCTCGACGCCGGGCGCCGGGTCGGCGTCCGTGTACGCCTTCGCGATCGCGCAGGCGAGCTTGCGGATGCTCAGGATCATCCCCGCGCGCTCGGTCACCGAGATGGCCCCGCGGGCGTCCAGCACGTTGAAGGCGTGCGAGCTCTTCAGGCACCAGTCGTAGGCCGCGAGGTGGGTCCTCCCCCCGGGAACCTCGAGGAGGCGCCAGGCCTCGGCGAGGGAGTCCCTGAACACCCTCTGGTGCAGGTCGGTGTCGGCCAGCTCGAAGGAGTACCTCGAGAGCTGGTACTCCTCCTCGCGTCTCACGTCGCCGTAGAGCGTGTCGGACGACCAGCGCAGCCGGTACACGTCGTCCACGTCCTGGAGGTACATCGCGATGCGCTCGAGCCCGTAGGTGATCTCCCCGGAGATCGGGGCGAGGTCGATCCCGCCCGCCTGCTGGAAGTAGGTGAACTGGGTGATCTCCTGGCCGTCGAGCAGGACCTGCCAGCCGATGCCCCACGCCCCGAGGGTGGGCGATTCCCAGTTGTCCTCCTCGAACCGCACGTCGTGAGCCGCGGGGTCGATCCCCAGCGCGGTCAGGCTCGCCAGGTAGGTGTCCTGGATGTCCGTCGGGGGCGGCTTGAGGATCACCTGGAACTGCTGGTGCTTGTA
>JAJDNV010000018.1 GCA_022340545.1 Acidobacteriota bacterium | reverse complement strand
CTACTCCGAGCGGTCGAGAATCGAGTAGACGACGGGAATGATGACGAGGGTGAGGGCGGTGGAGACGAGCAGCCCGCCGATCACCGTCAACGCCATCGGAGAGCGGAGCTCGCTGCCTTCGCCGTGGCTGATCGCCATCGGGAGGAGCCCCAGGACCGTCGTGGCGGTGGTCATGAGGATCGGGCGCAAACGCACCTCACCGGCCCGCTTGAGCGCCTCCAGCTTGGCCATCCCCTCGGCGCGCAGGCGGTTGGTGTAGTCGATGAGGATGATGGCGTTGTTCACGACGATCCCCGCGAGCAGGATCATCCCGATGAGAACCACGACGCTCAGCGAGATGCGGAACACGAAGAGCGTTCCCACCACGCCGATGAGCGAGAGGGGCACGGAGATCAGAATCACGAACGGGTGGAGCAGCGACTCGAACTGGGAGGCCATCACGAGGTAGACCATGAAGACGGCGAGCAGGATGGCGAAGCGCATGCTGGCGAAGGAGGTCTCCATCTCCTGACGCTGCCCCCCGAGCCGGGCGTCGAATCCGACGGGAAGCGTCATCTTCGCGAGGGCGGCCTGGATGTCGGCGGAGGCGCTACCGAGGTCGCGCCCGTCGAGGTTTGCGGTGATCAGGGCCATGCGCTCCCCGTCGGCGCGCCGGATCTCGGCCGGGCCCAGCGTCTCGGTCACCTCCGCGACCGCCGAGAGGGGGATCGCGGTGGATCCCGCCTGGGCCACGTTGAGGTTCGCGAGGTCCTGTGCGCTGTCGCGGTACTTCTCCTCGACCCGGAGACGGATGTCGATTGTCCGATCCTCTCGAGTGATGTCGGTGACGATGTCCCCGAGCACCTTCGATCGTACGACCGAGGCGACCTGTTGGACGGACAGACCGAGGGTCGCCAGACGCTGGCGATTGAAGCGGATCTGCAGCTCGGGGTTGCCGCCCTCGGTCGAGGACTTGACGTCGACGAGGCCGGGGATCTGCTTCATGCGCCTCACCGCCTCGTCGGCCAGGCGCTCGAGGAGCTTCAGGTTGTAGCCCCGGATCTCGAGCTCGATGGGGGTCTTGAAGCTGAAATACGAGGGGCGGCCGAAGAGGTAGTTGTAGTCACCCTCTCTCTCGAGCTCGGGCCGGAGGGCGTTCATGAGCGCGGTCTCCTTCTCACGGGAGACTGGCGGAGCCACGCGGATGGTGAGCTGGGAGAGATTCTCGCGCAGCTCACCGGCGATGCCGCCCTGCTGGCGTGACGTTCCGGCGACCCCGTAGACCAGCGTGACCCCGGGCAGATCCATGGCGAACCTCTCGAGATTCGCCAGGCGCCGTGCCGTCACGTCCAGCTGGGTCCCGGGTGGCAGCTCGGCGTCGACGAAGAACTCGCCCTGGATCAGCTCGGGGACGAGCTCAGTCCCCAGCGTGGGGATGAGAAGAACGCTGCCGACGAAAAGGAACAGGGCCGCCCCCAGCGTCGGGCCACGGCGGGCCAGTGCGGCCTCGAGGACCTTCGGATAGGTGCGGCGCACCCAGCCGAAGCCGGCGTCGAAGAGACGGAACGGGATCGCGAGGAAGAACCGGACGAGGGCATCGATCCCAAGACCGATTGCCTTGACCGCCCGCGCCAGGAGGAGGGTCACCGGGAAGAATAGACGTCCGATCGCCCCCTTCGGCGGACCGATCGATTCGGGATTCCTCACGAGCTGGCGTGAGGCGAGCATGGGGATGACGGTGAGGGCCACGATCAGCGAGACCGCCAGAGAGTAGGTAACGGTCATGGCCTGGTCGCCAAAGAGCTGTCCCGCCACGCCCTCGACGAACACGATCGGCACGAAGACGCAGATCGTGGTCAGGGTGCTCGCGGTAACCGCCTGCCCGACCTCGCCCGCCCCGATCTGCGCGGCCTCGACGGCGCCCATACCCTCGTCGCGCTTGCGCTGGACGGACTCCAGCACGACGATCGAGTTGTCCACGAGGAGACCGATCCCGAGGGTCAGGCCGCCGAGCGACATGATATTGAGCGAGATGTCCGAGAGGTACATCAGTAGGAAGGCGGTGACGACGGAGATCGGGATCGAGATCGCGATGATCGCGGTGGACCGGAAGTCCCGCAGGAAGAGCGAGAGCACGAGGACGGCGAGGATTCCGCCGAAGAGCGCGCTCTGCAGCACGTCGGACACCGACTGGCGGATGTAGCGGGCCTGGTCGGTGATGACGGTCAGATCCAGATCGCGCCCCGTCGCCCGGAGCCGCTCCCGCACGGAATCCAGCTGACCCGTGACCCGATCGACGACGGTGACGGTGTTGGTACCGCCCTCCTTGTAGATCGCGATCTCGACCGCCTCGCGACCGTTGATCCGGGTGATGACCTCGCGCTCCTTGTGGCCGCGGATGATCCGCGCGATGTCCTGGAGCCGAACCACTCCCTGGCCGCCGGAGTCCACGATGATGTCGTTGAGGTCCTGGGCCCGCTCGATCTCCATGATCGTGCGCACCAGGAACTCCGCCTGGCCGTCCTGGAGGCGCCCCCCGGTGAGGTTGACGTTCTCCTGGGCGAGACGGGTCACGACCTGCTCGACGGTCAGGCCCAGGCTGGCGAGGCGGCGCTCGTCGATCTCGACCTCGATCTCCTCCTCGAGCCCGCCGGCGACGATGGCTCCGGCCACCCCCTCGACCCGCTCGAGGAGGCGCTTGACCTCGCGGTCGCCGATCAGGCGGAGGCGCACGAGCTCCTCGTCGCCGGTCAGGCCGATGCGCATGACGGGATCGAGAGAGGGGTCGTAGCGCAGGAGGACGGGCCGGATGGCGTCGTCCGGAAGCTGGAGCAGGTCGAGGCGCTCGCGAACGTCCAACGCCGCGAAGTCCATGTTCGTGCCCCAGCCGAACTCCAGTGTGACCTCGCTCCGATCGGCCCGCGAGCTCGACGTGACGGACACGACGCCGTTGACCACGCCGACCGCGTTCTCCACGGGCCGGGTGAGCAGCGTCTCGATCTCGGCGGGGGCGACGCCGTCGAGCTCGGTACGGATGGTCAGCGAGGGGTATGCGATGTTGGGGAGGAGGTCGACGGCCAGGTCGCGGAAGGCGACCAGGCCGAAGATGATCCCGGCGAGGGCGAAAACCGTCACCGTGACCGGACGGCGCGTGGAGAAATTGACGATCTTCATGGTGGTGGCGGAGGAAGGTTAACTAGCGGTCGCCGCCGGAGCCCGGAGGTCCAGAACCCTGGCCTCCCGGACCACCCCACCCGCTGGGTCGGCAGGCCAGCTGGTCGGGCGCATCACGGCGTGGCTGGCAGGTCCCGTCCATCTCGCCGCCGGTTCGGGGCGACGTGAACGAGCAGTCGTCTCCCTCTTTCTTGCCTTCGCAAGCGGCCAGCATCTGGGAGGGCGGCCCGCCCGCCCAGTCGCCGAGTTGCGGCCCCCGCGCCTGAGCCGGTCCCGGGATGGCCCCCGAAGGAGCCGTCGCCTCAGCCGCCCGGGGCAAGGAAGCGGATCCGGCCGGGGTCCCCGCCCCGTCTGTGCTGGTCGGTGCGCGGCCCGGGCGGCCGGCCCGGGCCTGCCGCGTCGCCGCGGTCTCTGCCGCTCCCGGCCCCTCGAGGATCTGGATGGGCGTGCCGTCGCTGAGCCCATCCTGGCCCACCACGATCACCCGGTCGTCTTCCTTGAGACCGGACGTGACCTCCACGATGTCCGCCTCCTCGTAGCCGAGCTGGATGGCCCGGCGCGCGGCCACGTCGCCGTTGACCACGTAGACGGTGTCGCCGAGGCTCTCGAGCGAGAGTGCGGCCTTGGGGATCGTCAGGGCGTCGTCGTGGCGAGAGGCCTCCAGGAACACGCTCGCGAACATCCCCGGACGCAGCTTGTCGCGGCCCTCGACCTCGAGGGTGACGCGGATCGTGCCGGTGGTGGCGTCGACGACGGGGCTCAGCCGGAGGACCTTCGCCGGGAAGCGCTCGTCGGGCCAGGCTTCGACCGTGAGGTAGGCCGGCTGCCCCTTGTGGAGGCGGGGAAGCTCCTTCTCCGGGACCTGGATCTTGCTGAGGAGGGGATCGAAATCGGAGATCCTGAAGAGGATCTGCCCGACGGTGACGTTGTCCCCGAGCCTGATGTTGCGATCCACCACGACCGCGGCGAACGGGGCCCGGATCTCCGTGTAGTCGAGCTGAACCTGGCGGTCGAGGAGCGTGGCCTCCGCCGACTCCTTGGCCGCGAGGGCGGCGTCGAAGTCGGCCTGGCTGATCAGCTGCTGCTCGAACGTCTCCTGCGCTCTCTTGTAGACTCGATCCGCCTCGCGGAGGGCCACCTTCGCAATCTCGACCTGGGCCCGGGTCTCCTTCGGATCGATCCGGGCCATGATCTGGCCCTTCGCGACCCGGCGTCCCTCCTCGGTGAGGAGCTCGACGATCGGCCCCTGGGTGCGTGCGACGATCTGGACGTCGTTCTCCGCCTCGAGGGACCCGTTGGTCTGGATGTAGGACGCCACCGACTGCCGCTTGACCGCGGCCACCTCGACCGGAACCGCCGCGGTCTCGCCCCCGTCCCGCTGGCCGCCGCCGGGGCCACCCCGGGCGGCGGCGCGCTGCCCGCCAGGAGTCTCTGTGCCCGGATTCGTGTCGTCCGAGCCCCCGCCGCAGCCGGCCAGCGCCAGTCCCACGGCGACCGTGGTCGCCAACACTCGTCTGTGTACCGTGTTCATTTCTTCAAGCCGTCCGCATGACCCGCCCGAAGAACCGGGCCAGGTCGTCCATGAGGGAGTAGAAGGTCGGGATGATCACGAGGGTGAGGCCGGTCGAGGCGGCCAGGCCTGCCATGATCACGAGGCCGATGGGCGCCCACTGGGCGGCCCGGCCTTCCGGCTGTCCGAGCCAGCCCGGAAAGAGGATGGGCGCCACCATCGGGAGAAGACCCAGGATGGTGGTGAGGGCAGTCATCAGGATCGGGCGCAGGCGGTGTCGGCCACCGAGGACGATGGCCTCTTCCCGCGTCATTCCCTCCGCCCGCAGCCCGTTGATGTGGTCCACGAGGACGATCGCGTTGTTGACCACGACACCAAGGAGAATGATGAGGCCGATGTTCGTCTCGCTGCTCAGGGGCTGGTTCGCCAGGCGGAGGGCGATGCCCACGCCGATGAACGCGAACGGAACGGAGAGCAGGATCGTCAGCGGCTGGATGAAGCTCTCGAACAGAGCCGCCATGATCAGATAGACGAGGAGCAGGGCCATACCCATTGCCACCACGCCTCCCGCCATGTCCTGCTGGGCGAATCGCACCCAGCGACCGAATTCCCAGTCGTACCCGGGGGGCAGCGTGATGGAGCTCAGGATGCCCTGCACCTGTTCCATCATCCGGAGGGACGTCGAGGCCGAGGTCGTGTTGGCCGTGATGTCGAGCTGTGGCCGGCGGTTCTCGCGCTCGATCGTGCTCGGGCCGCTCTCGACCGAGAAGTCGGCGAGGGCCCCGATGGGCTGTCGGCCCGTGCTGGCGGCGACGGGCATGTTGCGGAGCTGGTCGAGGGTGCGACGGTCCTCCTCCCGGAACTGGACCACGAGGTCCACCTCGCGCTCGTCGGTCCGGATCTGGCTCACCGGCCGCGCGGTGAGGGCGCTCGAGACCGTCGACGCCACCGCCTGGGTGCTGAGTCCCGACTGCAGAGCCCGGGCCCGCCGGGGGACGACGTGGATCTCCTCATCGCCGCTGTCCAGAGAGGTGTCCACGTCCCTGACCCAGGGGAGCTCCCGGAGAGCTGACGCGACCCGTTCCGCCACCAGCGTGAGGACGTTGATGTCGTCTCCGCTCACCTCCAGGCTGATCCCCGAGGACATCCCCCCGCGGCCCTGCGATTGCGCAATGCGGAACTCGACGCCGGCCTTGACCGGCAGGAGACCCCGGATCTCGTCGGTGATCTCCCGGGTCGTGCGTTTCGACTCGTCCTCGTCCTTGAGGTAGATGTCGAAGCGCCGCCCGCCGCCAAAGCCCCCCCGGGAGCGACCGCTGCGCCGGTCGTACTCGTAGACGAGGTCGGAGATCTCGAGCTCGTCCCGCCGGGCGTCGAGGATTCCCCGCAGCTCCTCGAAGAGGGCGGCCGTCTGTTCGACGGAGTAGTTCCGGGGGGTGTCGACGTTGATTCGGACCTGGCGCTCCCTCGAGCGCGAGCCGAAGCTCCGCTCGATCCCGGAGAAGAGGGCGTACGAGCCCCAGAGCATGAAGAGGATGGACACGAGGAAGAGGGGCCGGTGGTGGAGGGTGAACGCGATCATCCGGGCGTAGGTGTTCGAGAGCCAGTCGATGAAGCGCGATCGACGACGCGACTCCCCCGCGAGGAGGAACACCGCGGCCGAGGGGACGACGGTGAGAGCGACGAGGAGCGAGGCCACCATCACCACGCACACGGTGACCCCAAGGTCGGTCATGAAACGCATGAAGCCTCCGCCGCTCGCGGACATGAAGATCAGCGGGACGAAGACGCATATCGTCGTGGCGGTGGAGGCGATGATCGGCATCGCCACCTCGCTCGTCCCCCGAAGGGCGGCGGTGCGGGAGTCCTCCCCCAGGTCCTGGACGTGGCGGAAGATTGACTCGATGACCACGACCGAGTTGTCCACCAGCATTCCCAGGGCCAGCATGAGGCCCATGAGACTCATGATGTTGATCGTGATCGTCGACATCCCGGCCTGACGCATCAGGTAGAGGATGGCGAAGGTGAAGACGACGCAGATCGGGATGGCCACCGCCATCAGGAGCGTCGTCCGGACCTTCCTCAGAAAGAAGAAGAGGAAGAGGACGGCGAGGAGCCCTCCGATCAACCCGGCATCGCGGAGCTGCCCGAGCCCCTTCCGCACGTCGATCGAGGAGTCACGGTAGACGCGGGTCTGGAGACCTTCGGCCTCGGGCATCTCGTGGATGCTCGCGAGCTCCGCCTTCGTCAGGTCGGCCACGGCGAGGAGGTTGGCGGTGGAGGCCTTGTAGACGCTGACCGTGAGCGCCTCGGTGCCGTTCAGGAAGTTGTACTCCTCCTGGCGGGGGAAGCTGTAGCTCACCTCGGCCACGTCTCCCACCGTGAGCCCGCTGGCGTTCAGGGGCTGGTTCCGGATGTCATCGAGGCCCTGGTATTCCCCGATCGCGCGGACCATGTACCGTCGGGGTCCTTCCTCGATGTAGCCGCCGGACTGGGTGACGTTGGCCTGGCGAAGGGTCTGGGCGACCAGCCGGGTGTCGATGCCGTGGGCCTGGAGGCGGGAGGGAATGAGATCGACACGGACCTGCGCGGCCTCCATGCCGCGGATCTGCACCTGGGCCACCCCTTCGAGGCGCTCGATCCGCCGCTGGATCACCTCCTCCACGAAGTGCTGTAGCTGGTCCTTGGGCCAGTTCGCGGTCACGTGGAAGCTCAGGACCGGGAAGTCCTCGCTCTGGCGGCGCCGGACCCGGACCTGGCGGAGATCGGGGGGGAGGAGATGGCGGACGCGGTCGATGCGATCCCGGACCTCGACCGCAGCCAGATCCATGTCCGTGCCGTCCTCGAATTCGATGCTGACGCTGCCGTCCCCGGCCGACGCCCGGGCCCCCAGGGTCTCGACTCCCTGGATGGTCCCGAGGGAGTCTTCGAGCGGACGCACGATCCGCCTCTCGGTCTCCTCCGGCGAGGAGGAGGGGTAGGGCGCCTGGACCCAGATGTGCGGGGCAGAGAAGCTGGGGAGGAACTCCAGGGGCAGCCGGTGCACCGACACCCACCCGAGGACGATCACCCCGAGCACGATCATCCCCATGGTGACCCGCCGCTCGATCGCGAACCGGGCAATCGGGTTGTTGTGGCGTCCCCCCTCCGGCGTCTTCTCGCTCTCGCTCATCGCCTTCGCTCTCGGCTGGGTGGCGCCGGGATCCTCGGGGCCCCGGATGCCTACCAGGCTGACTCAGAACTGCGTAAGCCCAAGATGTTAGACCGGGTTACGGCCCGAAGGTTGAACCGGCACGTCAAAAAATGTGCCGGCCGAAACAGGCTCCGAAAGGATCTGCTACCCGGCCTTCGGACCCGGCTGTGCCAGGAGGCGCGCGATGGGGGCGAGGGCCCGCCACCACTGGTCCCGGGGGCGCTCGTTCTCCATGTCCATGAGGCGGGGCAGGTCGTCGATCGGGGTGATCACGACCCTTCCCTCCTGGACCCCGATGAAGGCGGCCTCCGGGGTCGCGGCCTGCGCCTTGCGGATCAGATACCCCACGCACTCTGCGGCGAACCGTGTGGCGAGAATCCGGTCGTACGGGCTCGGATCGCCCCCCTGCTGGATGTGGCCCAGGATGGCCTGCCGGACGTCGAAGAGGTCTCCCCCCTCCTCCTCGAACAGCGCGTACATGAAGGGGGTCGTGTAGAGGGGGTTGGCCTCCGCGGCGCGCACCACGAGCCCCAGCCGCTTGCCCTGGCGGAAGCCCTCGATCATGGCGGTGAGGTCCCGCTGGAGATCGGCCAGCGTCACCCCTTCCTCGTGGATGTAGACCCTCTCGGCCCCGGTGGCGAGACCGCCGAGGAGGGCGAGGAACCCGCACTTGCGACCCATCACCTCCACCACGAAGCAGCGCTTCGAGGCAACGGCCGACTGCTTGATCTTGTCGACTGCCCCCACGATGTTGTTCAGGGCCGTGTCGCTGCCGATCGAGATCTCCGAACCGGCCAGGTTGTTGTTGATCGAGGTGGGCATGCAGATCATCGGGATGTCGAACGCCGGGAAGCGCTCCCGCTCCGACCGCAGCTTGTGGATGGCCCGGTAGCCGGACCAGCCCCCGATCATGAGGATGGCGTCGATCTTCTGGGCCTCGATATGGCGGGCGATCGTGTAGAGCTCGCGGTCCGCGGGGACCTTGCGGTTGGTGCCGAGCTCGGCGCCGCCGCGGCTCGCCCAGCCGTTGACGCTCATCCACTCCATCTCCCGGAAGTCGCCCTCGACGAAGCCCCGGAACCCGTTTCGAATGGCGAGGACCCGGTGCCCCTGGTCGAGGGCCAGGCGAAGCGACGCGCGGACGGCGGTGTTCATGCCCGGGGCGGGACCGCCCGAGTGGATCAGAGCGATGTTGAGCCGCGTCTGCCCCGGGGTCGGGGGGTGGGGCAGCGCTCGCACGATCGTCCGCAGGGTGCGCAGGTTGGACTCGAAGCGCGTCCCGCGCAGCTTCCGGGCGCCGGCGAAGTCCCCGGCGTTCACCCGCTCGGCCACCTTGTGGGTCTGCTCGACGCACTGCATGAGGGGCTGGCGGGTGACCCGGTTGTCCTTCATACCGATGAGCTGGGCCTCGCCGCCGGGCGGCGAGGAGAGGAGCTCCTCGACCGCGGCGTAGCCCAGCATGGTGGACATGTAGCGGTCGAAGGCGCTGGGCGCGCCCCCCCTCTGGACGTGGCCAAGGATGGTGATGCGTACGTCCTCCCCCAGCCTCTCATGCAGGACGTCGCGCACGTGTCCGGCGGTGATGGGCTGGCCGTGCCGGTCGCGTGCGCCCTCGGCCACGATGACGATGCTGTCTCGGCGCCCTGCCTCCCGGCCCGCCTTGAGCCGGGCGCACATGGTGGCCTCCCAGTCGTCGACGTCGGGCGGGTTCTCGGGGATGAGGACCCAGCTGGCCCCGGTCGAGATGGCCCCCATCAGCGCGAGGTAGCCGCAGTGGCGTCCCATCACCTCGACCACGAAGGTGCGCTGGTGGCTGGCCGCGGTGGAGGAGATGGCGTCGACGGCCTCGGTGATGCGGTGGAGGGCGGTGTCGGTGCCGATCGTCATGTCCGTCCCGAACATGTCGTTGTCGATCGATCCCACCAGGCCGACGAGGCTCAGGGGCCTCCGATCGGCCTCGCCCTCTTCAAGGCGACCGGAGCCGACGAGCTCCTCCACCAGGGACGTCCACTCGCGCCGGAGCATGTCGGCCCCGGTCAGGCTGCCGTCGCCTCCGATGACGACCAGGCTGTCGATGCCGGCCCGGACGAGGTTCTCCGCCGCCTGGAGCCGGCCTTCATGCGTGCGAAACCTCTGGGAGCGGGCGCTGCCGATGACGGTTCCCCCCTGGTGGAGGATCCCGCCCACCGAGTCCCAGTCCGCGGCCTGGATGCGCTCCCCGCCGTCGACCATGCCCTCGTAGCCCTCGCGGATCGCGAAGACCCGGGCGCCCCGCTCGAGGGCGGTCCGCACCACCGCGCGCACCGCGGCGTTCATGCCCTGGGCGTCGCCTCCACTGGTGAGGACGGCGATGGTGCGGACGGGTTCTTCTTTCTGTGTCGTCATCGGTCCCCCGAGTGAAGGGCGTGGAGTCGGCCTGGCCGCCGACGGACCAATCATAGACCGGCCCGCGCGGTCATTCTGAGTCGCCGGGCCTCGAGCGTGCGAGCAGGAATGCGCCGTTGCCGACGTCAGGGCGGCGCGGTTGCCAGGGTCCCGGGCGCTGGGCAATCATCCGGCCCGGGAGGACCTGAATGCGCTTCGGCCACTTCGACGACGACGCCCGCGAGTACGTCATCACCACGCCTCGGACGCCGTACCCGTGGATCAACTACCTCGGGACGGAGCAGTTCTTCGGCCTCATCTCCCACTCTGGAGGGGGCTACTGCTTCTACCGGGACGCCCGGTTCCGTCGGTTGACGCGCTACCGGTACAACAACGTCCCCACCGACGTGGGTGGCCGGTACTACTTCATTCACGACGGCGGCGACTTCTGGACCCCGGGCTGGGCCCCGGTCAAGCGCGACCTCGACCGCTTCGAGTGCCGCCACGGCCTCTCCTACACGCAGATCACCGGCGAGCGAAACGGCCTGCGGGCGGAGGTCCTTCACCTTGTCCCCCTGGCCACGAACGCCGAGGTCCACCGCGTCACCCTCAAGAACCTCGGCAAGAGCCCGCGCTCGGCGAAGCTGTTCTCGTTCGTCGAGTTCTGCCTCTGGAACGCCTGGGACGACCAGACCAACTACCAGCGCAACTTCTCCACCGGCGAGGTCGAGGTGGACGGGAGCACGATCTACCACAAGACCGAGTACCGGGAGCGCCGCGACCACTACGCCGTCTACGGCGTGAACGCCCCGGTGGCCGGGTTCGACACCGACCGCGAGAGCTTCTTCGGTCTGTGGAACAGCTGGGGTGAGGCCCAGGTCGTGGCCGAGGGGCGCTCGCGCGACTCGGTCGCGAGCGGGTGGGCCCCGATCGGGTCGCACCAGCTGGCGGTGAGTCTCGCCCCCGGCGAGGAGAAGTCGTTCGTCTTCGTCCTCGGCTATGTCGAGAACCCGGCCGAGGAGAAGTGGGAGAGGCCGGGTGTCATCAACAAGACCCCCGCCAGGGAGCTGCTGGCCCGATTCCAGTCCGCCGACCAGGTCGACGCGGCCATGGCCGAGATCCGCGACTACTGGTCGGGGATGCTGTCGAAGTACACCGCCCGCACCGGTGATCCCCGCGTCGATCGGATGGTGAACATCTGGAACCCCTACCAGTGCATGGTCACCTTCAACATGTCCCGCAGCGCCTCGTACTTCGAGACCGGCATCGGCCGGGGCATGGGCTTCCGCGACTCGAACCAGGACCTCCTCGGCTTCGTCCACCTCGTTCCGGAGCGGGCCCGTGAGCGCATCCTCGACATCGCCGCGACCCAGTTCCCCGACGGCAGCGCCTACCACCAGTACCAGCCGCTCACCAAGCGCGGGAACAACGACGTCGGCTCCGGCTTCAACGACGACCCGGTCTGGCTCATCGAGGGCGTGGCTGCCTACATCAAGGAGACGGGTGATCTCTCGATCCTGAAGGAGGACGTCCCCTTCGACAACGACCCGAAGAACACCGGGACCCTCTTCGAGCACCTCAAGCGCTCCTTCCACCACGTGTTGAACAACCGCGGGCCGCACGGGCTGCCCCTCATCGGCCGCGCGGACTGGAACGACTGCCTGAACCTCAACTGCTTCTCGGAGCAGCCCGACGAGCCCTTCCAGACCACCGGGAACCGCGTCGGGAAGACGGCGGAGTCCGTGTTCATCGCCGGCCTGTTCGTCCACTCCGCCCCCGACTACGCGGACCTCGCCGAGGCGATGGGGTTTGCCGACGAGGCGAAGGACGCGCGCGAGGCGGCGGCGCAGATGAGCCAGGTGGTGCTGGAGCACGGCTGGGATGGCGACTGGTTCCTGCGCGCCTACGACTTCTTCGGCCAGAAGGTCGGCTCCCGCGAGTGCGAGGAGGGGCAGATCTTCATCGAGCCCCAGGGCTACTGCGTGATGGCCGGCATCGGGGTGGAGGGGGGCCAGGCCGGCCGGGCACTCGACTCCGTGAAGGCCCGTCTCGCCACGGCGCACGGCATCGTGCTTCACCAGCCGGCCTACACCCGGTACCACGTGGAGCTGGGGGAGATCAGTACCTACCCGCCGGGATACAAGGAGAACGCCGGCATCTTCTGCCACAACAACCCGTGGGTGACGATCGCGGAGACCGTGCTGGGCCGGGGGGACCAGGCGTTCGATTACTGGAAATCCACCGCTCCCGCCTTTCGCGAGGAGGTCTCCGAGGTTCACCGACTCGAGCCCTACTGCTACGCGCAGATGATCGCGGGAAGGGACGCCCCGCGGCACGGCGAGGCCAAGAACGCCTGGCTGACGGGGACCGCGGCCTGGAACTGGGTGGCGATCACCCAGCACATCCTGGGGGTGCGGCCGGAGCTCGCGGGGCTGCGGGTGAGCCCGTGTCTGCCGGGCTCGATCGGGGAGCTGGAGGTCACGCGGCAGTGCCGTGGCGCCGAGTACCGGGTCAAGGTCACGAACAGCGGGAAGAGAAAGCCCGCCCGGGTCGTCGTCGACGGGAAGCCCGTCGAGGGAACGCTCGTTCCGTGGGCAGCCGAGGGCGGAACAGTCAAGATCGAGGTCGCGGTGTAGCCGGGGGGAACGGTTACCACGTGACCTCAGCCGGTGTCGTCAGCCTCAATCGATGAGGGTGAGGGTCTTGACGCCGGCCGGCACCTCGATGGCGGCGCTGACGTAGCCGATGGCTCCCTTCTTCGAGGCCACGAAGGCGAGGACCTCGTCGTCGGAAGCCTTCGTCGGAGGCGGCAGCTGCCGGTCGACGGCCAGGCGTCGCGTCCAGTATGCCTGGACCTCGCCGAGAGACTGGCCCAGGACGTCTCGCGTGAACGCCTGCCGGACGGGGGAGTGGCCAGACTGGTCCACCGGGAGGATCCGGATCTGGTCTCCCCAGCGGACGACGTCCTTCTGGAAGATTCCCGCGAGGACGGAACGCCGGATCTTCGTGCCTTCGACAGTCGGGTGAGCCACAACCTGGAATTCGGCGGCCGGCGCGGACGAGGCAAGGAGCGTTGCGCACGCCACGAAGAGCACCGCCGGCCGGCTGCGTCGCATCTGTCACCTCCCAGGCCGCGTGTCAGCCCACGCTGTTCGGTAGCAAGAGCAGTGCCATCCGCGTTCCGGGTTGTTATGGACGCCGGGCTTCCCGCGAATCGTGTACTTGAGCCCACCGAAGAGCGACCGTCGGTGGCATGAAACCGGTCAGATCTCGTCCGTGAGCGCGGCCCGCGGATGGCCTCAACGAACGTCCGTGCGGCGTTCAGGCCATGCCCATCAGACGAACTCGCGGAAGAGCTCCTTGCGGGGGGCGGCGATGACGGCCCGGGCGACGAGGATGCCTTCCTCGGAAGCGACGGTGGCGCCGGCAGAGACGGCGGCTTCGACGCTGGCCACGTCGCCGGTGAGCATGACGTAGCCCTTTCCCCCGATCGCCATCGCGAGGTGGATGCGGAAGAGGGTGACGGCAGCGGCCTTGGCCGCAGTGTCGGCGACGTCGACGATGCTCGAAGCGGAAAAGGTCTCGATCACCCCGAGCGACTCGGCCTGGGCCGGGTCCAGGTCGACGGCCATCGAGATGGCGGGGAAGACCGAGGGGTGTACGTGGGGAATGACCCTCTTCTCGATGAGGCCACCGGTGGCCTGCGACGCCCCGGCCTCGACCGCGGCCCGGCAGGCGGCGACGTCGCCACCCACCACGATGATGAACTTTCCGGAGCAGATGGTGCGGGCCAGCAAGAGGTCGACGCTGGCCGCCTTGAGCATGGCGTCCTCGGACACGTGGCCGAGGGCGATGCTCGAGACCTCCACGAGGCCGATGGCGTCCAGGGGTTCAGTCACGGTCTGCTCCCTTCACGCTTCGATCTCCACCGAGCCCTCGACGCTGCGGACGGTGCCGTCGATGCTGGAGTGGATCCGGGCGCCGAGCTGGCCTTCCGCCGGCTGGGCGACGAGGTCTCCGACCCGGACGCGCGCGCCCGGGCGGACGGTGGGCTCCGCCGGTGGCCCGGCGTGCTGCTTGAGGGGGAGGACGACCCGCTGCGGCCTGAACTCGTGCTCGACGAGGGGACCCACGTTCCGGAACTCGTTGAGGCCCAGGCGGGCCATCAGCCTCGTCGTGGGCACTCGCCGGCCCTCGGCAAGGGGGTGGGGCTTCACGTCCTCCGGCTGACCCTTGAACACCAGGCCGCGCTCTCGCGCGAGGGGCTTGCTCTCGACGCAGACGTTCTTGGGGTCCAGGTCCTCGGGACACGCGTACAGGCTGCACAGGTTGCACTCGCAGCAGTAGAGCGTGCCGGCGATGGTCGGGTTCGGGGGTTCGGTGAATCCGAGGGCGCGCATGGCAGCGTGCGGCTCGATGGGGTGCCCGATGAGGTAGCGGGGGCACATCTCGGTGCAGAAGCGGCACTGATCGCAGGCCGAGCGCCCCACGCGGGCAATCTGGGGCCACTTCGCGCCGTGGCGAAGGACCAACGGGTGGGTGATGGGCAGGACGATGATCCCCCCGGTCGTCTTGGTGATGGGCTGGTCGGGCCCCTCAGCGAGGCGGGCCATCATGACGCCCCCGATAAGGATGGCGTATGGAGCGACCGTGGCGCCGCCCGCCGCCTCGACGGCCTCGGCGAGGGACAGGCCAACTGGCACCCTGAGGGTGACGGGCGTCTTGACCGCGCCGGCGACAGTCAGGTACTTGTGCGTCACCGGACGGTCCAGGCCGATGTTGACCAGGGTCTCGACGTTCGTCACCGCCGCCCCCACGTCCTTCGGGAGGCCGCCCGGAGGGATGACCTTGCCGGTGATGTCGTGGACGAGGATGAACTCGTCGCCGGCGGGATAGGTGTCGGTCAGGGGAAAGAGCCGGACGCCGGAGGGGAGCTGAGGTTTCAGGGCGGCCATGACGTCGTCGTACTTGTTCTTGACCCCGATGACCGCTTCGCCGGCGCCGACGGCGTCCATGGCCACCCGGAGGCCGCGGAACATGGCCTCGGACCGGTGTTTCAGGAGCTCCTTGTCCTTGTGGAGCAGCGGCTCGCATTCGGCCGCGTTCACGAGGAAGATGGAGGCGCGGGTCCGGAGCTTCACCGCGGTGGGGAAACCCCCTCCTCCGGCTCCGACGATCCCGTGGGCTTCAATGCGTTCGAGCGTCATGATCGATAATGACTGCTTACGATCACAAACTATACAAAATCCCTCATGCTGAAACAAGCAGAAAGACGAGCTCCCCTGCCTCAAGTCTTTCCAAGACCAGGCGTGGCGGGCCACCAGGCCTGGGCTCGCCCGCGTGTCCCATCCTTGGGGACACGCGGGTGTTCAGGGCCTATGTCAAGCATTCCCAAGCCTGCAGGAGGCGACGCTGGCGCGTCGCGGCATACACTCGGGGTCGACGCTCGTCTCGCAAGCTCGACGTCGCGTCCCCCGAGCCCCCTCCGTGGGGAGGGTCAGGGAGGGGGGTCGATGAACAAACGGGGGGTCATTGACCAAGTGCGGTTGGCCACCAGGCCTGGGCTCACCCGCGTGTCCCATCCTTGGGGACACGCGGGTGTTCAGGGCCTATCTCAAACATTCCCCTCCCCCTCCGTGGGGAGGGTCAGGGAGGGGGGTCATTGAATGATCATCCTGGTGGCCAATATCGGGAGCACATCCTTCAAATACCGCCTTCTGGAGATGCCGCAGGTGACGGCCCTGGCTCAGGGCCGTGTCGAGCGCATCGGCGAGGCCGGCGGCGACTGCCCCGACTACGACGCGGCGATCGCCCGCTGCCGGGCCGAGATTGTGGGGAAGGGCAAGCCACTGGCCGCTCTCGCGGATCTGGGCGGCGTCGGCTTCAAGGCCGTCCACGCCGGCCCCCTGACCGGGGCCCGTCTGGTGGATGACGAGGTGCTGGCCGCCATGGAGGAGTTCTCGTTCATGGCCCCGGCCCACAACCCGCCCTATATCGCGGCGATGAGGGCGTTCCGGCGCAGCGTGCCCGGGGTGCCGCTGGTCGCGCTCTTCGAGACCGCCTTCTACGACCAGGTCGCGGAGGCGGTCACGACGTATGCCGTCCCGTTCGCGTGGAGGGAAGAGCTGGGAATCCGGAGGTACGGGTTCCACGGGGCCAGCCATCGCGCGGCCAGCGAGAAGGCGCAGGAACTGCTGAATCGTAAAGACTTGCGGCACATCTCCTGCCACCTCGGCGGGAGCTCGAGCCTGGCCGCGATACGGAACGGAGTGGCCATCGACTGCAGCTTCGGGATGTCGCCACAGTCCGGGCTCCCCCAAAACAACCGCACCGGTGACATCGATGTCTTTGCCGTCCTGCACGCCATGAAGAAGAACGGGTACGGTGTCGACGAGGTCGCGAGGATCCTGGCCAGCGAGTCGGGCCTTGTCGGCATCAGCGGGGGATCCGGTGATGTCCGCGACCTCTCGGAGGCCGCGGCGAGGGGGGACGCCCGCGCCCGTCTCGCCCTCGACGTGTTCATCGACGCGATCCGCCACTACGTCGGAGCGTTCCTGGTGCGCCTCGGGGGCGTGGACGTGCTCACCTTCTCGGGTGGGATCGGGGAGAACAGTGCGGAGGTTCGGGCGGCGGTCTGCGAAGGGCTGTCTCTCTTCGGCATCGAGCTGGATGCGGCCCGGAACGAGGGGGCCTCCGGCGAGGCCGCGATCTCCTCGGACTCCAGCCCCGTCACGGTCCTCGTGGTTCCTGCGGACGAGGAGCGGATCGTGGCCGGGGCCACGGCCGAGGCGCTCGCGGGCCTGGAATCCTGACCTCAGCCCCCGGCGATCGGGTGGCGGCCCGCTGCCCGACCGTGGACGGACAGCGTCTATCTCACTCAGACAAAACAGGATAGGCAATCCTCTACACCCGACCCTCTTGTCCATGCCGCGCCGAATGGGGCGTTCTTTCGACGCCAGAGGAGATCACCGCAGAAAACCGTTGACTTCCGCATGATTCTGACTAGAATCAATCAGAATCATGCGTGATCTGCCAGACGAGAGCGGATAGTGGCCACACCGGCCCAGATCGACCGCAGCGTCGTCGAAGGACTGGTCCGCGAGCTCGTGATGAAGCGGCTGGCCACCCGCACCCGGCCTGGCGAGCCCACCCTCGTGGTGCATGCGTCGGCGCGCCACATGCACCTCTGCCGAGAGGACCTCGACCAGCTCTTCGGGCCGGGATCCGAGCTCACGGTGGACCGCGAGCTCTACCAGGAGGGCAACTTCGCGGCGAAGGAGACCGTAACGCTGATCGGGCCGCGAAGCCGGCTGATCTCCAACCTCCGCATCCTCGGCCCGCTGCGCTCGCGCTCCCAGGTCGAGCTCGCGTTCACGGATGCGATCACGCTCGGCCTGGACGCCCCGATCCGGCTGTCGGGGAACCTGGACGGGACGCCGGGGGCCTTCGTGATGGGCCCGCACGGGATGGTGGAGCTGAAGGAGGGCGTCATCCGGGCGGCCAAACACGTCCACATGAGCCCGGAGGACGCGGCCTTCTACGGGGTGAAGCAGGGCGACCTCATGAAGCTGCGGGTCGGCGGGGACGCGCCCGTCACATTCGAGGGGGTGCAGGTGCGGATCGGCAAGGACTACCGGCTCGACGTCCACCTGGACACGGACGAGGCCAACGCCTGCGGGCTGCATCTGACCAAGGACATCGAGCTGTTCAAATAACCGTGGGGAGCAAGTGATGAAGAAGGCACTGGGGATGGTCGAGACGCGAGGTCTCGTCGCCCTGTTCGAGGCAACGGACGCAATGCTGAAGGCGGCCAACGTCACCTTCGCGCACTGGGAGAAGGTGGGGGGCGGGATGGTGACGACCTTCGTCGAGGGCGACGTCGCGGCGTGCAAGGCCGCGACGGACGCCGGGGCGCAGGCGGCCTCCCAGGTGGGCGAGGTGGTCGGCGTGCAGGTGATCTCGCGCCCGCACGAGGACATCCTCCAGTACTACCACCCTCCCGAGAAGAAGGCGAAGGGCCAGGGGCCCAGGCGAGGAGAGACGAGATGAGTCAGCAGGCAATCGGATTCGTGGAGACGCGGGGCCTTGTGGGCCTCGTGGAGGCCAGCGATGCCATGTGCAAGGCGGCCAACGTCGAGCTGGTGAAGACCATCGAGATCGGCGGAGGCTTCGTGACCTCGATCGTGCGCGGCGACGTGGGCAGCGTCCACGCCGCGGTGGACGCCGGGTCCGAGGCGGTGAGGGCGGTCGGCGGGGAGCTGGTCTCCCAGCACGTGATCGCTCGTCCCCACGACGGCATGGTCGAGGGAATGGTCGACTGAGCCCCGGGCTCACGAGGAGAAGAGATGGCTCAACAGGCAATCGGAATGATCGAGACGCGGGGCCTCCTGGCGCTGGTGGAGGCAACGGATGCCGCGTGCAAGGCGGCCAACGTCGAGTACCGGGGCTGGCGCAAGGTCGGCAGCGGGCTCGTGACGATGTTCGTCTCCGGCGACGTGGCCGCGTGCCGGGCGGCGATCGACGCCGCCACCGCCGCCGCCCGGGCGGTCAACGGGGATGTCGTCAGCACCCACGTGATCCCGCGGCCCCACGAGGACCTCGGGGTGGCGCTGCCCAAGCAGTAGGCGGGCCCGGCGCGGGCACCCGCGCCGCGGCTCGAGGAAGCGAGGTCACCGTCATGTTCCTGGCCAAGGTGGTCGGCAACGTCGTCTCGACGCACAAGAACCCGGGCTTCGAGGGGATGAAGCTCCTGCTCATCCAGCCCCACATCAAGAAGGATCAGAAGCTGGTCCCCTCCGGCAGCTCGGTCGTGGCCGTGGACTCCGTGGGAGCGGGGAACGGGGAGCTGGTGATGTTCACCCAGGGCAGCTCGGCCCGCCTCACCGAGAGGACCAAGAACGCCCCCGTCGACGCCGTGATCATCGGGATCGTCGACACGGTGGAGCTGAACGGCAAGCAGGTGGAGAAGCCCTAGGCGGGTGGAGGCAACCAGATGCTGGACCGCGAGCAGATCGTCACCCAGATCGCCCAGGAGGTCGTCGCCCGTCTGGCGCAGCAGCACGCGATCCGTTCCCCCGGGCCCGGCCGCCCGGCGCCTCGTCCCGTCGCGCCGCGGCCCCCGGCCATCGCCCTCGGGGACGGCGTCTTCCGAACCGTCGACGAGGCCGTCCAGGCCGCGGCGGCGGCCCAGGAGCGCCTCGCCACCCTGAGCCTCGAGGAGCGCGGCCAGATCGTCGAGATCATCAAGCGCCTCTGCGAGGACAAGAAGCAGGAGCTGGGGCAGGCCGAGCTCGACGAGACGAAGATCGGCCGCCTCGAAGACAAGATCGCCAAGCTCGAGGCGATCCGGGACGTCATCGGGGTGGAAGGGGTGCGCACCGAGGCGCGCACCGATTCCTCGGGCCTGTGTCTGATCGAGCACGCGCCGTGGGGCGTCGTCGGCATGGTTCTGCCGGTGACCCACTCCGCGCCCACACTGGCCAGCAACGCCATCAACGTGATCGCCGCCGGCAATACCGCGATCTTCAGCCCGCACCCCGCGGGGGCGAGGGTCGCGGCCCGCGCGCTGCAGCTGTTCAACCGGGAGATCCGACGTGCCACCGGGGTGGCCAACGTGCTGACCACCATGGCCGAGCCGAGCATCGAGGCGGCGGGGCAGGTCTTCCACCACCCGGACGTCGCCCTCCTCTGCGTGACCGGTGGCCCGGGAGTGGTGAAGGCGGCGATGGAGGCGGGAAAGCGGGTCATCGCCGCCGGCCCCGGCAACCCTCCCGTCGTCGTCGACGAGACCGCGTGCCTGGACCGGGCCGCGGAATCGATCATCGAGGGTGGCGGGTTCGACAACAACCTCCTCTGCATCTCGGAGAAGGAGGTCTTCGTCGTCGAGTCCGTCTTCGAAGGCTTCATGGCCGCCATGCGCCGGGCCGGGGCCCGGGAGCTGGACGCCCGGGCGATCGAGAAGCTGAGCCAGGCCGCCTTCGAGTCCGAGCCGGGCAAGGGGGTGGGGTGCGGCCAGGCCCGCCTCAAGCGTGATCTCGTCGGCAAGGACGCCAGCGTTCTCGCCGCCGCCGCCGGCGTGCGGGTCCCCGCCGACACCCTGATGCTGTTCGGGGAGACGCCGGAGGATCACGCGTTCGTCCAGACCGAGCAGATGATGCCCTTCTTGCCGATCGTTCGCGTTCGGGACGTCGACGAGGGAATCGCGGCGGCGGTCAGGGCCGAGCACGGCTATCGGCACACCGCGATCATCCACTCGCAGAGCGTCGAGAACGTCACGAAGATGGCGCGGGCGATGAACACCACCCTCGTCGTCCAGAACGGGCCCTCCACCGCCTCGCTCGGAGTCGACGCGCCCAGCTACTTGAGCTTCTCCATCGCGACGCCCACCGGCGAAGGGGTCACGACGCCCATGACCTTCACCCGCGAGCGACAGATCACGATCAGCGGCGCCCTGAGGATCCACTGAGCCATGTACCTGGCCCGCATCGACGGCACGCTCACCTCGACCACGAGGCACGAGACCCTCAGGGGCTGTCAGCTCCTGATCGGGCGGCGATTGGACGCCAGCGGCCGCGCGGCGACGGAGCCGATCGTGCTGCTCGATCGTATGGGGGCGCGGCGCGGCTCGACGGTCGTGGTCTCCACCGACGGCGCGGCGGTCCGCCAGAAGCTCGGGAACACCGCGCCGGCCCGTCTGCAGGTGGTGGGGATCGTGGACCGGGTGAGCCTGGCCCCGGGCGAGGGCGGGCGGTGAGGCTCGGGATCGTGCGCGGCCACGTGGTTCTCAACCGTATGGTCCCCGGCCTCGAGGGCACCCGCTTCCTCATGGTCGAGCCGGTTACCGCCGAGAACCTGGCCGCCGGGAACGGGAAGGGCGGGGGCAAGACGCTGGTCGTGGCCGATCACCTCGCCCCGGACCGCGGACAGGTGGTGGCCTTCGTGGAGGGTCGCGAGGGCGCGAACGCCTACTGGCCGAAGAACGTGCCCGTCGACGCGTACTGTGCGCTGATCGTCAAGGACGTGGACTTCCCCCTGCTTCCCGCGGAGCACACGCTCCCGGGGACCGAGGTTGAGACATGAAGAGCGTCGACCTGAAGCAGAGAGTGGTCTCTGCCCGGGACGTGGAGGCGGCGGCCAAGAGCGGGGCTACGACGCTGCGTGCGGGGGCGGGTGCCATCGTGACCCCGGCGGCCCGGGACCTCGTGAGGAAGCTTGGTCTTTCGCTGGAAAACGGCAACGGCAACGGCAACGGAGCCGGGGCGGGGGGCGCAGGCGGCCGGGTCGCGGGCGGAAGTGGGCGCGTTGCGGGATCGGGGGGGAACGAGGCCACCACTGCCGCCGGCCAAGGGGCCTACGGCAGTGGTGGCGGGCAGGGAGTCGAAGGGGCCTGCCGTGAGGGGGCCCAGGGCGCCTGCAGCTGCTCTCGCCACAACGTCAAGCCGGGCAGTGACATCGAACAGCACTTCTTCTCGCCCGAGGCGGAGGAGATCAAGAAGGAGATCGTCGCGGTCGGCAAGAAGCTCTGGCAGAGGGCCTACGTCGACGGCAACGGCGGGAACATCTCGTACCGCATCGGCGAGAACCGCGTCATCTGCACGCCGACGCTCTTCAGCAAGGCCGACCTGACGCCGGACGACCTCTGCCTCGTCGATCTGGATGGCAACCAGATCGTGGGGTGCCGGCCCCGCACCAGCGAGATCCTGATGCACCTCGAGATCTACAAGGCGGAGCCGAAGGCGAAGGGCGTCGTGCACTGCCACCCTCCCCACGCCACCGCCTACGCCATCACCGGGCGGGTGCCCCCGACCTGCGTCATCCCCGAGCATGAGGTCTTCGTGGGCCGGGTGGCCCTGGTCCCGTACCAGACGCCGGGCACCCACGAGTTCGCCGACGCGATCGTCCCCTTCGTCAAGGACCACAACTCCATCCTTCTCCAGAACCACGGCATCGTGTGCTGGGCCGACACAGTGACCCACGCCGAGTGGTATGCAGAGGTGCTGGACACCTACTGCCAGACCCTCATGTACGCGCAGCAGCTCGGCGCACCGCTCACCCGCATCCCCGACGAGAAGGCCGCCGACCTCCTCGCCATCAAGAAGAAACTCGGGCTTCCCGACGCCCGCCACGACATGAAAGAATGTCAGCTCTGCGACTTGCCGGAGCCGCCGGGCACGATCGCACGCCCGCCGTTCCCGCTGCGCTCGGCGGGGACGGCCGCAACGGACGACGGCGACGTCGAGTCGATCGTGCAGGCCGTCACCGACGCCGTGATGAAGGCGCTGGCCGGGCCGCCGGGATCGTGAGGGCTGGTGAGGGGCCCCGCGCGACAGCTGAAGATCCGCGAGATGCTCGAGGGGCAGGGCTTCGTCGACCTGACGACTCTCTGCCGCGAGCTCGGAAGCTCCGAGTCGACGGTTCGGCGTGACCTGATCGCCCTTCAGGCCGAGGGGGTGCTGAGGCGCGTCCACGGCGGGGCCATGGCGGTGCGGGCGATCGGCCCCCGCGGGGACGACTTCGCCGGGCACGCCCGGCGCATGATGGCCGAGAAGCGCCGGATCGCCGCCGCCACCGCCCGCCTGGTCGAAGACGGCCAGACCCTCATCCTGGACGCGGGCTCCACCGTGGCCGCGGTGGCGCGGGAGCTCCTTGATCGCTCGTTGCACGTCGTCACGAACTCCCTGCCGATCGCGGAGATCCTCGGCGAGGCGCGGAGAGTGGACGTGACCCTCACCGGGGGGCAGCTCGATCCGCAGTTCGGCGTCGTGCTCGGGCCGCTCTGCGAGCAGATGCTGGGCTCACTGGCCGTCGACGTTGCGATCATGGGGATCGGCGGGGTCACCGAGAAGGGTCTCAGCAACTCCAACCCCCTGGTCGTCGGTTCGGAGCGCAGGATGATCGAGGTGGCAAGAAAGGTGGTCATCGTCTCGGACCACACCAAGTTCGGCCGGGGGGCACTGATTCCCCTCGCCCCGCTCGACGTGGTCGACGTCGTCGTCTCCGACACCGGCCTGGATCCGGAGCCGCAGGAATGGCTCCGGGCCCACGACATCGACGTCCGACTAGCCTGAGCCGCTCCTGCCGGGCTGGGAGGACGTCACCGAAGTCGTGTTCTTGGGAGGGGCGTGAGGCGCGCAGGCGGCCGGGGCCCCCGACGAGGACGCAGCTGTACTTCGAAGCTGAAGCGCCCACAGTCGGGGTGGCCGCCGAGCGCCCAGCGCTCCAGAGACACACACGACTTCGGTGACGGGAGATCAGCCAACGGCGGCCGACATCGCCAGGGCCACCGGGATCGACCGTCCCACCGCGGCGGCGACGTGTCGGGCCCTCGCCATCAGGGCGGGGAACTCGGAGAGCACGACCGCCTGGGGCCCATCGGAGAGAGCCTCGGACGGGTTCGGGTGCGTCTCGATGAGCAGTCCGTCGCCCCCGGCGGCGACGCCCGACAGCGTGAGGCACTCGACCCAATCGCGCTGACCCGCGGCGTGCGAGGGGTCCACGATGACCGGTACCCCGAGCCGCGCCCGGGCGATCGGGATCGCGGCGACGTCGAGGGTGAAGCGGGTGGCGGTCTCGAAGGTGCGGATCCCCCGCTCGCAGAGGAGGACGTCCTCGTTGCCCTCCTGCAGGATGTACTCGGCGGCGTGCAACCATTCGTCGATGGTGCAGCCGAAGCCGCGCTTGAGCATCACTGGCATGCCGGAGCGGCCCAGCGCCTTCAGCAGAGACGTGTTCTGCATGTTGCGGCTGCCGATCTGGGCGAGGTCGATGTACCGACGCGCCTGCTCGATCTGCGCGTCCTCCAGGATCTCGCTGACGGTGAGGAGCCCGTGGGCATCCGCGGCCTCGCGAAGCAACCGCCACCCGTCCCAGCCGAGGCCCTGGAAGGTCGTGGGCGCGGTGCGGACCTTGAACGCCCCGCCCCGCAGAAACCGCCCGCCGCTCGCCGCGACCACCTCCGCGATTGCGAAGATCTGCTCCCGCGACTCGATCGCGCACGGTCCGCCCATCACCGTCAGGTCCGGCCCGCCGATCGAGCAGTCCCGTATGGTGACGCGTCGCACGTTGTCGTTCATCCGCATACCCGGTGAGAAACGCGTGGCGGGCTGCTCGCCACGACAGGCATCCTAGGCGTACTTGCGAGACGGCGTCAACGAAAGGATTGTACGACCGCGCGTAATATCTCGTACGCGTCGATGTGGCGTTAAGCCCCGTCGATATTGGCCGAAACGTGTCTCCGCTGAGTCAAAGATCCCATTGACGATGAGCACGACACTCGGGCAATCTTGGTTGTCATCGTCGCTCATCACACGCGCGTCGAGGGGATGTCGTCGCGCACGCGCGTTCCAGGGAGCACGGTTCTCATGCGGAGTGTGACGGAGAACGGCAGCGATCTCGCGCTGCTCACGTGGGCGGGCGTGGGCGGAGGGCGCGCGGTGGTCGACGAGGCGGAGAAGGCGTACACGAGCCTCGACGCCGAGCTGCGCGGGCGCGGCCTGCTCCCCATCCAGGAGCGCGTGTTCGGCTCCCTCCGCTCAGCGCCGGAGGTGGCCAGGGGACGCGCCCGGGCGCTGGGGACCGAGGACGAGTCGTGGGCCGTCCCTCCCACGTATGTCGAGGGGGGGCCGGTCGGGCACGACGGCCTCGCCGGCATCCACGTGGTCGCGGCGCGGCCGGAGAGGTCGCATCTGGTGACCGAGGGCGATCGCGTCCTCGGCCGAATCGTCGATGCGCCGTCGGCGTGCCTTCTGGGGCTCGCCGACGTGGGACGGCGGGCGGCGGGCCGCCTCGCCGCGGGGCCGGCGGAGGAGGCGGGAGCCACCATCGATGCCGCGGTGGCACTGCTCGAGGGCGAGGGCTACTCCTTCCGCAACGTGGCCAGGACCTGGTTCTACCTGCGGGACATTCTCGACTGGTACGGGCCGTTCAACGCGGTGCGGAATGCGGCCTTCCAGCGGTTGGGGCTACTGGGACGCAACGGGCATGGCGAGATCCCGGCCAGCACCGGCATCGAGGGCCGCAACGCCCGCGGGGCGTGGTGCACGCTCGACCTGATCGCGGCCCGCGCCCGGCCCGGTCGACGGTTCGAGATGGAGCGCCTCCACAACCGGAAGCAGAGCGAGGCGACGGAGTATGGCTCCGCCTTTGCGCGCGGCACCGCCCTCACCCTCGGTGACTGCCGGTACTACTTCGTTTCCGGGACGGCGTCGATCGACGATCACGGACAGACCGTCCACGTGGGCGACTTCGTCGCGCAGGCCGAGCACACGCTCGCCGCCGTGTCCGCGCTCCTCGAGAGCGCGGGCGCCGCTCTTCCCGATGTGCGGCAGGCGACCGCGTTCTTGAAGAACCCGCGCGACCAGAGCTCCTTCGAGCGCATCGCCGATCGGGCGGGGCTCTCCGGGGTCCCGATGGTCACGGCCGTGGCCGACGTCTGCCGCGAGGAGCTGCTCTTCGAGATCGACGCCACCGCCGTCGTCCCGCTGAGGCGGCGCGGGGCGGGGCGATGACGCGGCGGGCCGGCCGCTCGGCCCTGGCGTTCCTGGTCGGGTTCGGGCTGGCGGTGGCCGGCGGGCGTGCGGAGGCGGCTGGCATGAGGGCGCCCCTCGTGGTCGCCCAGCTTCCGATGGAACCGGCACCCGGATCCGAGCCCCTGGCCGGGGGGACCCTGCGCACGGAGTCGAGCGACGGGGGGAGGATCGTCCTGGTGTCTCCGGGAGGGGGAACCCGCGTCCTGACCGCCGACTTCGACAGCGCGGCCGATCCCGACGTCTCCTTCGACGGACGCAGGATCGTGTTCGCGGCCCGCAAGGATGCCGGCGATCCCTGGTGCGTCTGGGAGATGGGGGCTGACGGGACCGGGGCCCGGAAGGTCACGTGTGGCCCCGGCGGGGCGCGACGGCCGGTCTACCTGCCCATGATGTACACGCTGACGCCCACCTCCACCGAACCCTGGGAGCAGGTCGCGTTCGTCGGGACGCTCCCGGGCGAGACGAACGAGGCCGGGGTGGGCCCGCGGACGGCGCTGTTCGCGTGCCGGCTCGACGGCACCCGTGAGCGCCAGATCACGTTCAACCTTTCGAGCGACTTCGACCCGGTCGTCCTCCCGGACGGGCGGATGGTCTTCGCGTCCTGGCAGCGGCGTTCGCTCGATCGCGGCCCCGCCGGTCGCGTGGCTCTCTTCGGGGTGAACATCGACGGCACCGACCTCATGCTCTTTGCCGGCGACGAGGGTCGACGGGTGAAGCACATGCCCGCCTACGCGGGCGACCGCCTCGTGGTCTTTGTCGAGGGCGACACCGTCGGGGCCGACGGCGGCGGCTCCCTGGGATCGGTGAGCCTGCGGCGCAACCTCCACTCCTACCGGTCCCTGACCCGGCCGGCCGACGGCTTCTTCCGCTCACCCGCGACCCACCCCGGTGGTGGGGTTCTCGTCGGGTGGCGTCCCGCCGCCGGAGAGGGCAGCTACGGCATCTCTCGCTTCGACCCGGCCACCGGACGCCGGACGGAGGTGTTCGACGACCCGAACCGGCACGACGTGCAGGCCGCGGTGCTCGCTCCGAGGCCCGTGCCCGACGGTCGCTCGAGCAGCGTTCGCGGAAGCGAGGCCATCGGGTGGTTCTACGGGCTCGACGTGGGCATCAGCGATCTCGACCGCTCCGTCTGGCCTCCCGGAACGGCCAAACGGGTCCGGCTCATCGAAGGTCTTCCCCGACAGGCCGGGGACGCGGAGGGCTCGACCGGCCTCGCCCCGCGACGCCTGCTCGGCGAGGTCGACCTCGCCGGGGACGGGTCCTTTCAGGTGGAGGTGCCGGCGGACACCCCGGTGGAGCTTCAGCTCCTGGACGAAGACGGTCTGGCCCTGCGCTCCTGCGCGTGGATCTGGACACGGTGGAGGGAGGCGCGGGGCTGCATCGGGTGCCACGAGGATCCGGAGAGGACTCCCCCCAACCGCTTCGTGGAGGCAGTGCAGCGCCCGGCGGCGCGCCTGACCCTGCCCCCGGATCGGCGACGGTTCGTCGTCTTCCATCGCGACGTCTGGCCAATTGTCGAGCGCCGCTGCCTCGGCTGCCACGGTAGCGAGGGAACCTCGCCGCAGCTCGACACCGACCCGGCCCGCTCATACCGCACGCTCCTCGACGGCCCCGTGACCCCGGGAAAGGCGCGGACGAGCCCCTTCATCTGGCACCTCCTGGGACGCCGCACCATCCGGCCCTGGGACGAGCCCAACCGCGTCGACGCTGCGGCCACGGCGAAGCCCATACCTCCGGAAGGCCGAACCCCCACGAAAGAAGAGATCATGACCTTCATCCAGTGGATCGACCTCGGGGCGCTCTGGGACCGACCGATGACGACCGAGCGCGCGACGGTGCGGAAGGCCAGTGGAGGGGAGCGATGAGGCGTGCCCTCGGGCTGTTGGCCCCCGTGCTGTTCATCCTGGGCGCGGCCCCGCCGGCGTCCCTGCCCACCTTCACCGAGAAGACCGCGGAGGCGGGCATCACCTTCTCGCGCAGCTTTGGCGACCACCACCTGAGCAACATCGTCGAGGGGACGGGCTCGGGGGTCTGTGTCTTCGACTACGACGGCGACGGACGGCTCGACCTCTACTTCCCCAACGGACGATGGGAGCACACCGTCAGCGACAACCGCGGCCGCGACCTCGTCGGCAAGCTGCACAACGCCCTCTACCGCAACGAGGGGGGCTGGAGGTTCACCGACGTCACCGCGGAGGCGGGGGTGCCGGGCAAGGGTTTCGCCTTCGGCTGCTCCGCGGCGGACTACGACGCCGACGGCGACCTCGACCTCTACGTCCTCAGCTATGGCCCCAATGAGCTCTACCGGAACGAAGGCGACGGGACGTTTACCGACGTTTCGGAGGCCTCGGGTCTCGCCGATCCCCTCTGGAGCCTCAACGCCCCATGGTTCGACTACGACGGAGACGGCGACCTCGACGTCTTCGTAACGAACTACCTGGAGTATGACGAGGGCAAGTTCCGCTCCTACTACGCCGCCGCCGGCTACCCCGGTCCCCTGAGCTACAGCGGCGTACCCTGCATCCTCTACCGCAACAACGGGGACGGCACCTTCACCGATGTCACGAAGGAGGCCGGGCTGTGGAACCCCGGCGGGCGGGCCATGAGCTCGGTGGCCACCGACCTGAACAACGACGGTCTCCTGGACATCTACGTCGCCAACGACTCCATGGAGAACTACTACTACGAGAACAAGGGAGACGGGACGTTCGAGGAGAAGAGCCTCTTTCTCGGGCTCGCCCTCGGACAGCACGGCCAGGGCGTGTCCTCGATGGGACCGACGGTGGCCGACGTGAACGCCGACGGGCAGCTGGACATCCTCATCCCGGACATGGACTACGGGAGCCTCATGGTGAAGGAGGGGGCCTTCTACGTCGACATGATCGATCGGTCCGGCCTTGCCGTCATCTTCGGGCAGTACACCGGCTGGGGCTCGGTTCTCTTCGACTACGACAACGACGGGTATCCCGATGTGTTCGTCGCGAACGGAAACGCCCACCACGAGTACACGGAGGACGCGGTCCTGGCCCGCAACGACGGCAGCGGGCGCTTCATCGACGTGGCCCGGGGATCGGGGGAGTTCTTCGAGAAGAAATGGGTGGGGCGCGGGGCCTCCTGGGGCGACTTCGACGACGACGGCAACGTCGACCTGGTGGCGCTGGACACGTCGGGCCCCCCGCACCTCCTGCGCAACGAGGGCGGCAGCGGCAACCACTGGATCAAGGTCGACGGGCGGCTGGCCGACGGAAAGCGGACGGCCGTCGGGGCCCGGGTCACGGTGGTGTCGGGAGAGCGGACGCAGTTCCAGGACGTCATCCCGGTGAACGGGTACCTGGCCCAGGGCGACCCACGGGTGCACTTCGGTCTCGGTGCGGCGACGAAGGCCGACCGGATCGAGGTCCGCTGGCCGGACGGGACAACGACGAGGTTGACGGACGTGCCCGCCGACCAGGTCCTCAAGGTCGTGCAGGGCGCGAGCTGACACGGGGGGGAGGATGACCACAGTCCGCTGGCTTCGCCTCGGAGTCGCCGTGGGAGCGGCGTTCGCCGTCGCCGGCGCCATCGCCCACGCTCAGGCGGAGAAGCAGCCGGTCTACGTTGGAGCCCTGGCGTGCGCCGAATGCCACGAGGGCCACGGTACCGGCAACCAGTACAGCCACTGGCTCCTGAGCTCTCACGCGAAGGCCTGGGCGTCCCTGGCCCTGCCCGAGGCCAAGGAGATGGCCCGCCTCTCGGGGATCACCGACGTCCCGGAGGAGTCGCCCATCTGCCTCGGTTGTCACGCCACCGCCGCCGACGCCGAGGAGTGGGAGCGGGTGGAGGGGTTCCGCCTCGAGGACGGCGTGCAGTGCGAGAAGTGCCACGGACCCGGCAGCGAGTACATGTTGGTGATGGGTGACCCGCAGGCGGCCATGCGGGCGGGGCTGCGCAAGTTCACGAAGCGGGACTGCGAGGTCTGCCACTACGTCAAGGGCTCGCACGTGGCCGTCCACAACACGCCGAAGGTCGACGTCGACGAGGCCTGGGAGAGGCTGTCCCACCCGATCCCGGAGGGGGGAGCCGAGACCCCGGGGAGCCCGCTGAGGGCGGGCTCGACCGAGGGACTCTCCGACGCCGGCCCCCACTTCACCGGAACACACACATGCGGGGAATGTCATCGCGGGCCGATGATGGGCTACCAGTACAGCCTCTGGCGCCTGAGCCCCCACGCTCGAGCCTACGCGTCGCTGTCGACCCCCGCGGCCCGACAGCGGGCGAAGGAGATGGGCGTCGACGAGGCCCCACAGACGTCCCCGGCCTGTCTGAGGTGTCACGTGACGGGAGGGGGGAGAAGCGTGGCCGCCCTCGAGTCGTTCAGCCCCATGGAGGGTGTGGGCTGCGAGTCGTGCCACGGGGCGGGGAGCGAGTACAGCCCCGAGGGTGTCATGCGGGACCCCGTGGCCGCGCGGAAGGCAGGTCTTCTCCCGCTGACCGAGGAGACCTGTGCCCGCTGCCACGAGGATGCCCACGGGAAGGGCTTCGACTTTGAAGCCGCGAGCGCGGCCATCGCCCATCCGCTGGCGTCGTCCGGATCGGCCGACGCGGGACGGAACAACGGGGGAGGACCACGGGCGAACGGCGGGTCGTTGGTTTCCGCCGCGCACGACGTTCCCGAGAGCGTCCTCGAGGCGGCTCGCTACAGCCCCGAGGCCCTCTCCGGAGAGGAGCGCCGAGCGAAGGTGCGGGCCTCGCTGGAGGTCGAGTACAAGACGCCCGTCAACCTCGCCTTCACCCCGGACGGGGGCGAGGTGTACGTGGCCTGCGAATCCTCGGGCACGGTCGTGGTGGTCGACGCCAAGAGACGGCAGAAGGTCGCCGAGATCAAGGTCGGCGGACACGCCCACGACGTGGCCTTCGGCCCCGAGGGTCGCCGGGCGTACGTGAGCAACCGTCTGGACGATTCGGTGTCGGTCATCGACGTCGCGGCACGCCGGGTGGTCCGGACGATCCCGGTGGGCGATGAACCCCACGGGCTGCTGACCGATCGGACCGGCCGGACGCTCTTCGTCGCCAACACCGCCGGCGACAGCGTGTCGGTGATCGACATCGAGAGCGGCGAAGAGAAACGGCGGTTGCCCGCCAGCCGCGATCCCTGGTCGGTCTCCCTCTCGCCCGGGGGCGAGCGCGTCCTCGTCACCAACGCGCTCTCCCGTTTCGTCGGGTTCCGCAGGCCCTCGATGTCGGAGGTCACGGTGGTGGGGGCCGACGGCCGGATCGACGACCGCTGGGTGGTCCCGGGGGCCAACCTGCTCATGGGGGTGGATTGGCATCCGAGCGGTGACTACGCGCTCGTCACCCTCAACCGAACCAAGAACCTGGTGCCGATGACCCGGATCCTCCAGGGCTGGACGATCACGAACGGCATCGGGCTTCTGTGGGCGGACGGGCGCGTCGATCAACTTCTGCTCGACGAGCCCAATCACTACTTCGCTGACGTGGCCGACGTTGCCTTCTCGCCGGACGGGCGCACGGCGCTGGTGACGAGCTCGGGCACCGATAGCGTGGCGGTCATCGACCTCGAGAAGCTGGTGGCCCTGGTCCGCGGGGCCGGTGACGAGGAGCGACGCGAGGTGCTCCCCAACCACCTCGGCCAGTCACTGGCATTCGTGAGCGCCCACGTGCCCACGAAGAACAGCCCACGGGGAGTCACCTTCGCGCCGGACGGGCACACGGCCTGGGTCGCGAACGCGCTCGACGACTCGCTCACCGTCATCGACGCCGAAGCGTGGGAGCCGGTAGCGCGGGTGGATCTCGGAGGACCGAGGGTGGCCACCCACATCCGCTGGGGGGAGCAGCTCTTTCACAGCGCGAACATCGCGTTCCAGCGTCAGTTCTCGTGCCACACCTGCCACCCCGACGGTCACGTCGACGGGCTCACCTACGACATCGAGCCGGACGGCATCGGCGTGAGCCCGGTCGACAACCGGACGCTGCGCGGCATCTACGACACCGACCCCTTCAAGTGGGAGGGGACGAACGTGAGCCTGGCCCGGCAGTGCGGGGCTCGGCTCGCGGTCTTCTTCACGCGCATCGACCCCTTCACGCCGGGAGAGCTTCAGGCCCTGAACGACTACACCGTGACCGTGCCTCGGCCCCCGAACCGCTACCGGCCCCTCGGAGCGGAGCTGACCGAGGCCCAGCGGCGGGGCAAGAGGATCTTCGAGCGGGCGTACGCCAACGACGGACGGGAGCTCGCGCCGACCGAGCGGTGCGTCCACTGCCACTTCGCGCCCTACTACACCGACCGGACCCAGCACAATGTGGGGACACAGCATCCCCTCGATCGTGAAGGGGTCTTCGACGTTCCCCACCTGAACAACATCTACGACTCCGCCCCCTACCTGCACAACGGGATCGCCCCGACCCTCGAGGAGATCTGGACGCGCCACAACCCCTACGACCGGCACGGGGTCACGAACGACATGACGAAGGACCAGCTCAACGACCTGATCGAGTACCTGAAGACCCTCTAGCGCATTTCCATGGGAGAGGATTCGAGATGAAGCCACGGATCGCACTGCTGATGGCGGCACTGGCGGTCCTCGTTCTTGTCCCCGCCGCAGGTGCGGAGGAGCTGCCGTACGTCTACACGAAGTGGAAGCACTTCACGACCGAGGACGGCCTGCCCAACGACCACATCTACTCGGTCAAGGTCGACGGCCCCCGGGTCTGGGTGGGCACCGAGGACGGGCTCGCCCTCATCGACACGCCTTCCGGGAAGGTGGTGAAGACCTGGAAGGAGGAGGACGGGCTGCCCTGGCGGGCGGTCACCGCCATCGACGTCGACCCCAACACCGGTGACGTCTGGCTTGGTCTGTTCGGCGGGGGGCTGGCCCGGCTCTCCGGGGGGCGCTTCGACCACTGGCACCAGCTCAACAGCGGGCTGGTGAACGACGTCGTCTACGGCGTGGCCGTCGAGCACGACAACGTCTGGGCGGCCACGACCGCCGGGGCCTCGCGCTACAACACCCGCACGGGCGAGTGGGCGATCTTCACCGAGAAGAACGCGCCCATGGAGGAGATCTGGAACTACGGCGTCGACTACGCCGACGGCAAGATCCACCTGGCGGTGTGGGGGAGCGGCGTCCTCGAGTTCGACGTCGCGACCGAGCGCTGGAAGGAGTACGTCGACCCGGACGGAGAGATGGAGATCGATCTCTACCGCGACGACGGCATCAACCACGTGATCACTACCGGAGCCGACTTCGTCGACGGGGTCCTCTGGGTCTCGACGTACTTCGGCGGCACCCGGTACGACGGGCGGCATTGGAAGGGCTACGCCGAGCAGGACGGCGGGATGCCGTCGGACTTCGTCAACTTCGTGAAGGGCCGCAGCGCCCAGGAGGCCCTCTACTGCACGGACAAAGGCCTCGGGATCATCACCGACGGGCCCGGGGACACCTGGGTCGTCTACACCCGTGACCCCGACACCGGGCGGGGCCGGGCGAGGGTCACCAAGAGCGGCGAGGTCGTGGAGCTGGTGGACATGCCGATCTCCCTCACCCACAGCTTCACCATCGCCGCCGACATCGACGGGAACGACCTGTGGGTGGGAACCGGCGAGGGGCTCGCCCTGGCGATCGGTGAGGGATACTACCCGGGTCTGCGGGAGCGACGGCTCTACGCGTACGGGCCTCCGGCCCCCGGGGCCCCGGGGGCCGAGGCGGCAGCCGGCCACGCCGAGGGTGGCGACGGCGCCGCCGAGGACGAAGGGAGGTAGAGATGCGACGCCAGCTCATCCTCGCGATCTCGGTCGGACTGCTCGCATCGGCCTTGACCGTCACCCCGGCCGAGAGGGAGACGGGAGCGGGGGGCGAGGGACCGGACTGGATCCCCCTGGACGACCCCAAGCTCCTGGCGCTCGTGGCGAAGATCGACGCGGCCGGGGCCCACCGGGCCCCCGACCTGGAGCTGCAGAAGGACGAGAACTACGCCCTGACATCCGTCGACGTGGAGCCATTCGGGGGGGTGCAGCCCTGGAAGGAGAACTTCCTCCTCCAGATGCAGTACTACGGGGCCGGCCGGGCGATCCCCGAGCCCGAGGACCTCGACACCGTCAAGGTGGGCTTCATCGGGCCCATCATGCAGACCGTCTCGGTGGCCACCGGCGGCAAGAGCCACGAGGAGTCTCTGGGCATTCCCATGCTTCAGGGGGCACGGCTGGCCGTCGAGCAGTGGAACGAGCGGGGGGGCTATCTCAAGCGCAAGATCCCCTTCGAGCTGGTGGTGAGCAACGACAACGGGCTGTGGGGGGCCTCCGGCAACGAGATCGTGAAGATGGCCTACAAGGACAGGGTCTGGGGGATCCTCGGCACCATCGACGGGGCCAACAGCCACATCGCGATCCGCGTGGCCCTCAAGGCCGAGATCGTGATCATCAACTCCGGGGACACCGACCCCACCTTCATCGAGACCAACATCCCCTGGGTGGTGCGGGTCATCAGCGACGATCGCCAGCAGGCCTACCTGCTCGCCGACTACTGGTACCGAAAGCTGGGCCTCCAGAAGGTGGCCATCATCCGGGCCAGCAACCGCTACGGCCGGTTCGGGGTCCGCGAGGTGCGCGACAGCAGCCGGCGCATGGGCCACCCGAACCCCATCGAGATGGCCTACATGGTGGGGCAGACCGACTTCTCGCTGGAGCTCGAGAGGGTGAAGGCGGTGAACCCGGACGCCGTCGTCCACTGGGGCGACGCGGTGGAAGGGGCTCGCATCCTGAACCAGATGCGTGAGATGGGGATGGAGCAGCCCTTCTTCGGTTGCGACCGCACGGTCTCCGAGGAGTTCGCCGAGATCGCGGGCCACAATGCAGAGGGGGTCATCGCCGGCTTCCCCTGGAACCCCGAGCGCAAGAGCCCCCGGCTCGAGCGCTTCCGGAGGGCCTACCGCGAGCGGTTCGGGATGGAGCCCGAGACCTACGCCGCCCACGCCTACGACGGCATGAACCTCCTGCTGTGGGCCATACAGGCCGTCGGGCTCAACCGGGCCAAGATCCGCGACGTCATCGCCCACATGCCCTATCCCTGGCCGGGCGTCACCGGTGACATCCAGCTCTCCGCCGCCCTCGACGACGTGGCCGAGACCTATCTGGCCAGATACGAGGACGGGCGATGGGTCTACTACTCCCGGAAGGATCTGGGGATCCCGCGTGGCGACATCCCCCCGCGAGATCGGCTGAGCCGCGAGCAGGCGACGGCTGCGACCGTCCGGTGAGGCCGCGAGTCCCGGCGATACCGTGAGCACCAGAGCCGTGATCCACGTCGGGGTGGTTCTTGCGTTTGGCGTGTTCGTCGCCGCGAGTCTCGGACCGGCCGCAGCGCGGTGCGCGGAGCCGGACACCGTCACGTTGCCGCAGGTTCTGCCCTACAAGGAGACGGGGGAGGCTCCCCTCGAGTACCTTGGACCCGGCCGCGAGATCCCGGAGCCGGAGGTCGAAGAGGTCGTGCTCGGGTGGTTTGGCCCCGGCGATCCCGACGACCCCACCGGTGGCGACTTCTGGCGAGGGGCCATTCTTGCGCTGGAGGAGCTGAACGAGAAGGGAGGCCACCAGGGGCGCCCCTTTCGCCTGGTCTCCGGCTGGTCGAGCAACCCGTGGGGAACGGGGGTCGTCCAGGTCACGCGGATGGTCTTCGATCGCGGCGCCTGGGCCATCCTCGGCGCCATCGACGGCGCCGCCGCCCACCTCGCCGAGCAGGTCGCACTCAAGGCCCGCGTCACGTTGGTGAGCAGCGGCAGCACCGACGAGACCGCGCACATGGCGAGTGTCCCCTGGATGTTCTCCTGCCTGCCGTCGGACCGAGCCCAGGCTCCGGTGCTGGCCGGGGTCCTGACCACGGCGGCGGCCGGTGGGCCGTTCGCGATCGCCGCGGCGGCGGAGCACGATGCCCACGCGGCCCTCGTCGAGCTCCGTCGGGCCCTCTCTGCCCGGCGGCTCACCCCGGCCACGCTGCTGGAGTTCGATCCCCGCGGGGGTGACCTCGGCCCCCTGGCCGCTCGGCTGCTCACGAGCCGGCCCGAGGCCATCGTCGTGTTGGCCCCGGCGGAGGCGGCGGCCCGCCTCGTGGTCGCACTGCGTGGGCGAGGATTCGCGGGCGCGTTGATCGGGGGACCAACCCTGGCCCTCAACGCCTTCGCCCGGCGGGCCGGGGAATCGGCCGAGGGGGTCGTGGTGCCCCTTCTCTGGGAGCCCTCGGCCGAGTGGGATTCTTTCGCTCGAGTGTACGAGAATCGTTGGAGAGAACCACCGGACCACGCTGCGGCCTGGTCGTACGACGCGGTGCATCTCGCGGCCGACGCGGTGCGCCGCGCGGGCCTGAACCGCGTGCGGATCCGCGACGCGGTCCGGGCGCTCGCGCCCCGGCCGGGTGTGGCCGGGACCGTTCGGTGGAACGCGCTCGGGCAGAACGAGGGTCCGGTGGGCCTCGCGGCCTGGGCGCGGGGTCGGCTGCGGCCGCTGACAGGCGAGGGGAGATGATGATCCGACACTCTACGACGGCCGTCCTGCTGCTCCTTCTCGCCGTGGGGCTGGGGTGGGCGGTCGTTGTCGCTGCTCCCGAGACCGACGCGGCCCGGGAGGCGGCCTACCGCGAGAACAACCTGGGCGTGGCCTTCCTCGAGCAGTACAACCACAAGGAGGCGGCGGAGGCCTTCGCCCGAGCGCTCGAGGCCGATCCCGACTTCGCGCTCGCCCGGGTCAACCGTGCGATCGCCCTCTTCTACATCCCCGACCTGCCCGCGGCGAAGGCGGCCGCCACCGAGGCCCTGGCCCGGCAGCCGGAGTCGCTCCCCCTCCACTACATCCTCGCCCTGACCGCGCGTCTGGAGGACGAACCACAGGTCGCGGCATCCCATCTGCGGAAGGTCCTCGCCGCCGATCCCACCGACTTTGGTGCCAACCTCGTGTACGGCCAGCTCCTCGTGGACGAGGGGCGCTACGACGAGGCGCTGCCCGTGCTCGACGTCGCCGCCCGGGCCGACCCCGTCAACGCCTCCGCCGCCTACAGCCGGGCTATGGCCCTCGGCCGGGCGGGGCGGCGCGAGGAGGCGATGGAGGCGATGAAGCACTTCCAGGCGCTCCGCGCGAACCCCGCGCACACCAGCTTCGGGAAGGTCTACCTCGAGCAGGGGCGGTACGCGGAGGCCGTCGCCTCGACCGGGGCCGAGGACGAGTTGGTGGACCGGAGGACACCGAAGGTGAGCTTCCGTTCCGGGGACGAAGGGGCCGTGCCCTCGCGCGCCGACGCCGGCTCGGCGGTGACCCTCGCCCTGGCCGACCTGGACGGCGATGGTCGTCTCGACGTCGTCGAGGCGGGCGGAAAGACCGTGCGCCTCCTGAAGAACGAAGGGGGCCGGTTCACGGACGTGACCCCGGCCTCGGGGGTGGTGGGCCCGGCGCGGGCCGCGGTCGGTGGGGACTATGACAACGACGGGCAGGTCGACCTCCTCGTCGTGCGGCCGGAGGGGATGGCGCTCTACCACAACGAGGGGGGCGGACACTTCGCGGACGCCACGGAGACGGCCGGCCTTCCGGGAAGAGAGGGCCTCCCCGCCACCGCCGCCTTCGCCGACGTGGACCACGACGGGGATCTCGACGTGTTCGTGCCCGGTCTGCTCCTTCGGAATAACGGCGACGGGACCTTTGCCGACGTGAGCGACGAGGCCGGCGTTGCCGTCGAGGGTGAGCCCGTGGCCGTGGTGCCCACCGACTTCGACAACGGGCGCGACCTGGACCTCGTGGTGCTACGTCGCGCGCGGGCGCCCCTGCTCTTCCGCAACCTGAGGAACGGGAGCTTCGAGGACGTGGCCGCCCGGGTCGGCCTCGAGGCGAGCGGGCCGTTCCGCAGCATCGCCGCCGGGGACCTGAACAAGGACTTCTTCCCGGACCTCGTCCTCGGGACGGATGGGGCGGTGGCCACCCTGGCCCTGAGCGACGGTCGCGGAGCCTTCGTCCTGACCCCGGGGCCCGAGGGTTCGGGGGGGGGCCATGCGATGCAGGCGTTTGACTACGACAACGACGGCCTCCTCGACCTCCTTGTCATCACGGACCAAGGGCCTCGCCTCTTCCGGAACCTGGGGAGCACGTGGGCGGACGTGACCGACCCCACCTTCCCCGGGGACCTGCGCCGGTCTCGGCCGGCGGCCCTCGGCATCGCCGATCTCGACGGCGACGGTGACGCCGACATCCTAGTGGCTGCGCCGGCCGAGACCCGCTTGTGGGTGAACGAGGGCGGGAGCCTCAACCACTCGTTCGCGGTGGACCTCGAGGGCCGCGTGTCCAATGAGGGGGCGGTCGGGGCGAAGGTCACCCTGCGAGCGGGGAGCCTGAAGCAGAAGATCGAGACCTCGGCCGCGGTGCCGATGGCGGCCCCCGCCGACGTCGTCTTCGGCCTTGGACCCCGCCCCGCCCCCGACACCGTCCGGGTGATCTGGGTCTCGGGCATCGTCCAGACCGAGACCGAGTTTCCGAACGTGACCCGGGAGGGGACTCGAACCGTCACCCACCTTCAGGAGCTCGACCGCAAGCCCTCGTCCTGTCCCTATCTCTACGCCTGGGACGGCGAGCGGTTCGCGTTTGTCACTGACTTCCTCGGGGCGGGCGAGATGGGCTATTGGGTGGCCCCGGGAGTCCGGAGCCACCCCGACCCGGTGGAATACGTGCGGCTGTCACCCTCCCAGCTCCGGCCCCGGGACGGACGCTACGAGCTGCGGGTGACGAACGAGCTGGAGGAGGTGCTCTACCTCGACCGGGTCCGGCTCCTCGCCGTCGAGCACCCGGCCGACGTCGAGGTCTACCCCGACGAGGGTATGACCGGGACGCCGAAGGAGTTCCGCCTCTTTGCCGTGAAGGACGCGCGGGTACCCCGTGTCCTCGACGCCTCGGGCGCGGACGCGACCGATCGGGCGCGTTCGACCGACCAGCGGTTCGTCGAGGGCTTTGCCCTTCACCGCATCCGCGGCTACGCTGCCGAGCACGCCCTCACCCTGGATCTCGCCCGGCTCCCGGCGACCCACCGGATCCTCCTGCTCACCGGCTGGACCGACTACGCGTTCTCGAGCGACAACGTGGCCGCCTCCCAGATGGGCCTCGGGCTCCAGCCCCCGCGGCTCGAGGTGGAGACCTCGCCCGGACGCTGGGAGGTTGCGGTCCCGGACGTCGGGATCCCGGTGGGCCGGCCGCAGACCGTGGTGGTCGACCTTTCCTCGGTGTCGCTGGGGCCCACGGCCCGGGTGCGACTCGTCACGAACATGCGCGTCTACTGGGACCGGATCGCGGTGGGGGAGGCAGCGGACCGGCCCGCTCTCGAGCCGGTCGTCCTCGACCCCGTCGTGGCACGCCTCGGCGAGCGGGGGTTCTCGGCGGAGTCCTTCGTGGACGGCAAGGGCCCCCTCTCCTTCGACTACGCGAGGGTGAGCTGGGCCTCGCCATGGAAGGTGATGCCGGGCCGCTACACCGCGGAGGGCGACGTCCGGACGCTGCTGAGAGGGACGGACGATCTGTTCGTCGTGGCGAAGCCCGGGGACGAGATCAGCCTCTCGTTCCCGGCGCTGCCCGCTCCCGGGGCGGGAGACGTGCGGACCTTCCTGCTGCTGGGCGACGGCTTCAGCAAGGAGATGGACATCAACTCCGCCAGCCCCGACGTCGTCCTGCCGCTGCCCTACCACGGCATGACGAGCTATCCGTACACGGCGTCGGCGCGGCCGCCGGCGCTCGCCCTCCGCGACGAGCGGCAGGCGCGTCACAACACCCGCGTCGTGGCCCGACCGCTCGTGCCGCTCGAGCTGGCGGCGCGGTTTCGCCGGCAGGCGACCTGGTCGGGCGAACAGGCCCCAGCGTCCGTTGACACCTCGGCGGGACGGCCATAGTCTCGGCGGGCTGGGCCGGAGCGCACCGCGTGCGCGCACCGTGGGGAGGATCGAGATGCCCCGCTTCGACTTCGAGAAGACCCTGCGCCGGAAGATCGACCGGCACCTGGAGCTGATCGAGCGGAAGAACCGGCGGGTGAAGGACGGCAACGGTGTCGTCGACCGTTGGGAGCACCCGGTTCTCACCGCGGACCACACGCCCCTCTTCTGGCGCTACGACCTCGACCGGGAGCGCAATCCCCTCCTGCTGGAGCGCCTCGGGGTGAACGCGGCCTTCAACGTCGGGGCGATCGAGTGGCAGGGGAGGATCTGCCTCGTGGCCCGCGTCGAGGGGGCGGATCGGAAGAGCTTCTTCGCGGTGGCCGAGAGCGAGACCGGGGTGGACGGCTTCCGCTTCCGGGATCACCCCGTCGTGATGCCGGAGGTGGACGCCGCCGAGACGAACATCTACGACGTGCGTCTCACCGTCCACGAGGACGGCTGGGTCTACGGTGTCTTCTGCGCCGAGCGCCGGGATCCGGCCGCATCCGCGGGCGACCTCTCGGCGGCGGTGGCCCAGGCGGGTATCGCGCGCACGAAGGACCTGGTGAAGTGGGAGAGGTTGCCCGACCTCAAGTCCCGGTCGGCCCAGCAGCGCAACGTCGTCCTCCACCCCGAGTTCGTCGACGGGAAGTACGCGCTTTACACCCGGCCCCAGGACAGCTTCATCGAGGCGGGCCGGGGTGGGGG
>JAJDNV010000001.1 GCA_022340545.1 Acidobacteriota bacterium | reverse complement strand
GGGGCCGACGCGAGGAGAGGCCGTGGGCCGCACGGAGAAGGAGGAGGGCGAGGGCCAGGACGGCCAGCCAGGGGCCCCATCCGGCGGCGGCGAGGAGGGCGGCGGCGGCGATGGCACCGACGTGGCTGGCGAGGGTCAGGGAGATCCCGGCGGGGAGGGCCCGGTCGAGACGCAGGCGCGCCCGCACGTACAGGATCGCCGTCACCCCGCGCAGGGCGAGCAGGGCCCAGGCGCCAAAGGCCGGTCCGGCCACTGCTCCGCCGGCCAGGGCTATGGCCGACACCGAGGCCCCCAGCGCCACGCCCCCGGCGGCCTCCGGGAGGGCGTCCCGGCTTCCCCCCCGCAGGTCGCCGGCCAGCGCCAGGAGGGCAGGTGGGACCCCCAGGGCAAGGGCCGGCCAGAACGGCGCCCGCGCGAGGGGAACCGCCAGGGCCACCAGAGCGAGGGCAACGGCGGCGTAGAGGAGCACGAACCGTTCGGCCAGCGTTGTCCGGGGGTAGCGGGCGCCCTTGCGGCGGTCCATCAGGACGAGGCGGAGCGGGTGTCGCGCGAGGAAGGCGGCGATCGCCGCTCCCCCGATGCCGACGCCTGCCGCCGAGGGGGCGAGGACGAGACCGAGCACGATCGGCTCGACGAGGAGGCCCCACCCCCCGTGCTCGACGGGCAGGGCCACCGCCTTCCAGGGCACCGAAGACGGCGAGGCGGTGCTCACGGGCAAAAAGACGTCAACGTGCGAGGGAGGTCCATGGGGAGTGACTAGAATTATAGATTGTGATCCTCGATCTGCAGCGGCGCCTCGCGAGCGCGGTGCGCTTGGCCGCACAGACCGCCTTCGACATCCCTCTCGACGACGTCACCTTCCAGTACCCGCCCCGGGTCGATCTCGGAGACCTCGCCCTCACCGCCCCGTTCGACCTGGCGAAGGCGCTGCGCCGCAAGCCGCGAGAGATCGCCGAGCAGCTGGCCCGGGAGCTGGGGTCGGCCCCGGAGATCCAGAGGGCGGAGGTCGCGGGCGGGGGCTACGTCAACCTGTTCCTCGACCGCGGCGCCTTCGCCGGGAGCCTGCACGAGGCCCTGGCCCAGCCGCGTGCCTCCTCGGAGTCCCGGGGCCACGTTGTCGTCGAGCACACCAGCATCAACCCCAACAAGGCCGCGCACATCGGCCACCTCCGCAACGCCTGCCTGGGCGACACCTTCGTGCGAGTGCTCCGCCACCGGGCCTTCGACGTCGGGGTCCAGAACTACATCGACGACACCGGCGTCCAGGTGGCCGACGTGGTGGTCGGGTTCCTGCACCTCGAGAAGAAGGACCTTCCCGAGGTCGAGAGGATCGACGGCCGCTTCGACCACTACTGCTGGGACCTGTATGCGAAGGTCGGAGACTTCTACGCGGCCGACCCGGACCACAAGGACCGGCAGGCGGAGACGCTCCACGCGATCGAGGAGGGAGACAACGACACCGCCCGGCTGGGGGCCCACGTCGCCGCCCGCATCGTGGACCGCCACCTGGCTACGATGGGCCGTCTCGGCATCCGGTACGACCTGCTCGCCCACGAGAGCGACATCCTGCGCCTGCACTTCTGGAACCGCGCGTTCGAGCTTCTGAAGGAGAGGGGCGCCATCCGCCACGAGACCGAGGGCAAGAACACGGGGTGCTGGGTCCTCCCCATGGGCGACGGCGGCGAGGACCAGAACAAGATCATCGTTCGGTCGAACGGGACGGTCACGTACACCGGCAAGGACATCGCCTATCAGCTCTGGAAGCTGGGCCGGCTCGACCGCGACTTCTTCTACCGCCGGTATCGGACCGACGGAGACGGTCACGAGCTTTGGACGACCACGAGCGACGAGGGCGAGCCCGGCGCGCCCGCATTCGGACACGCCGAGGCCGTCTACAACGTGATCGACGTCGGCCAGTCCTACACCCAGGGAGTGGTCAAGGCCGCGGTGGCCGCCCTGGGCTACGAGGCGGAGGCCGAAGGGTCGCACCACCTGGCCTACGAGAAGGTCGTCCTCTCCCCCGCCACCGCGCGGGCCCTCGGCTACGAGGTCTCCGGGGACGAGAGCTCGGTCAAGGTCTCGGGCCGCAAGGGCCTCGGGGTGAAGGCGGACGACCTGCTCGACGCCCTCCTGGCCAAGGCCCGGGCGGAGGTCGACGCGCGCGACCCCGAACGCGACCCGGCGGCCCGGGAGGCGACCGCGACCGCGGTGGCGACCGGCGCGCTCCGCTACTTCATGCTCCGCTTCTCCCGGAACCGCATCATCACGTTCGACATGGAGGAGGCGCTGGCCTTCACCGGGGAGACCGGGCCCTACGTCCAGAACGCCGTCGTCCGCGCCCGGAACATCTTCGGAAAGCTGGAGGCGCAGGGACACCGGGTCGAGGACCTTCTCGCCTGTGCCCGCAAGATCGACCTGGGTCGCGCCCTCTCCGGCGGGGAGGGCGACGAGGTCTGGTCTCTGCTGCTCCTCATGAGCCGGACCGAGGAGGTCGAAGAGCAGGCCATCCGCACCCAGGACGTGGCCCTTCTGGCCAAGCACGCCTTCGCCGTGGCCCAGGCTTTTCACTCCTACTATCAGAAGCCCCAGCACTCGGTGCTCCACGCGGAGAGCGACGATCTCCGGGCCTTTCGGACGCTGGTCGTGGACTCCTTCGTGCGGCAGATGATCGTCCTGCTCGACCTTCTCGGAATCCCCGTCCCGGAGCGGATGTGATGCGGCCGGTCATCGGGATCACGCTGGATGACGAGCACGCCCGGCCCGGCGTCCACGTGCTGCGGGACGACTACGTCCGTTCGGTGGAGCAGGCAGGCGCGATCCCCGTCGTCCTGGCTCCCGGCTCGCCGGACGATGCCGCGCCTCTCCTCGATCGCCTCGATGGCCTGCTGCTCTCCGGGGGCGTCGACGTGGACCCCGCCCTCTTCGACCAGGCGCCGCACCCAAAGCTCCGCCGGGTCGACCGGCGCCGTGACGATCTCGAGATCGCCCTCATTCGTGAGGCGGTCCGCCGGGACCTGCCCATCCTCGCTATCTGCCGGGGAATACAGGTGTTAAACGTTGCCTGCGGGGGAACACTGCTCCAGGATCTCCCGTCAGACATAGCAGGGGGCGAGAGGCACGATTGTCCTGAACCTCGCTCGCGACGCGTGCACCGGGTCGGGGTCGACCCGGGGACGCGTCTGCATGGCATCCTCGGCGAGGTGACGATTCCCGTGAACAGCTTTCACCACCAGGCGGTCGGACGACTCGGCAGCGGGCTCGTCGCCTCGGCCCGCTGCGACGAGGACGGCGTGATCGAGGCGGTCGAGAGGCACGATCGCCGCTTCGTCCTCGGTGTGCAGTGGCACCCGGAGACGTTCTGGGACCACCCCGACTCCTTCCAGTCACTCTTCGACGCGCAGGCGGAGGCCTGTCGAAACAGCGCCGGCTCCGGCGCGCCCGCGGTGAGCCTCCGATGACCAGCGCCCTCGCTCTTACGCTCCTCCTGGTGGGCCCCACATCCACCGAGAAGGGGATCCAGTGGGAGGACGAGTTCGACCGCGCCATGGAGGTGGCGCAGAAGGACGGCAAGCCGGTCCTGGTCGACTTCTGGGCCGAGTGGTGCGGGTATTGCCACCGTCTCGACCGCACGACGTACGCCGACCCCGTGGTCGGGAAGATGGCGAAGAACTTCGTGGCGGTGAAGGTCAACACCGAGGGCCGGCGTCGGGAGCTGGAGATCGCCAGACAGTACCGGATCCGCAACCTGCCGACAATTCTCTTCCTCTCGTCGCGGGGGCGACAGGTCTGGCGCGTGGACAGCTTCATCGGTCCTGGCCGTTTCCCGTACGTGATGGAGAAGGCGCTCCAGACCGCGCAACGCGTGAACGTGTGGGAGGAGGCCCTCGAGCAGGACCCGGACGACGCGGGGGCGGCCTTCGCCCTGGGTCAGCACCTCTGGGACCAGGAGTGCTTTGAGGAGAGCGAGGAGCTGCTCGCCCAGGCCGCCGCGCATGATGGTGACCGTCCGGCCTACGAGCGTCGGCGCACGCGCCTGCTGCTTGCGATGCTTCAGAGCGTCCGGCACCGCTACGCCGAGGCGGAGTCGCTGATCAAGGAGGCGCTCAGTCTCGACCCGACGGGGCCGGACCAGCCCAAGCTCCTCTTCATGCTCGGGCGGAACTACATGTCATGGGGTCGCCAAGAGCAGGGGATGCGGACGATGGAAGCGATCGTGCGCGAGCATCCCCAGAGCCCCATCGCGCAGAAGGCCAAGGAGACGCTCGTCATCCTCGAGCGGAAGTAGACCCCGCCGCCCCGTCCTCCGGATCAGTCAGGAACTCACGCAGCAGTTTCCCCACGGCGACCGCCATCTCGACCTGCGGCATGTGGCCGCACTCCTCGAGGACGACCTTGCGGGCCCCCGGGATCGCCTCCACGAAGCGGTCCGCCTGGGCGACGGGGATCCAGCGGTCCTCGCGACCCCAGATCACGAGGGTCGGGGCCTGGATCCGCGGCAGCCGCTCCCGCACGATCGTGTCCCGCTCCTTGAGTGAGAGCCGCAAGGAGCGGATCGAGGCAAAGGCCCCCGGCACCTGCAGGCCGTGCATGTACTCGGCGACACGTTCGTCGGTCACGTGGGCGTCGTCCTGGAAGACCTCGCGCAGGGACCGCTCGACGGCGAGGCGCTTGAAGGGGAGCCGGGCGATGAGCGCCCCCAGGGCCGAGGTGGCCAGGCGGACCATGGCCGGGGCCTCGCCCGGGTCCAGGTTGAAGCCGGCGGCGTCGATGAGGACCAGGGCGGTGACGTGGTCTGGCCACTCCGCCGCCACCACCGCCGCCACCGCACCGCCCATGCTGTTCCCGACCAGCGCCGCCCGGGCGACCCCGAGCTCGTCCATGAGTCCGAGAACCGCCGCCGGCAGCACCTCGAACGACAGGTCGCCGGGCCGGTCGGAGCCACCGAAGCCGGGCAGATCGAGGGCAAAGACCTCGTGCGTCTCGGCGAGCAGTGGGATGACGTCCTTCCAGGTGTAGAGCGACGAGGCGAACCCGTGTATGAGCACGACCGCGGGTCCGCTCCCGGCGCGCACGTAGCGCAGCCGGTGGCCGCCCACCGTCAAGAACTTCGCCTCGAGGCCGCTCTGGGCGAGCCAGGCGCCCGGCGTCGCCGGAGGTCGGTCGTAGCGGGAGGCCACGAATCCGAGGGTGAACAGGAGAGCGGCGGTCGCGGCGAAGGCGAGAAGCATGCGACGGTGGTGCACCGGCTCCTCCTCAGCCGTCGAGCAGGCGCCGCAGCTCGGGCAGCGCCTCGACCAGGGACTCCTCCCCGGCCTCGGCGAAGCGCGGAATGCGCTGGGGGCGCATCCAGCCGGATTCGCCGATCGACGGGGAGATCACCAGATCGGCCCCGGTCAGCTCCCCGCGCGTCCGTCCGCGCACGACCGTGAGCCCGGCCCGCAGCGCGATGGCGACGAACGAGTCGGCGGCGGGCCAGCGGCCGCCCGCGTTGCAGTCGATGGCGACGACCACGCCGGCGTCACCGGCCAGCTCCCGCGCCCGCCGAACAGGGACGACCTCGGAGACGCCCCCGTCGACGAGACGCCGCCCTTCCCACAGGAACGGCGGGAAGACGCCAGGGAAGCTGCAGGAGGCGCGGACCGCGTCCCGCAGGTTCCCTTTGCGGAAGACCACCGGCTCTCCGGTGTCGACGTCCGTTGCCAGGACGATCACGGGCACCCGCAGCTCCTCGAAGGAGGCGACCGGCAGGAACTCGTCAATCAGGGCGCCGAGCCGGCTACCGGAGAGGAGGCCTCCTCCCCAGCCCCGCACCCACATCCAGGGATGAAGCCCCGAGGCCTGCTCGACCAGCCGTTCGAGGTTGGCCCCCCCCGCCCAGGCCGCCGCCACCAGCGCTCCCCCGCTCACCCCCGCGACGCCGGCGACCGGGATGCCCTCGCGCTCGAGGGCCCGCAGGACGCCGCAATGGGCGGCGGCGTGGGCGCCACCGCCGGAGAGCGCGAGGGCCAGGGACTTCACTTCGCCTCGCGGCGGGCCGGCCGGCCCAGACCTCCGTCGGCGACGGGCCGAGGGGAGGCGGAGGGCCGGTCCCCGGGGGTCCCCGCCTCCCGGTGGATTTCCTGGAGACTCGCGACGTCGGTGGCCCGCTCGCGCAGCGCCCGGATGGCCTGGACGGTTGCGGCGGTCGCGGTGAGGGTCGTCACCACGAGGACGTTGTGCAGGACCGCGCTCTTGCGGATCGCGCTGTCGTCGTAAAAGGATTCGCCCCCGAGCGGGGTGTTGAAGACGATGCCGATGCGGCGGTCCTTGATGAAGTCCACGACGTTGGGCCGCCCCTCGGCCACCTTGTAGAGCATTTCCGCGGGGACGCCATGGGCGTTCAGGTACTCCGCGGTGCCCTTCGTTGCGACGAGCTCGAGGCCGAGCTCGTGCATCTCCCGCGCGTGGGGCAGCATCCCCGGCTTGTCGAAGTCGTTGACGGACACGAACACCGTCCCCGATGTCGGGATGTGGTAGCCCGCGGCCTGCTGGGACTTGGCGAAGGCAATCCCGAAATCGCTGGAGATGCCCATCACCTCGCCGGTGGACTTCATCTCGGGGCCGAGCAGGATGTCGGCCCCGGGGAACTTCAGGAACGGGAACACCGACTCCTTCACGAAGATCCGGTTGACCTCGAGATCCTCGGTCAGACCCAGCCCGGCCAGGGTGCGCCCGGCCATGATCTGGGCCGCCACCTTGGCCAGGGGCACGCCGGTGGCCTTGCTCACGAAGGGCGTCGTCCGCGAGGCCCGGGGATTCACCTCGAGCACGTAGACCACGTCGTCCTTGATGGCGTACTGGACGTTCATCAGGCCCTTCACCTCGAGGGCGAGGCCGAGCTGGCGCGTGTAGCGCCGGATCGTCTCGAGGTGCGGCGGGGCGATCTTGTAGGTCGGCAGGACCATCGCGGAGTCGCCGGAGTGGACCCCCGCCTCCTCGATGTGCTGCAGGATCCCGCCGATGACGACCCGCTCGCCGTCCCCGAGGGCGTCGACGTCGACCTCGAAGGCGTCCTCGAGAAAGCGGTCGATCAGGATCGGGTGCTCCGGCGAGGCGCGCACCGCCTCGCGCGCGAAGCGCTCGAGGTGGGAGGCATCGTAGACGATGGCCATCGCCCGCCCGCCGAGCACGTACGACGGCCGGACGAGCACCGGGTAGCCGATCGTCTTCGCGACGGCCTTTGCCTCCTCGAGCGAGGTGGCGGTGCCGCTCGGGGGCTGCGGGATGTCGAGCTCGTCGAGCAGCGCGCTGAAGCGCCTGCGGTCCTCGGCGAGGTCGATCGCGTCCGGGCTCGTGCCCAGGATCTCGACGCCCGCGCGCTGGAGGGGAAGGGCGAGACTGAGAGGCGTCTGCCCGCCGAACTGGATGACGACGCCCACCGGCTTCTCCTTCTCGAGGACGTTCATCACGTCCTCGAAGGCGAGGGGCTCGAAGTAGAGCCGGTCGGAGGTGTCGTAGTCGGTCGAGACCGTCTCCGGGTTGCAGTTGATCATGATGGTCTCGTACCCCTCCTCCTTGAAGGCGAAGGAGGCGTGGCAGCAGCAGTAGTCGAACTCGATCCCCTGCCCGATGCGGTTGGGGCCACTGCCGAGGATCACGATCTTCTTCCGGTCCGTGGGCTCGGCCTCGCACTCGTCTTCGTAGGTCGAATAGAGGTACGGGGTGTACGAGACGAACTCGGCGGCACAGGTGTCGACCCGCTTGTAGACGGCCTCGATGCCGAGGGCCTTGCGCGCCGCCCGCACCACGGCCTCGCTCGCCCCCGCCAGCTGCCCGAGGCGGAGGTCGGAGAAGCCAAAGCGCTTGGCCTGTCGGAGGCTTTCCGCGTCTTCGAAGACCTCCGGTCCCAGCCGCTTCTCGAGGTCGACGATCTGCTGGATCTGGTCCAGGAACCAGGGGTCGATGCCCGTCATCCGGAAGATCTTCTCGTGGGACCAGCCGAGATCGAGGGCAAGCTTCACGTAGAAGATGCGGTCGGGGTCGGGCGCGAGGAGCTTCTCCTTGATGCGGGTCTTGTCGAGGTCGGCGCGGGCGAAGCCGCTGATGCCGGTCTCGAGCCCGCGCAGGCCCTTCTGCAGCGCCTCCTTGAAGGTGCGGCCGATGGCCATGACCTCGCCCACCGATTTCATCTGCGTGCCCAGGCTCGGGCTGGCATCCGGGAACTTCTCGAAGGCCCAGCGCGGGATCTTGACCACCACGTAGTCGATGACGGGCTCGAAGCTGGCCGGCGTTTCGCGGGTAATGTCGTTCTGAATCTCGTCGAGGTGGTACCCGATGGCGAGGAGCGCCGCGATCTTGGCAATCGGGAAGCCGGTGGCCTTGCTCGCCAGGGCAGAGGAGCGCGAGACCCGCGGGTTCATCTCGATGACCACGAGCCGCCCCGTCTTCGGGTCCACCGCGAACTGGATGTTCGAGCCCCCGGTCTCCACCCCGACCTCGCGGATGATGGCCCGGGCGGCGTTGCGCATCACCTGATACTCGCGGTCGGTGAGGGTCTGGGCGGGGGCGACGGTGACCGAGTCCCCGGTGTGGATGCCCATCGGGTCGAAGTTCTCGATGGAGCAGATCACCACGAAGTTGTCGGCCTTGTCCCGCATGACCTCGAGCTCGTACTCCTTCCAGCCGAGCACGGACTCCTCGACCAGGATCTGGGTGGCGGGCGAGAGGTCGAGGCCCCGGGAGGCCAGTTCTTCGAACTCCTCCAGGTTGTAGGCCACCCCGCCCCCTGTGCCCCCGAGGGTGAAGGAGGGGCGGATGACCGCGGGGAGACCCGTGACCTCGAGGACCGTCCGGGCCTCGTCGAGGCTGGTGGCGAAGCCGCTCTTCGGCACCTCCAGCCCGATGCGGGCCATGGCCTCCTTGAATAGCTGCCGGTCCTCGCCCACCTCGACCGCGTGGCGGCTGGCCCCGATGAGGCGCACGCCGAGCCGGTCCAGCACCCCGCGCCGGGCGAGCTCGACGGCGAGGTTGAGGGCGGTCTGTCCGCCCACGGTGGGCAGCAGGGCGTCCGGACGCTCACGCTCGAGGATGCCCTCGACCGCCTCCGGCGTCAGGGGTTCGACGTAGGTCCGGTCCGCGTACTCGGGGTCGGTCATGATCGTGGCCGGGTTCGAGTTCACGAGCGAGACCCTGATGCCCTCCTGACGGAGGACCTTGATGGCCTGCGTTCCGGAGTAGTCAAACTCGCAGGCCTGTCCGATCACGATCGGCCCGGAGCCGATGACGAGAACGGATGTGATGGAGGGATCCTTCGGCATCTCAGCTTCGTCCGCGAGTCGAGCCCGGCGGGGAGATCATCGAGCCTCCCGGCGGGCCTTCATCATCGACACGAACTCCTCAAAGAGGTAGTGGCTGTCGTGGGGACCGGGGCTGGCCTCGGGGTGGTACTGCACCGAGAGGACGGGGCGGTCGCGCATGCGGAAACCCTCGACCGTGCCGTCGTTGAGGTTGACGTGGGTCTGCACGAAGTCCGGGCCGTCGAAGAGGTCCGGCTCGATGCAGAAGCCGTGGTTCTGGGAGGTGATCTCGACCTGGCCCGTCTCGAGGTTCTTGACCGGGTGGTTCGCGCCCCGGTGCCCGAACTTGAGCTTGAAGGTCTTCCCCCCGCAGGCAAGCCCGAGGATCTGGTGCCCGAGACAGATGCCGAAGACGGGGAGGCGGTCCACGAAACGCTTCGCCGCCTCGATGGCGTAGGTGCAGGGCTCGGGGTCGCCCGGCCCGTTCGAGAGGAAGATCCCGTCGGGGTCCATCGCGAGGGCATCGGGGGCGGGCGTCGTGCCGGGCACCACCGTGACCGCACACCCGGCGGCGGAGAGGTTTCGGAGGATGTTCCGCTTCAGGCCGAAGTCGTAGGCAATCACCCGCAGCGGCGCCTGGTCGCTCTGCGTGGATCGGGTCTCGCCCCTCCGCAGCACGGGGACGAGGTGGGGGGCCACGCTCGGTGCCTCGGAGTGTGCTTCGAACTCGTAGGGCCGCTCGCAGGTGACCTCCCGCGCCAGGTCGAGCCCCAGGATCGAGCGCGAGGCGCGGGCGCGGGAGATGAGCGTCTCGGGATCGAGCTCGGCCGTCGAGATCACGCCGCGCTTGGCGCCGTGCGTCCGGATGTGGCGCGTGAGGGCGCGGGTGTCGATCTCGCTGATCCCCACGATGCCGTGCTCGTCGAGGTAGCGGTCGAGCATGCCCGACGCGCGCCAGGAAGAGACGACCGTCGCCGCCTCACGCACCACGAAGCCCGCCACCTGGGGACGCGCGGACTCGACGTCCTCGGGGTTCACCCCGTAGTTCCCGATGTGGGGGTACGTCATGGTGACGATCTGGCCGGCGTAGGACGGATCGGTCAACACCTCCTGGTAGCCGCACAGGGCGGTGTTGAAGACGACCTCCCCCGTCACCTCGCCCGCCCGTCCGAACGACCAGCCCTCGAAGATGGTCCCGTCCTCGAGGGCCAGCATGGCACGCCCACGGCGAGCGGGTCCTCGGGCAGGCGGGCGCACCTCCATCGGATCGTGCACGGGCTTCCTGGGCATCTCGAAGCTTAGAGCTTATCCGCGACAGGCGGGCCTGTCATTCCGATGGTGCTTGGGCGAGGCCCCGGGGCGCGTCAGGGGCCCGCCACCGTGGTGCGGGCGCCCACGACTGCCGCCGGCTGCTCAGCGGATCGGCCCCATGTCACGCAGGGGCCAGAACCGGAAGATGGCCTGGCCGTAGATGTACTTCTCGGGAACCTGGCCCCAGCTCCGGCTGTCGTTGCTGCTCCGGCGGTGGTCGCCGAGCACGAAGTAGTGGCCGGGCCGGACCCTCGTTGGGACGTAGGACTCCGTGTCGTGGAAGCCTTCGGCCAGATAGGGCTCGGGCATCCAGGTTCCGTTGACGAAGAGGCGGCCGGCGCGGATCTCCACCAGGTCCCCCGGCCGACCGACCACCCTCTTGATGAAGGAGACCGAGGGTTCGCGGGGGTACCAGAAGACCACGACATCGCCCGTCTCGATGGACTGGAACCGATACACGAACTTGTTGACGACGATGCGGTCGCCGTCGCGCAGCAGCGGCTCCATGCTGGTTCCCTGCACACGGAATGCCTGGGCCACGAAGGTGATGAGGAAGAAGCAGAAAAGAACCGCGACCGAGAGGTCGTGAAGGAGCTCCCAGACTGCGCGCCAGACGCGCGCGCGGGCCGGTCGGCGCACCTGTGGGTCGACCCCCACGCCCTCGGCGACCGCGGCGTCCGTCTCGCCGCCCCCCGGTTCGAGGGTCACCGTGTCCTCCCTCGTACGACGCGGGTCCCCGCGATCCGATCGTGCAGGCCGTCACCGCTCGATGCGATCATCAGAAAGCCGATCCCGAAGCTCGCCGCCGACAGCAGGTAGCCGAGCAGGCGGAGCGCGGCCCGGCCGAGACCGATCGGACAGCGGCCATCTTCGGTCTCGACCCTCAGCTCCAGCAGCTCCTTGCCCGGGGAGCTGCCGCGCACGCCCCAGCAGTAGAGGTGGTACAGCACCCCCAGGAGGGCGGCGAGCACGACGAGGGCGACGGTGGTGATGATCGGCAGGAAAGGCACCTCACCCGGCGTCCGGGGAATCTCGCGTGACCACCAGTAGTAGGCGACCGGGGCCAGAAGGACGGCCTGCCCGGACAGCACGAAGACCGCGTCCACGAGCCCGGCGACGAGGCGGCGGCCGAACCCGGCGGGCTCGACGGCGGATGTCACCCGGCGCGAGGACACCCGGGGCGCGGCCGGGCGACGCACGGGCGGTGGGGGCGGCGCGGCGGTCCGCACGGGCGGCGGGGGCGGGGTGGCCGTCCGCACGACCGGCGGAACCCGGGGTGCCGGCTTGCGGGGCGCCCGGGGCGGAGGCGGCTCGGGCTCGAAGGCCGGGGCCCGCGCGGCCGAGTCGGTCCGCCGGCCGCCCGTTCCCTCCTCCCTCAACGGGGGGCGAGCCGACCGGGCTTCCTTCGGCCGCGGCGACTCCGCCGCGCCGACGCCGTCCTCCTCCCGCTCGTCCGAGACCGGGGGCTCCGACCGCGCCTGCTGCGAGGAGGCCGGCAGGCTCTCGCCGCAGGCGTTGCAGAATCGCGCGGGAAGCGGCACCCCAGCGCCGCAGGAGGGGCAGACGGCCTTCGGGGGACCGCTGGGCCGGGCGACCTGAGCGCCGCACTCGCGGCAGAACAGATCCCCGCGTCGGTATCCCTCGCCGCACGAAGGACACTTCAGGGGCGCCGCCGAGGGATGCGGCACGACCTTGGCTGCCGGGTCCACCGGTTCCGCGGGCTCTTCGCGGAAGAGCAGCCGCATGCTGCCGATGGCGACCAGGTCGCCGTCCCGCAGGCCACGCTCGCTGACCCGGTCGCCGTTCACCACGGAACCGTTGGCCGAGTTGCAGTCGCGCAGGAAGAACTGGGTGCCGCGCCGCTCGATCACCGCGTGGCGACGCGAGACCATGGCATCGGGAAGGACCAGGTCGTTCGACGGGTCGCGGCCGATCGTGACGATCTCCTCCCGCGACAGCGCGATCTCTCGCCGGTTCGTAGCGGTGGGGTTGATGATGAGCTTCGCCACCGCTAGCCCCCGAGGAAGGTCTGGCGGAAGGGGACGCGCACCTTGACCGGGGTCCCGCGGATCGCCGCCGGCTCGTACTTCCACGAGCGGACCGCCTTCGTCACCACCTCGTCGAGGATGGGCCCGGCCGACTCCGTGACCTGGATGTCCTCGACCGTGCCCGCCTCGTTGACCACGAAGGTGAGCCCGACCGAGACCCTCTCTCCCGACTTCAGACGACCCACGCGGTCCGAAGGGTAGCGAGGCGACAGACCGGACTTCTTTCGCGCCAGGCGATCCACCCGACCGGCCCTGTTCTCGTAGATCCGGGCGGTGTCCACCGGCTTGGGTGTGGGCGGGGCCTCGGGCGCAGCCGGCACCATCTCCGCCTCGAGCTTGTCCCGGCGCCCGGCCACGACCTTCACCGACCCCGCCCACCGGTCGTGGGCGTCCAGGGTGAGGCTCACGTCGTGCTCGCCCGCCCGAAGCCTCACCCCGTCGAGCGGCGTCGTCCCGACCTTCTTTCCATCGATGAACACCGTGGCCCCGGGGGGCACGGAGATGAAGCTGACGGTGCCGTCGCGGGCCACCCGACGGCTGCGGCTGAGCTCGGCCCGCAGCTCCGCCGTCGGGCTTTCGGCGGACAGCGACACGTCGTGGCTCTCCGCGTCGTAGCCTTGCAGCGCGAGGCGGACCTCGTGGTCTCCGAAGGGAAGCTCCTCGAGGGCAAGCGGTGTCTCGCCTCGGGGTTCGCCGTCGACGGTGATCTCGGCCCCCGCCGGCTCGCTCTCCACGACCAGGGTCCCGGTCGTGGGCAGCGCGGGAGCTTCCGTAACCGGTGTGCTCATGGGCAGAACGTCGGCCGACGGCCCCTGTCCTCCGCCGCGGCTCGAGAGCATCCAGATGACGAGGGCCACGGCCACCACGAAAAGCCCCGCCGCTCCCCCGAGGAGCCAGTTCACGGGCAGGGGGCGCCGCCGCTGGGCCGGGGGTTTGCCTTCGCCCGCGGCCGGGGCCGACTCCGGCGGCAGCGTCGCCGCCGCGGACGTCGAATCCACGATCGCGGTCGGAGCCAGGGGCATCTTCCCGGCCGTCGCGCTCATGATCTCGGTCGGAGTGGAGGGCGGGCCCCCGGCGGCCATGATCGCGGTGGGCTCCGGGGCGGCGGCCTCGACGGTCACGTCGCCACCGGGCGTCGTGCCTGCGGCCGGGCTCTCCGGGCCCTCCGTTTCGGGGGAGGTTTCGAGCACGAGCGTCTCTTCGCTGGGAGTCGAGTCGGAGGACGCGGGGCCCGTCGGCGGTGTGACCGACTCGGGGCGAGGAGTCTGCAGCGTGACCGTGGGCTCGTCGGGCGTGGCCATGGCGACGGTCTCTTCGCCGGGTCCCTCGGACAGGGCGCCCAGGCAGGCCTCGAGGGCCTGCACGAACTCGGTCGCTTTCTGGTGGCGGCCGTCTGGCTTCTTGGCCAGGACCTTGTGAAAGACCTCCCGCCACCGGTGGGGCACGACCCCGCTCATCTCGAGGTTGGCGGGCTCGACGGGATCGACGTGCACCAGGCGGTAGAGGATCGACGTGACGTTGTTCCCCGGGAACGGCTGCTCCCCCGAGAGCATCTCGAACGCGCACACGCCGAGCGAGAAGATGTCACTCCGTCCATCGAGCGGCTCCCCCATCGCCTGCTCGGGCGACATGTACGAGGGTGTTCCGAGGAGGGCCCCGGTCTGGGTGATCTCCTGGTCCACGAGCTTGGCGATACCGAAGTCGCTGACCTTGACCTTGTCTCCCTCCTGGACGATCAGGTTGGAGGGCTTGATGTCGCGGTGAATGACGCCCTGGGAGTGGGCGTAGTCCAGCGCGGACGCCACCTGGCTGACGAGGGCCACGACCCTTTCGGGCTCGAAGCGGACACCCTGGTCGAGGAGCTCCGACAGCGTCTGGCCCTCGACAAACTCCATCGCCAGGAATGGCACCCCCTTCTCTTCGCCGATGTCGAAGAGGGTGACGATGTTCGGATGTGAGAGCGTCCCCGAGATGCGTGCCTCCTGATAGAAGCGCTCGATGAAGACCGCGTGCTGCGGGCTCTGACGGGGGATGTCGAGGCGGATGGTCTTGATCGCGAGGGCGCGCTTGATGATGGGATCGAAGGCCTGGTACACGGCCCCCATCGCCCCGAAACCCAGGGTGCCGGTGACCTCGTAGCGCCCGATCGAGGACGGTGTGTCGTCGGGCGCGTCGCTGCTTTCGTTCATCACTCCGGCCCGGGGAGAACCGACACACACACCTCCCCCAAACTAACCGAATCTAGCACCCTGTTTTGCACGCTGTCAAACCGACGAACGGCACAAGTGGCTTCTCCTTAAGGGGTTGCAGTCGCCTCCTGTGGTATCATCGTCACCTCCCATGCCCGACCCTCTCGCCGAGGTCGTGCCCTTCGAGGCGCTTCACCAGCCCTTGAGCCCGCTCTTCCTCGACTATCTCGCCGGCCGCCCGCGAGTCGCGCCCTTCCTCGACGGGGCCGGTTTCGGTCTCGATGCGCTTCTCGAGGCGGCACAGACGTCGGCGGCCCACCCACGCCCGCGGGAGACCGTGGCCGCGGCGCTGGTCCGGCAGCAGGAGCAGAGGGGGGCGCAGCGTGCGGCCGCCCGGGCTCGCGAGCTCGCCGACCCGGAAGCGGTGGCGGTGGTCACCGGGCAGCAGGCGGGTCTCTTCGGGGGACCGATGTTCGTGCTCTACAAGGCGCTGGCCACCCTGGAGATCGCCCGCCGCCTGGCCGGGCAGAGGCGCCGCCCCGTGGTGCCCGTCTTCTGGGTGGCGGCGGACGATCACGACTTCGCCGAGGTGCGCTCGGTCTGTCTGCTCGACGGCTCCGGAACCATTCGACCCCTGCGCTACGAGCCCCGACACGAGCCGGTGGGCCAGCCCGCTTTCAGAATCGTCCTCGACGACACGGTGACCCGCCTCGTGGAGGAGCTCGGCGAGGCCCTGCCCCCGAGCCCGAGCCGTGACGAGATGCTGGGCGTCGTGGCGGAGTGCTACCGATCCGGCGAGACGCTGTCCGGGGCCTTCGCCCGCCTGCTCTCGCGGCTCCTGCCGGAGCTGGTGGTTCTCGAATCCTCGGATCCCGCGCTGAAGTCCGCCAGCTCTCCGGTGCTCACGCGTGAGCTGAAGGAGGCCTCCCCCAGCTCGCGCCTGGCCCTCGAGGCCGGTCAGGCGCTCCTCGAGGCCGGTTACCACCAGCAGGTCCCGGTTCGCGAGGGCTTCCTGAACCTCTTCGTGCTCGCCGGAGGCGAGCGGCGGGCGCTCGGGCTCAGCGAGGACGGCGTCGAGATCCGTGGTCTCGGCACGCGATGGACGACCGCGGAGGCCTTGCACCAGCTCGAGACCGAGCCGGGGCTCTGGAGCCCGAACGCGCTCCTCCGACCTCTGGCCCAGGACGCCATGCTGCCGACCGCCGCCTACGTCGGGGGGCCCGCGGAGATCGCCTACCACGCCCAGATCCGGATGGCCTATGAGCACTTCGGGCTGCCGCGGCCCGGCCTCGTCCCGCGACCGAGCGTCACCGTCGTGGGCCCGTCGGCGGCGCGTGCGCTCGAAGCGGAAGGGCTCACGCTGCCCGACCTCACCGGTGATCCGGAGGCGGTCGTGGCAAGGTGGGCACGCGAGACCTACCCGGATGTGGAGACCGCATTCGCCCAGGCCCGGGGCTCGATCGAGCGCGAGATGGGAGAGGTGGAGGAGCGGCTGGCTGCGGTGGATCCCACGCTGCGTGCCGCCGCGGTCTCCGCCCGGGGGCGGGCGCTGCACCAGGTTGAGGGGCTTCACGAGAAGGCCATGCGGGCGCTCAAGAAGCGGGACCAGGGACGAGTGGCACGGCTGAGGCGCACGCGGGATGCCCTCTTCCCGGGCGGCTCCCTCCAGGAGCGAGGTCTGGGTCTTCTGGGCCTGGTGGCCCGTCACGGACCCGGGGTGCTCGCGGAGCTGCAGGAGCGCGTGGACCCCTTTGCCCGGGGACACCAGGTGGTGCGTTTGTGAGACTCGGGATCGTCTGCTACCCCACCGTCGGAGGCTCGGGGGCGATGGCGGCCGAGCTCGGCAAGCAGATGGCGGGCCGGGGGCACGAGGTTCACGTGATCTCGTACCGCCTTCCATTCCGCTTCGGCGACTTCCAGCAGAACATCTGCTTCCACCAGGTGGACGTCTCCTCCTATCCCCTGTTCGAGTTCCCGCCGCACGACCTGGCCCTCGCGGCGAAGATGGCGGAGGCGGTCCGGGAGCACGGCATCGAGCTCTTCCACGTTCACTACGCGATCCCCCACGCCATCGCCGGCATCCTGGCCCAGCAGATGCTCGGCGACGGCGCCCCCCGGATGCTGACGACGCTGCACGGAACCGACATCACGATCGTCGGGCAGGACCACTCGTTCTTCGAGATCACGAAGTTCGGCATCGAGCGCTCCGACGGCGTCACCGCGGTCTCCGAGTTCCTGCGGCGCATGACGCTCGAGGAGTTCCAGGTCTCGCGGCCCATCGACGTCATCTCGAACTTCGTCGATCTCGAGCAGTACTCGACCGAGAAGGGCGACCGCGCGGGCATCGCCAAGCCCGGGCAGCGGGTGCTGCTGCACGTGTCGAACTTCCGGCCGGTGAAGCGGCCCCTCGACACGGTGCGGATCTTCGAGCGGGTGAGCCGGGAGGTGGACGCGGTCTTGCTGATGGTCGGCGAGGGACCCGAGCGGTCCTCGGCCCAGGCCCTCGCGCGGCGCCTCGGCGTGCTCGACCGCCTGCGCTTCCTGGGGACGCAGCAGGACATCGCGGAGATCGCGGCGATGGCCGACGTGTTTCTGCTCCCGTCGGAGCTGGAATCCTTCGGGCTGTCCGCTCTCGAGGCCATGGCCTGCGGGGTCCCGGTCGTCGGGTCCGATGCCGGCGGCCTCCCCGAGGTCGTCCGCCACGCCGAGAGCGGGTTTCTCCTGCCCGTGGGCGACGTCGAGGGCATGGCCGCCCGGACGATCGAGATCCTGAAGGACGACGAGCGGCGGCGGGCGATGGGCGAGGCGGCGCGTCACCGCGTCGAGTCGCTCTTCGACGCCGACCGGGTCGTGAGCCAGTACGAGGCCGCCTATGCCCGTGTCCTGGGCATCTGAACCGCCGGAACCTGTGCCACAGTAGGGGCATGGACAGCTTCGACATCCTCGGCGTCGGGGCGCACCCCGACGATGTGGAGCTCGTCATGGGCGGCACGATCGCCCGCGAGGCCTCCCGGGGGCGCCGCGTGGCCCTGGTCGACCTCACTCGTGGGGAGTGCGGCAGCCGCGGGACCCCGGACATCCGGGCCCGGGAGGCGCAGGCGGCGGCGAAGATCCTGGGTGCGGCCCATCGCGAGTCGCTGGGACTGCCCGACGCCCGGCTGCAGGCAACGCCCGAGTACAAGGACGCGGTGGTCGAGGTGGTTCGACGGCTGCAGCCCCGGGTGGTCCTGACGCAATACTGGAAGCAACGGCACCCCGACCACGCCGCGGCCAGCCAGATCGTCTACGGCGGGTGCTTCCTGGCCGGGCTCCGCAACTACCGGCCCAACCTGGGTCCGGCGTGGCGGCCGCGCAAGCTCGCCTACGCGCTGACGATGACCGAGGTGACGGAAGCCCAGCCGACGTTCGTCGTGGACATCACCGCCTTCTGGGAGACGAAGCTCCAGGCGATTGCGGCCTACGTGAGCCAGTTCACGCCCCCTCCGGGGGGCGAGGCCCAGAAGCTGCCGCTGGACTTGTTCAAGGAGCGGGTGGAGCTCGCGGGCCGCCGCCACGGCCAGCGCATCGGAGTGGCGTACGGGGAGGGCTTCGTCACGCGCGAGCCGCTCGTCGTGGACGACCTG
>JAJDNV010000108.1 GCA_022340545.1 Acidobacteriota bacterium | reverse complement strand
GAACAGTGCGGATCACCTGCAAGGCACACATTGATGACGCTGAGGTCGTCGTGGAGCACCATCAACTCCAGCGCCTTGTCTGGTGCATCCGCTTGTTCTGCGGCTGCCTCGGACCTCGAATGCCTACCACCGGGCTACTGGACATCACCCTCGGCCGGGGGCGCGATCTCCCTGGACTCCGGGCCATAGAGGATCTGGAACTTGTGCCACACATTGTCCTCAGGTCCATTCCTGAGGCGCTTCCTGCACCAGGTGATGGGGAAGCTGTCTCTTTCAGCCAGTCGAACTGGGAAAGAGCGTGGTCCGGCAGCTTCGTGGTCAATCTCCCAATGGCCTCCGCCAGGTGATGTACGACGGATCACCTCGCCCACGTAGGCACCCCAGCGCCAGGCTTCGTCCTTCTCACGATCCAGAGGAATGGGGGCACCGGCTTGCTCGTCGTAGATGCGCGCAAGGATGGCCTCCACCTGCTCGACCGACTGCGAACTGTAGTCGAGGGTAACGTCGTGCTCAGCCTTCGCTGTCTCGATTGCGTCGGCGGCTGCCTCCCGCATAACCACGTTGACGTCGGCCGCTGCATTTGGCTCCCGGGTTGCGCTTCTGGTTCGCCACAAGACCACCCCGGCAACAAGGAGCATGAGTGCGAGCACAACGGCTATCTTCATCGGTCTGTTCTACTCCAAGTCGACACGGTCCGCAGAACAGTGCGTTGAGCTGCGAAGCGCGCATTGATGATGCCAGAGACAGCCAATGGGCCTTTCAATCAACGCGCTTCGTCTGCTCCAACGCATCGTTCTACGGCCCTCCCACCACGCCGTCTAGCAGACTCAACTGACCAATGAGATGTCGCGGATTGCCAGGAAGAGCGCACCAGCGGAGATGGGAGCCCGGTAGCATCCGTGTGCGTCGAGCTGCCGTACGGCCATAGCCGCAAGCTCCCAAGGCATCTCCGGGTCAGCCTTCACGACCGGCTGACCGAACACGCCGAACCCAGTGGCCGTCTCCAGACCGCGACACTGTTCCGCTTGCCCACGCAGTTCTGGGAGCAGGCTCTCGTTGGCCCAGGCCCATTGCCAGGTCTCGCTGCGTTCCGAGAAGCTGCCAATCGGGACGACCTGGGCCCTCACCTGGACTACACCAGAGGAGCCCTTGAACTCCAAGGTTCCGGTAGCTTGGTCGAACAAGTAGTCGGCATGGCTACCTAAGCCGAACTCTTCTTGCAGCTTCTCCTGCTTTCTTTCGAGAGCCTCGACCGACTCGGCAACGAAGGCGTCGAACTCTTCGTCAGTCATGGACCGCCTTTCGTGCGCAGGTCCGTAGAACAGTTGTTGAGCGAGCAGGATAACGGATAAGGCATGCTGGGATAAGGGGGTTTGTGGTGCCGGGATAACGGAGAAGAAACGCTGAACTCGTTCGGGACCGAGTTCAGGGTCTGTGTGGATGTCTTGGGCATCTCGGGTCGTTTGGTGCCGACGCGTCGTCAAGAGGACTCCTCACGCCGCGTCCGCCGCGGTTCAGCACGTGGGTGTAGATCATCGTGGTCGCTACATCGCTGTGGCCCAGGAGCTCCTGGATCGTGCGGATGTCGTAGCCCCGCTCGAGCAGGTGTGTGGCAAAGGAGTGTCGGAGCGTATGGCAGGTTGCCGGTTTGGCCACGCCCGCGAGACGCACGGCGACTGCGAACTCCCGCTGGACGACCGACTCGTGCAGATGGTGGCGCTGCCACCGGTCCGTGGCGGCGTCGCGCCGGATCCGCGTCGCGGGGAAGACCCACTGCCAGGACCACACGCGGTGGGCGCCGGGGTACTTGCGGTTCAGGGCGTGGGGGAGCGCTACGCTGCCCGCCTTCCGGGTCAGGTCGGACTGGTGCTGTCGTTGCACACGGCCGAGGTGCTGGCGGAGATCGTCCGCGAGCCGGGTGGAGAGGACGGTCACGCGGTCCTTGCGTCCCTTGCCGTCGCGCACGGTGATCGCAGCGCGGGCGAAGTCCAGGTCCTTGACACGGAGCCGACAGCATTCGAGCACGCGAAGCCCGCCTCCGTACATGAGCCCGGCCATCAGTCGGGGTACACCCCGCATGCGGGACAGGATGGCGATGACCTCGGCCTGAGTCAGCACGAGGGGGAGGCGGACGGGGCGCTTGGCGCGGACGACGGAGTCGAGGCCGGCAAGCTCGATGTCGAGCACCTCCCGGAAGAGGAACAGCAACGCGGCAAACGCCTGGTTCTGGGTGGACGCGGCAACCTTGCGGCGGGTGGCGAGATCAGACAGGAAGAGCCCGACCTCACGAGCGCTCATCTCGCTGGGATGGCGCATCTTGTGGAACGCCAGGAAGCGCCGGATCCACCCGACGTAGGCCTTCTCGGTGCGGGCACTGTAGTGGCGGGCCCGGATCTCGGCCCGGACCCGATCGAGCAGCCGCGGCGGCGAGGGCGCCTCCGGACCTGATTCGAGCATGTCTCCCCCCTTCTCCTGGCGAGTCCTTCGGCTCGGGGAGAGTCGGGCCGCAGAACGCGACCGAGCGTCAGCGTAGCCGAGCGCGGGGCCAGACCGGGTCCGCCTCGCGCAGCAAGGGAGGGGGACCGCACTCGAGTTGGAGCGGGAGCCTGCTGACCGGGTGGGGGAGACGCAGCCGGAAGGAGTGGAGCCAGAAGCCCCCCTCCCCGGGGAGTCCCGGCGTTTCCCTGGGGACTCCACCCTCGGCGTACAGGGGATCCCCGACGAGGGGATACCCCGCCGCCGCCAGGTGGATGCGGATCTGGTGGGGCCGTCCCGTCGGAATGGACACCTCCACGAGGGCCGTGCCGTCCCGGGCCTCGACGCGACGGACGTGGCTGAGCGAGGGCTTTCCGCTCTCGGACACCGCGTGGACCTGCCCGAGCCTCGGGTGGGGAACGGGGCCGATCGGCTGCTCGACCGAGAAGGTCTCCTCCTCCGGCACTCCCGTCACCAGGGCGCGGTAAGTCTTCTCGACCCGGCCGTCGCGCCAGGCCGCGGCGACGTCCCGTCGAGCCACCGACGTCCGAGCGAAGAGGAGCAGGCCCGACGTGCCGCGCCCCAGCCGGTGCATGGGCGTGGCCCCGGGCCAGCGGCGGCGCACCTGGTGCAGGAGGGTGTGGGTGAGGTACAGGCCCCCGTGGGGGATCGTGGGCAGGCCGCGGGGCTTGGCCACCGCCAGGAGGTGCTCGTCGCGGTAGAGCACGGCAAAGCTCAGCGGGACGGGAGGCTCCTCCCAGGGCGGGCGGCACCAGGCCAGCGACTGTCCGGCCCGGAGGACGTCGTCGGCCGTCGCCGCCGAGCCTCCGAGCCGCACTTCGCCGGCGGCGATCCGCTCTCGCCAGACGCCTTCGCTCGAGTGTCGGTAGCGGCGTGCGAGGTGGGCCAGGACCGTGCGGCCGGCGGCGTCGGCACCCACTCGCTCGCGGTACTCGAACCCGCTGTTCAAGGCCGCCCTCCTCACAATGGCGGCTACGCCACGAACAGTTCGTCCGTCGTGGGGTTGGTCGAGCAGATGGCCATCCTTTCCATCATACGCCGCGGTGCGGGGGGCGGACCTGGCTTGACGAGAGTGCTATTCTCGCGGGGCGCGTGAGCACCCGTCGGGGCGTCTGCCCGCGGCCCAAATGCGGCACGGCGGGGGGCTCGAGTCCACCCTCCGTGCAGGCCGCGGGCATTCCGGTGCAGAATAGGAGGGCTCGGAGAGCCTTTGGTGATGATCTGTCCCGCCTGTAACGCGGTCAACGAAGACGACGCCGAAGCCTGCTTCACCTGCGGGCGCGCCCTGGGTGCGCTGACCCAGGGGTCCGTCATCGCCAACCGCTACGAGGTCCTGAAGCCCCTCGGCAAGGGGGGCATGGGCATGGTCTACAAGGCCCACGACCGCATGCTCGAGGAGTCGGTCGCGATCAAGGTTCTCCGCGCCGAGTTCACCAAGACCCCCGAGATGGCCCAGCGGTTTCGCCACGAGATCAAGCTCGCGCGAAAGGTGTCTCACCGCAACGTCTGCCGGATCCACGAGTATGGCGAGGACGGCAGCATGCGCTTCATCTCTATGGAGTTCATCGAGGGGGAAGACCTCAAGCAGCTCGCCCGCGAGCGGGGGGGGCTGCTGTCGATCGAGGAGGCCTTCGATCTTTCGGCCCAGACCGCGGACGGGCTGCAGGCCATCCACGACGTCGGCATCGTCCACCGCGACCTCAAGAACTCGAACATCATGAGGGACGAGCGGGGGCTCGTGCGCCTGATGGACTTCGGGATCGCCAAGGTCCAGGGGTCGGATCGCACCGGCGGCGGGCTCACCACCACCGGCCAGATCATGGGCACCCCCGAGTACATGAGCCCCGAGCAGTGCCTGGGCGACAAGATCGACCACCGCTCCGACATCTACTCCCTCGGGGTGGTGATCTACGAGATGTTCACCGGCCAGGTGCCCTTCCGGGGGGACACCCCGGTGGCGACGCTCTTCAAGCACATCCAGGACCCCGTGCCGTTCGACGGGCCGGTGGCGGGGCGTATCCCCGTGGCCGCGGTGAAGGTGCTGCGCCGGGCGCTCGCCAAGGACCGGGCCGAGCGCTTCGACGACGCGGCGGGATTGGCCCAGGCCCTTCGCGAGGCGCAGCGGAGCACGGCGTCGGGAGCGACCGAGGACGCGGCGCCGACGGCGAACATCCCGGCGATCGCCCCGGCGGCCCCCGAGACGCCCGTCCCGACGCCGGAGCGTCGGCGGGTGACCCGCCTCGACATCTTCGTCAACTTCGTCCTGCGCCGGGAGGGCACGCTCGGAACCGTGCTGCAGGAGGAGCGGACGATCGCGGAAAACGTGGGCCGCGGGGGTGCGCGGGTGATGACGACGATGTCGTCGCTGGTGCCGGGCGACGTCGTGTACCTCGAAGAAGTGGGCAGCTCGGCGAAGGAGCCGTTCAAGACCCGCGGCGAGGTCCGAGGGACCTACGTGGGGAAGGACGGCATCCGGCGGCTGAACCTCCACTTCCTGGACCGGCCCGCTCCGGACTACCTCGTCCACGTCGACGACAGCGAGCCCAACAGCTAGCCGCGCCGGCCCCTCCGGGGCGCTCGATGGACCCGATCTACCGCAGCCCGCTGAACCGCGACGTGCCCCCGGCCTCCCCCGCGGAGTTCCCGTCGCTCGAGGTCGGCCCGATCCGGGTCTGGCCCCCGGTCGTGCTCGCCCCGATGGCGGGGGTGACGAACCCGCCCTTCCGAACGCTCTGCCGTCGCTACGGGGCCGGGCTGTACGTGAGCGAGATGATCACGGCGCGGGCGCTGGTCGAGGGGAACCGCAAGACGCTCCTCATGGCCAGCTTCGGTCCGGACGAGCCGACCCGGAGCCTGCAGCTGTACGGGGTTGACCCCCGGTACGTGGGCGAGGCGGTGCGCCTGCTCGTGGGCGAGGGACGAGTCGACCACATCGACATGAACTTTGGCTGTCCAGTACGCAAGGTGACGAGCAAGGGGGGAGGGGCGGCCATCCCCCTGAAGCCGCGCCTGCTGCGCAACATCGTCCGCTCCGCGGTCCAGGCGGCCGGGCCGGTCCCGGTGACACTCAAGTTCCGGATCGGTATCGACGACGACCACCGGACCCACCTCGAGACGGGCCGTATCGCCCAGGAGGAAGG
>JAJDNV010000392.1 GCA_022340545.1 Acidobacteriota bacterium | reverse complement strand
TGGATGTGCTTGAAGATGTTCCGGTAGTTGATCTCGCCGGTGGTGGGCTCCTTGCGGCCCGGGTTGTCGCCCATCTGGAAGTAGGCGATCTCGTCCCAGGACCGGTCGATGTTCGGGATGAGGTTCCCCTCCGTGATCTGCTGGTGGTAGATGTCAAAGAGGATCTTGCAAGACGGGCTGCCGACCGCCTGGCAGACCATGTAGGCCTGCGGGATCTTCGTGAGGAAGAGCCCGGGGTGATCCCGCCAGGGGTTGAGGGACTCGAGCACCATCACCAGCCCCGCCGGCTCGAGAATCTCGGCGAACCGCTTGAGGTTGTCGATGACGTTTGCGGTCTGGTAGTCCCACTCGAGGCCCCTGTCGTAGCAGCCGGGGACCACGGTCGTCCACTTCGCGTTCACCCGCTTCGCCACCTCGACCGCGGCCTTCGCTTTCGTGGCGACCAGCTCGCGCGCCTCCGGGCCCCTTGAGGCGAAGGTGACGTTCTGGAAGTCGGCCTCGGCCACGAAGACCCCCATCTCGATCCCGAGTCGGGCCATCTCGGTCGCGATCTTCTCCTGGACCTCGACCGGCCGGTTGGGCATGTCGTTGTCCTCGAGGGCGGTGAATCCCTGGTCGGCGATGAACCGGAGCTGATCGATGAGGTCCTCGCCGGCGTGGTGCTTGAACATGCCGAAGTGAGGGGCGTACTTGAGCTTGAAGGAGCGCAGCGGAGCACCGGCGGCCGGGCGGGCGGGCAGCGCGCCCAGGCCGAGAGCGGCCCCCGCGCCCAGGGTGGTCTTCAGCAGCTCACGTCGATCCATGGCGTTCCTCCTCGCGCGGCAGCTCGCCGATGGCGCCGATCGTGTCCCGGACGCTCACCGCGGGTCAAGCCGCGAGCTTCACCAGCCTGCGGGCACCGTCATGCCCAGGACCTTGACCAGAAACGCCCACCTGTCCGTGACGTCATCGATCTGCTTGGCGGTGGGCTTGCCCGCGCCGTGCCCGGCCCGGGTCTCGATCCGGATGAGGATCGGCGCCTCCCCGCCCTGGGCGGGCTGGAGCGTGGCCGCGTACTTGAAGCTGTGGGCGGGCACGACCCGGTCGTCGTGGTCGGCGGTCGTGATCAGGACCGCCGGATACACGGTACCCGGTCGGATGTTGTGGAGGGGCGAGTAGGCGATGAGGGTGTCGAAGCCCTCCTTCGTCTCAGAGCTGCCGTAGTCGGACTTCCAGGCCCACCCGATGGTGAACTCGTGGAAGCGGAGCATGTCCATGACCCCGACGGCAGGGATCGCCGCCCCGAAGAGGTCGGGACGCTGGTTCAGCACCGCGCCCACCAGGAGGCCACCGTTGCTGCCGCCGGAGATGGCCAGCCTCGGGGGGGACGTGTACCCCTGATCGATGAGGTGCTCGGCGGCGGCGATGAAGTCGTCGAACGTGTTCTGCTTGCGGCCGAGCCGGCCCGCCTCGTGCCATTCCCGTCCGTACTCCCCTCCCCCCCGGAGGTTGGCCACCGCCCAGACCCCGCCCATCTCGAGCCAGGTCACGACGGCCAGAGAGAAGGACGGCGTCATCGAGATGTCGAATCCCCCGTAGCCGTAGAGGAGGGTCGGGTTCCATCCATCCTTCTTCAGGCCCTTCCCGTGGACGAGGAACATCGGGACCCGGGTCCCATCCTTCGAGGCGAAGAAGACCTGGCTGGTCTCGTAGAGCTCGGGGTCGAAGGAGACCTTCGGCTCGCGGAGGAGCGTGCTCTCGCCGGTCGCCGGATCGCATCGGTAGATCGTCGTCGGCCAGGCCCAGGACATGTAGGAGTAGAAGAAGTCCGCGTCGCGTCGCCTTCCGGACACCGCCACCTGGCCGAGGCCGGGGAGCTCGATCTCCCTTTCGAGGGAGCCGTCCTTCCCGTGGATCGTCAGGAGGTGGTGCGCGTCCACCTCCCAGACCACGACGAAGCGGTCGCCGATCATGGTGGCACTCGACAGGACGCCCCGGCCCGGGTCCTCGGGGATGACGGCCTTCAGCGACCGGGAATCGGGGCTCCGCCGGTCGACGGCGACCAGGCGAGAGCGGCCCGCGTCCTTGTCCGTCCGGACGTAGAAGACATCCCCGTCGTTCCCAACCACCTCGTACTCGGCGTCGAAGGCGTCGAGGAATGGCGCGACCGGACCACCTTGGTCTTCGAGGTCCCTCAGGAAGATCCGGTTCTTCGGGTCCGTGCCCTCGTGCTGGTACACGAGCAGGAAGCGGCCGTCGTCGGTCACCGCCGCGCCCAGGCTCCAGTCCGGGTGATCGGGGCGCTCGTAGACGAGCTCGTCCCCGTCCTGTGACGTGCCGACACGATGGAAGTAGACCTGCTGGTTCTTGTTGACGCCGGTGAGGGCGTCGCCGTCCTTCGGCTCGGCGAAGCGGGAGTAGAAGAAGCCGGAGCCGTCCTTCTTCCAGGCGGCGGCGCTGAACTTGGACCACCTCACCAGATCCGGCCCGTCCTCCCCCGTCGCCACCTCGCGCACCCGCCAGGTGCGCCAGTCCGAGCCGGAGGAGGAGGCCGCCCAGGCCAGGTGGCGGCCATCGTCCGTGAACGCCGCGCCGCCCTCGGCCAGCGCCACCGTCCCGTCCTCCGAGAGTGTGTTGGGGTCGAGGAGCACCTCCGGGGCGGCGTCGAGCCCCTTCGCCCGGTAGATCACGGACTGGCTCTGGAGGCCGTCGTTCCGGCTGAAGACGGTCCAGGGCCCCTCTCTCGAGGGCAGCCCGTAGCGCTCGTGGTCCCAGAGCTCCGTCACCCGCCTCCGGATGGCGGCCCGCTCCGGGATCGACTCGAGAAAGGCGAAGGTGACCCGGTTCTGGGCCTCGACCCAGGCCTTCGTCTCGGGGCTGTTGTCGTCCTCCAGCCAGCGATACGGGTCCTTCACCCGCGTCCCGAAGTAGTCGTCGACGACGTCGACGGTCCGGGTCCTCGGGTACTCGCTCTTCATCGGGTCATCGAGGGGCTACGTGCCCTTCTTGATTCGGAGGATCTGGCGGGCGGGGACGTTCGTTCGGACGGACCGGGTCTTGTCCGGCCAGGTGACGTCGATCTCGTCCACCGTCTCGGCCGAGCCGAGGCCAAAATGCGGCCGCGGATCGTGCGTGCTCATGTACGAGTCCCCCGAGGCGATGTCCCGCCACCGCGTGACCCCGCCCGCGGTGACCCGGACCTCGGTCCCGATCGGGGCGATACCCCCCCTCTCGTCCTCGCACACCACGACGAGCCATGAGCCGACCTCGCTGTCGTTCCTCAGCAGCGAGGGCGGCGCGTCGAGATGCGTGATGAGCAGGTCGAGGTCGCCGTCGTCGTCGTAGTCGGCGAGGGCCAGCCCCCGGCTGGCCCGCACCTGCTGGAAGCCGGGACCCGCGGCGTCGGTCACATCCACGAACATCGGTGACGCCTCGGGGCCCCGGTTGTCGAGCAGGATGTTCCTCTGCTCGTAGGTCCCGATCAGCTCCGGGTGATCGTTGATCTGCGGGTAGATGTGCCCGTTCATGATCGGGATATCGAGATCGCCGTCGTTGTCGAGGTCGGCGAGCGCCGTGCCCCAGGCCAGCGTGGTGTACGTGGGCGGACCCACCCCGGTGCGCCGCGAAACGTCCTCGAAGAGGCCTCCCCCGAGACCCTGCCAGAGGGTCGAGAAGTCCTCGGAGAAGTGGTTCACGAAGATGTCGAGCTCCCCGTCGCCGGTGGCGTCGCCCACCGCGACACCCATGCTGGCCTGGGCGGCGCCGTTCTCGTCGAGGGCGCACCCCGTCCAGGTGGCGACCTCCTGGAAGGTCCCGTCGCCCTCGTTGCGATAGAGGTAGTTGGGGTCGGAGTCGTTGGCCACGTAGACGTCCGGGTCGCCGTCGCGGTCGAAGTCGGCGGCGCGCACGGAGAAGCCGAACCCGAGCCCCTTGTCTTCCATTCCCGCTTCGACGGTCGCGTCGACGAAATGGCCCCCGTCGTTCCGGAAGTAGTGGTCGGCGCCCCCGTCGAGGCCGAAGGGGCCCGTCGCCACCTTGGCCATCCCACGCCAGGGCAGGGTCGGCCTGGCGGCCAGGATCTGCTCGAGCGAGTTGTCGATGTAGCCGGCGATGTAGACATCGAGGTCGCCGTCTCCTTCGGCATCGAACCAGGCCGCCCCCGTGTTCCACCCCGGCGACTCGAGCCCCACCTCTCTCGCCACGTTCTCGAAGCGCCCGTCTCCGAGGTTGCGGTAGAGGACGTTGCGGCCGAAGTTGGTGACGAGGATGTCGGGCCAGCCGTCCGCGTCGTAATCGGCGACAAAGGCCCCCGCGCCCCACTCCCCCTCTCCACCGACGCCCGCGTCGTCCGTCACGTCCTCGAACGTGCCGTCCGCCCGTTGTCGATAAAGCGCGTTCTTTCCCTTCTCCGTGATCCGGTCCCCCTCGATGAGCCAGTCGTTGACGATGTAGCAGTCGAGGCGGCCGTCCCGGTCGTAGTCGAGCCAGGCCGCGCCGGTGCCAGCGGAATCGAGAAGGTGGTCCTTGCCAGGCCGGCCCGCGAGCACGACCCGGGTCAGGCCGAGCTCCGGCGCCATGTCCACGAATCGGTAGCGAGGCGGTGCCGCGGGGGCAACGGCCTCGACGTTCCCGGCGAGCACGAAGAGGGCCGGCGCCGCGCCCCACGCGACCGCGAGCGCGGCCCGGCCCGGTCGACCGAAGGCCATGAGGGAGCTAGTTGCCCGGCTTCATCAGCTCGGCCACCGTCTCCTCCACGGTCTTCCACTCGGCCTTCAGCGCGTCGGCCTTCGGCGCCGCCGCCATCGCGGCGATGGCGCGCGAAGAGGCCAGGAGCTTCGCCTTCGCGGCCCGGGTCACGATCACGTAGCCCTCGTCGTAGAGGCCCTGGGACTCGCCGGCGGCGTTGTGGTGGTGCCCCCCCTCGAGCAGGCGCTTGCGCACCGCGCCGACGGCGTTGTCGCCCTCGGTCGCCAGCTGGCCGACATCCGAGGCGAGGGCCTCCACCGCGGCCTTCGCGGTCCGGGTCTCGCCCTTCTCGGCCGCCGACAGGGCGCGCTCGAGGTTCAGCTGGCCGTGGGCGAGAGTAACGGCCACGATCGATCTCACGAGGTTCGCCTCGCTGCGCTCCAAGGCGAGTACGCCGTCGGCGAGGGAGCTGTAGGTGGCGACCATCTCCTCGGGCGTGCCGCTGGCCTGTGCGGCTGCGGACGCTGGGGCAAGAGCGATCGTGAGGGCCACCGCGGCCGCCAATGTCGCTTGGACTCCGAACCTCATGTGCGCCTCCCGCCGGCCTCCGGGGGCCGGCCTCTGTTTCGACTGGAGTGGCTGCTGTGATACGAGGAAGGCTACCACAATCGACGGCGTTGCCACCCTTGATCGCCGCTGTTCCGGGCGGCCGGCCGAGCGGGGAGGAGGCCGGGACCGGGACGGGAAAAAATAGGTCAAAGGGGCCGGCATCGGCGGAATCGCGCTCCCAGCGGCCCGGTTTCTGGTAGGTTGGGGGGCTGACGGTCGGCTCACAGAGAGTGACCATCGTCGCCCAGCCAGACTGTCGTCCGGTTAGATTGTCATGCCCGTGAGGGCAGGTCGCGGGCCGCTGAGGCCCAGACCAAGGAGGAGAACCAGATGTCTCGCACCATGATGGCCGCGCTCGTCGCGGCCGGCGCCGTGGCCTTGTCGGCCTGCGGCACGACGTCGTTCAACACCACCTGGAGGGAGCCCAGCGCCCAACCGATCCACCTCGAACCGGGTGACAAGGTCCTGGCCATGGTCATCAGTCCGAACGAGGCCACCCGCCGCGGGGCCGAGGCCGCGCTCGCCGCCGAGCTCTCCAGAAACGGCATCGAGGGGATCCCCGCCACCAGCGTCATCCCGGACGACGCGATCCAGGACCAGAACAAGGCCAAGCCCTACATCGAGAAGTCCGGGGCCCAGTACGTCGTCGTCATGCGAGCCACCGGCCAGGACAAGGAAATCAGCAGCACGCCGACGATGGGCGGATACGGCCTGTACGGGCCGGCCTGGGGCGGGTACGGCGGCTTCTACGGCGGTTTCTACGGCTACGGCTGGGGCGGCGTCTACGGGGGGAGCACCATCCGGACGGACACGATCGTCCACGTCGAGACGCTCGTCTACGATCTCAAGAGCGACAAGATGATCTGGGCCGGTCAGAGCTCGACCGTGAATCCCTCGCAGGCCGACAAGATGATCAAGGAGCTCGTCGACGAGGCGGGCAAGGAGATGCGCAAGCAGGGTCTCCTCGCACCGAAGAAGTAGCCGAGAATAGTCCCGTGTCTCGTTCTCTGAAGTCCGTACTCATCGCCGCTTTCGTCGTGGCCATCGTCCCGGCCGTCCCGGCCTCGGGCTCCACGAACTTCAAGACCAGCTGGAAGGCCCCAGGGGCCACGATGACCCTCGAGGACGGTGACAAGGTCCTGGCCATGGTCATCAGCACCCACGAGGAAAGCCGCAACGGGGCCGAGGCCGCCCTGGCCCAGGAGCTCGGCAAGCGCGGCGTCGAGGCCATCCCCGCCTACTCCGTGATCCCGAAGAGCCTCGTCAAGGACAAGGACAAGGCCCGGCCCTACATCGAGAAGACCGGCGCCCGGTACGCCATCGTCATGCGGGTCGCCGGCAACGAGAAGGAGCTCCGCGGCTCCGGCCCGACGTACACCGCCGTCCCGCTCTACACCGGCCCCTACTACGGCGGCTTCTACAGCGGCTACTACACCTTCGGCTGGGGCACCACCTACAACGCCGGCAACCTGCAGATCGACGAGGTCGTCCGCGTCGAGACCCTGGTCTACGACCTCCGCACCGACAAGCTCATCTGGGCGGGCATGAGCGACACCATGAACCCCTCCACCGCCCAGAAGTTCATCAAGGATCTGGTCAAGACGGCGGCCAAAGAGATGAAGAAGCAGGGCCTCTTCGAGAAGTAGGCTGGCCACCAGGCCCGAAACCGTCCGCGTGTCCTTCCCTGGGACACGCGGACGCAGCGGGGCCTGACTCAAGCCTTTCCCTCCCCCTACGTGGGGAGGGTTAGGGAGGGGGGTCAATGAATGAAGCAGGCTGGCCAACAAGCTGCAAAGGAGGGAAGAAGATGCTGAATCGTTGCGCGAGTGTCGTCGCGGTCCTGACGCTGGGTCTGGTGGCCGGGGCTTCCGCGCAGGACGCGGAGCACTATCAGGCCCTCGCCGTCAACATGAGCAATGTCGAGCTGGGCGCCCCGACCCCGGTCGACATCGTGATCGAGCGCTGGTCCACCGACACCGAAAAGGCCCGGATCGTGGAGGCGTTCCAGAAGGGACAGGAGGAGCTGCTCTCGACGATCCAGAAGATCCGGCCCCGTGTCGGCTACATCGCCCGACCCGGGCACACCAGCTGGGACCTCGGCTACGCCAACAAGGTGCGTGGCGAGGACGGTGGTTGGCAGATCGTCGTGCTCACCGACCGCCGGATGGGATTCCGGGAGCTCGCCGAGCAGCCCCGGTCGGTCGACTACCCTTTCACGCTGATCGAGATGCACGTGGACGACGAAGGCTCCGGAGAGGGGCGCGCCTCGGTGGCCACGAAGATCACGTGGGACGCAGAGAACCGGACGCTCGAGCTCGAGAACTACACCTCAGACCCGGTCCGGCTGCAAAACGTGAAGAGAGTCGATTGAGCCGGCGGTGACTTCACCCACGACCTACCCATGCGGGTAGGAGCTGCCATCAGCCGAGAGGTGAGCTTCGCTGCTCGGCCTACCGCACGCCCGCTGCGTGCGCCCTTCCCTAAAACGCGTGGCCGAGGGCGAACTGCCAGCGGCTCCGCTGCTCCCCCTCTCGCGGATCGAGAACCCAGGCCCAATCGAGGCGCACCGGACCGAACGGGAACATGACCCGCAGTCCTCCCCCGACGTTGCTGCGCAGGTCCCGTAGATCCAGCTCGCTGGCCAGCTCCCAGACGTTCCCGGTGTCGAAGAAGACCCCGGCCTGGATCCTCCCCCAGATCGGAAAGCGGAGCTCCTGGTTGAACACGAACAGCCCCTGCCCGCCGATGGAGACATCCCGGGACTGGGGCCCGAGGCCGTTCTCCGGGAACCCGCGGACGGTGGTCGCCCCTCCGGCCTTGAAGCGCCGGTCGAGGAGCAGGAGGGGATCATCTCCGGGGGCGGCGCCGATCCGCAGGGCCTGGGCCCAGACGACCTTCTCGCCCAGCGGGACGTAGGCGAAGATCTGGCCGTAGAGCCTCAGGTAGGTCTTGTCGGACCCCAGTGCCTCGAGCGCGGGCTCACCGGTCACGGTCCAGAAGAGGCCCCGGTGCGGGTCGGTGACGCTGTCGCGCGTGTCTCCGATCAGGGAGGTCGAAACGCCGGCGCGGTAGCCGCCGGCCGTCTCCCCGGTCGTCGGGTCTACGTAGTCGATGCGACGGAAGGCGTACGCCCACAGCATGCGCAGGCGATCGTGCCAGCGGCGACCGGAGAGACCGCTCCGCCAGCGTTTCGTCTGCTGGAAGGCGACGCTGGAGATCCGCCGGGTGATGCCCGTGGTCTCGAAGTCCTTTTCGTTGTCGTCGAACACGAACACCTGCGTCCGCCACCGGCGGCCGAAGACGGTCTGGGCCTCGAACGTGGCCCCAAAGAGCTGACGTCTCTTGCCGGCCAGGCCGTAGACGCTGTACCGGTGGGCGCGCCGGAAGGGGTTGGCAGCCTCGATGCCGGCACCAAACTGGAAGCCGCGGGACTCCTCGGTGCTGGCCTCGTCCACCGTCTCGCGGCCTCGGCCCGTTTCGTATCGGATCTTGTACTCCACGTTGAGGTCCGGCCGCTCCGCGAGGTCCACGACCAGGTCTCGGACCCCGGCGTCGTCGGTGTTCTCCGCCCGGATGTCGACGGAGCGAAACACCCGTGTCTCCGAGAGGTGGTCGCGGCTGAGGGCCAGGTCGTCGGGTCGGATCAGGTCGCCCGGGCCCAGTGTGACCGCGTCATCCACCACGCTGGCGCGGACGACCCCCGCCCGGGCCTGCCGGATCTGTCCGACCCGGGGCCGGGGGCCGGTGTCCACCTCGAAGCGGACGGCCATCCCCTCCGGGACCGGGTCGAGGATCCCGGCCAGGCGCGCCTCCGGGAAGCCCTGGGCGCGGAACCAGGTCGCGAGGGTGCCGCGGTCGTTCACGTACGCATCGATCCGGAACGGCTCGCCGACCTGGAGCTCCAGCTTCGGGGGCGAGGCCTCGGTGAGGCTCGTCACCTCCTCGGGGAGCTCGAGGCTGACCAAAACCGCGCGCTCGCCCTCATCGATCGGGATGGTCACCCGCAGCCGGTCGGTCGCGGGATCGAAGCTCTCCCGGGGGGCTCCGACCGTCAGCGAAAGGAAGCCGGCCCGGGCCCCGGCGGTGCGCAGGGCGGTGTCGAGACGGCTCGCCCCTCCCGGCTCGATCAGGGCGAAGAACGCGGCCTCCGTCGGCGGGGGGAGCACCGCGGCCAGCGACTGGGCGAGGAGCGAGTCGTTGCCTTCGAACTCCAGATCGACGCCCTGGCCCCGTGGGCCTCGTCTGACGTCGAACACGACACGGGCGTCGGTCTCGGATCCCTCCACCTTCGCCGAGACCGTGGCCTGGTAGTAGCCTCGGGCACGCAGCTCGTTCCGCAGGTCGCGTGCGCGGCGGGCCGCCGTCTCCTCGAGCGACAGGTAGGGGTCCCACGTCTCGCCGAATCGCTTTCGCAGCTTGCGCCCCGGATCGTCCCCCGCCCATTCCACCTCGACGCGGGGGCCCCGCTCGACCCGGAACACGACGTCGACCCGGCCCTCGTCCGCCGGCTTCTCGGCGGCCTCGACGAGGGCCGTCCGATAGCCCTGGTCGACCAGGAGCTCCTGCATCCGGTGGGCCGACTTGTCGCCTTCGAAGAAGTCGTACCGGTGGCCGGCCTTCAGCTTGGCCTTCTTCTCGAGCTCCGCGGCGTCGGCCCCGGAGACCCCCTCGACACGGATCTCTCGAACCCGCGGGCGCTCGTCCTCCTCCTGTGGGGTGTGCCGGCCACGGGACCAGAGATTGAAATCGAGACTGTGGCTGGCCTCGATCGCCCCCGTCTCGTTCGAGTCGCTGATGAGTCGGACCCGGTAGCTCCCCGTTGGGCGAAAGTCGAGGATCCACCGGACTCCACTGCGGTCGAGGGCCTGGGAGTGGATCACGTAGAGCCTCTCACCGATCGGGATCCCGATGTTGAAGCGCTGGGTGGGGTCGGTGTCCTGGACGATCAGCGACTCGTCGCGGGACACGTCGATGAGGACCGCTCCCCCGAGGCGTTCGTTGAGGGCGGAGCCCAGGGCCGCCGCCACCTCTTCGGCCACGATGGCCCCGCTCTCGTCGGCGGCGGCCTGGGCCGTCCGGCCGGTGAGAAGGAGCGTGGCGAGGTCGGCCTGGGTCAGGTCGGAGCGGTTCGGCGAGGAGAGGCTCGTCCGGAGGTCGTCCAGGGGTCCCTCGAGTTCGACGTCGATCTGGATCCCCGTCACCTGGGTCCGCCCCGAGACGTCGACCTCGAGGGGCTGTGCCGGGAAACCCGCGAGGTTGATGCGGCCGTCCACCAGGCGGACCGTCGCCCGCGAGAGCCGGATCGTGCCCCCGTCGCGGAGCGACACCGATCCCTGCAGCTCGGGCATGAGCAGGTCGCCCCCCAGCGTCACCGCGCCGTCCAGGACGACCTGCACCTGACGGTTCTGGATACGCAGGCCCTCCGACAGGCGGACCCGCACGTCCAGCTGGACGCGCTCGAGGACAGACCCGCGCTCTTCGAGCGCCTTCAGCTCGGCCCCCACGCTGTCCAGCGAATAGTTGGTGAAGTCCATCTCGCGGTCGTAGACAGCCCGGTGGACGGTCACGTCACCGTCGACGCGGTACCGGTGCTCCCCGCCCGACAGGCGTACCTTTCCCGAGGACCGGCTGCGCAGGCCCTCCGGGAAGGTGAGGGGCACGCGTTCTGCGTCGAGGGTGACGTCCACCTCCGGCCCGGTGGGAGCCACACCGACTCGTCCGCTCACGCGCAGCGTCCCGTCCCCGACGGTCCCGCGGGCGTCGATCTCGAGGGCACGCCCCCGCGCCTCGAGGGACCCCGTCAGCTGGGACACCACGACGGGGGGCTCGCGCAGGACGGCGCGTGCGTTGTCGAGGCTCGCCCCCCCTTCCAGGGCCAGGTCGTCGATGTCCCCGCTCACGGTGAGGTCGACGCGGCCCGGCCCCGAGAGGAGAAGCCCTCCACCGAGCAGCGGATCGAGAAGGGCGAGATCGGTCTCTCCGCTGAGATGCACCTGACCACCCCCATTGGGTGCCCACGTCCCGTCCAGACCGAGGTGCCCCTGGCTCCCCCGCAGGCGGAGGTCGCCGACGGTGAGCCGCCCCTCCCGGTATTGCCACCCCACGGGCTTCTCCAGGACCAGCGTCTCCTTGCCCACGTTCACCGACCAGCCCGTGATCTCCCCTTCGGCCTCCATCGCATCGAAGGCGGGGGCCGCGACGCGGAGCCGGCCCGACATGTCCAGAGGAGCGACGAGGCGCGGGTCGCCGGGTTTCGCTTCCAGCAGCAACCCGGGGTCGACCCCCTGCAGGCGAAACTCGAGCGTCTGGGTCCCCTCCGCCTGCGGGCCGATTGGGAGACTCCCGCGGGCCGAGATCTCCCCCCCCGCCACCTCGACGCTGGACCTCTGGACCGTCACCACGCCATCGCGGGCGGTCGCCTCCAGCCCCATGGCCTCCACGACGAGGGGACCGACACGCCCCGCCTCGCCCGCGACGCGAAGCTCCCCCGTGATGTCGGGGGCCGCCAGCCTCCCCCCGATCCTCACATCCGCGACGGCCCTCCCCACGAGCTCCGTGTCCGGCAGGAACGCCGCCAGCTGCGCCAGGGGGATCTCACCGTGGACGGTCAGCGGGGAGGACGTCTCGGAGGCCAGGCCGAGCTCGCCGTCTACCTCGAGGCGGCCCTCCCCCCCGCGCAAGGCCAGACCCCGGATGGACACGGCCTCCCGAGTGCCGCTCACCGTGAACGGGCCCGCCGACGACCCTTCCCCGCCGAGGTCCACCTCGAGCGAGTCGACGCGGCTCTCGTACTCGAGCTGGGTCATCTGGCGCAAGGGCACGTCGAGGGATGCCGTGCCGGTGACGGCCAGGATCCGCTCCGCCCCGCCCACCCCGGGAAGGGCCTGGGCCACCTGGGTCAGGGGCAGCGCCGCCAGCTCCAGGTCCGCGTGGAGCGGCCACTGATCCTCGAAGCGGAGCAGCCCGGACAGCAGCGGCTGCTCGCCGATGCGGCCGTCGAGGCGGGCCTGGGCGCCGTCCAGAACGGCTTCGAAGGTGAGGTTGCCAAACGCCTGCTCGCGATGGCGTGTCTCGGCGAGGAGCAGGCTCAACCGGCCCTCGGGCGCGTCCAGCCGCCCTGCCAGGTCGGCCTCCCCGGTGAGAGTGGAGCGGAGCTCACCCAGGGCAGCGGGCCCCGGCAGCCACGGAACGCGGGCCAGTTGGACGTCGGCAACGCGCGCGCGCAGGTCCAGCACCTCACCTTCGCGGATCCAGGTGCCCGAGGCCTCCGCCGCACCGCCGCCCACGACCCCTGTCAGCTCCTCCACGACCACCCCGCGACGGCTCGCGGAGCCTGCCAGGTGAAAGATTGCCGCCTCCCGCGCGGGCGGCGTTCCCTCTGGAGCTCCGCCGTTGGCAAGGGACGTGTCTTCAGAATCAGTGACGGAAACGGCGGGTTCCGAGTCCGTCGCTCCGGCACCGGACTCGGAATGACTGGGCTCCACACGGGCTTCGACCTCGTACTCCACGGTCGGGTCGCCCTTCGGTCCCTCGACCCGAGCCCGGCCGTGGGCGGTGGTGGGGACCGGCACGCCGTGGAGACCCAGCGCGTCCGTGAGCCGCAGCTCGGCGACCTTCGCGTCGACACTCCACGAGCTCGCTTCGTCGAATGGAATGAAGCCGGCGGCGCTCAGCGAGCCGTCCTCGCCCCTCGCCTCGAACGACTCGATCTCGACGCCGGTGCGCGACATCGCCAGCACTCCCTCGAGACCGACGTCGACGTCCTCCACGCTCACGCCGCCGCTGGCGATCCGAGCCGTTCCCTGCCACTCAGGCAAGCGTCCCTCGATCTCTCCTTCGACCTCCACGCTGCCGCCCAACGCGAGCTCGGGCAGATCGACGGCCGCGTCGGCCAGGAGCTCGGGGACCCCCTCGAGCCCGGGGACCCGCACTGCGTAGCGCAGGTTCAGATCCTTCGTGAACGTGAAGGAGCCCTCCGCCGTCACCTCAGCCGAGCGCACCCGCAGGTCCTCGGCGGCAAACGAAACCCGTCTCTCCGCCAGGCTCACCTGCACCGGGCCGGTGACCGGCCAGCCCTCCCCCTCCGCGGCGCGTAACACCACCCCGCCCCGGCCCTCCAGCGTGTCCACCTCCCAATCCCGGATCGCGAGCCCCAGCCGGGCGTCCACCCGGGACGCCAGCGGGGGCGGCGTGTCGACGAAGGTCCCCACGAGCGTCTCCACGTCGAGGTCGTGCGCGCGGGCCTCCATCGTGCTCGGGCCGTCGCCGAGGAAGACGGTCCCGCTGGCCTCGGCTCGGCCGTCGTAGCCGGCCAGGTCCAGCGACTCGACGTGCAGGCGGCGATCCTCGAGCCGCCCGCGGATCGTTCCGTCCCAGGGACCCACCTCGAAGACCCGGAGGTCCGCGGCCTCCACCTCCAGCGAGCCACGAGCCCCCGCGGCGTCCTTCTCGAATGTCGCCCGGGCGTCGACCCGGCCCTCGACCTTCAGATCCGGAACGAGCTGCTGGAGGAGCCGCGCGTCGACTCGGCCTCCAACGTCGGCGCGGACCAGGATGGGCGTGATCTGCTCGAGCCAGCCCATCCCACCGAGCGTCGTGTTGCCGGTGGCGACCTCGGCCCGGACGAGATGTACGGCGCCGGAGTCCCGCTCCAGCTCGAACTCCCCCGCGGCCCGCACCGGCTCGACCCGGATCCCGGCCCCGGGCCAGCCCACGCCGGCTTTGGCCACGCGCACCGAGCCGCGGGGGTGGCCGGACGGGCTCTCGACCTGCACCTCGAGGCCTTCGAGGCGCAGCCACGGGACGTCCTCACGGTTGCGGAGCTCCAGCGCCCCCTCGCGCAGGTCCATCTCGTCGACCCACGCGAGAATCGTCCACGGTCGCGAGGGCCCGGAGGGTGGTCGGTCGTCGCCCAGCGGTCCCTGGGTCACGACGACCCGTGGCGCCTCGATCCGGGCCCGGACGCTGGCGTCGAGGCCCACCTTCACCTCCGCTCGCGCGCACGTGATCTCCAGGCGAGGACGACGGACGTGCACCCCGTCCAGGCGCGCCTCACCGGCCCACAGCCGGTAGTCGAAACGGTCGACCCTCACCTCGGCGCCGAGGGCGCGGCTCGCGAGGGAGACCAGGGCCGAGGTGAGGAGTCGCTTCGCGGGGGGGGTGTGCAGAATGGCGAAGAGAACCGACAGGACTCCGAGGACCCAGAGGATGCGGCGGAGCCAGCGCCGTCCGGCCCGCGGTCTCGTGGGCGGCGCCGGCTCAGGGCGCCCCGCGGTCACGGGCTCGGGGTCGTTCATCTCGTGATTCCGGGTGTGACCGACCCCCGGAGGACGCTAGAACGGATAGCCGGCGATTCCGCCGCCCATGTTCCCCGACGTCGACGGGCCGTGCCAGCCGCCGTTGAAGTCCACACCCCTGTAGAGGTTCCCTCCCGTGCAGGCCGTCATGGTCAGGCTCGCGGCCAGCAGGGTCAGCAGCATTGCGATCCGTGTCACCTTCTTCAACTTCGTCACCTCCGCCGGCGCACCTCGCCGTACGCGATGTCTAGTCGTCGCCTCCGGCTCCCGCGTCGTCGATCGGCCACTTCTGGATGGCCACCTCCGCGCCGGTCGGGTCGGCGATGATGGCGACCGAGCCCTGGCGGTGCCTCGGGTCGGGCTTCAGGAGCACCTGGCCTCCGAGCCCATCCACCTTCGCCGCGATCGCCGCCGGGTCGGCCACCCGGACGTAGGGAAGCCAGAGTGGTGTCACCTCGGGAAACGGGTCGACGAGCAGCCCGGCGCGGGGCGTGCCGTCGCGCTTGAAGACCGTGTAGGGCTTGCCCGCCACCGTCTCCTCGGTGTCCAGCTCGAAGCCGACGAGGCTGGCGTAGACCCGGCCCGCCGACTCCTGGTCGTCGCACCACAGCTCGTTCCAGAGCCAGTCGCCGAGCCCGGCCTGCCGGTCAGGGGGATCCCCGCCAGTGGTCCGAACGAGGCCAAGAACGGCCCCCTGGGGATCGCCGACGATGGCCAGGCGGCCCCGGTCGTCGAGGTCGCGGGGACCGCCCAGAACCCGCCCACCGGCCTGGCGGAGACGGGAGGTCGCCAGGTCGACGTTGGGGACGGACATCCAGCTCACCCACTGGGATACCGGCTCCCCGTCGACCTTGCGGTCGCTGAACGCGATGCCACCGATCATCTCCCCGTTGTGGCGAATCACCGTGTAGCGGTCCGTCCCGGGCAGGGGCTCGAAGGTCCAGCCGAAGACGTCACCGTAGAAGCTCTTCACCGCGTCGACGTCGTGGGTGATGAGGTCGTGCCAGATGAACTTGCCGGGGATCCAGGTGTTCGTGGGCTCGGCCGTCACCGGCGAGAGACGCAGGCCGGAGCAGCCGGACACGACGAGGGATACGGTGAGCGACAGCAGGCCCAGCCGGCGCCGTAGGCTCATTCTGAGAAACCTCCGAGATATCCATACTCCCACACGCGAGGGGCCCCCTCAAGGCAGGCCCACACGCGGCGAGCGGTCAGGCGGACGCCGAGCCCTTCGGCGGGTCGCGATCGGTGACCACAGCCCCGTCCGCCGCGGCCGGGCCCTCGGCGCGCAGCAGGTCCCCGAACTCCTCTCCGTAGATCTGCCACACCGCGATGAACACCGCAGCGATGATGGGACCGAGGACCAGGCCGACCGCGCCGAACATCGAGAGCCCCCCGAACGTGCTGAGCAGGATCAGGAGGTCGGGCATCTTGGTGTCGCCGCCCACGAGCTTCGGCCGGAGGAAGTTGTCCACCGTCCCGACGACGATCGCGCACCAGACGGCCAGGCCGACGGCGGAGGCGGTCTCGCCGACGGCGAAGAGATAGATGACGGCAGGGACCCAGACGAGGGCGGTCCCGATACCGGGGATGATGGACAGCACGACCATGATCGTGCCCCAGAACGTCGCCCCCTGGATGCCCGCGACGGCGAAGGCCAGGCCGGCCAGGCCCCCCTGGACGAGCCCCACCACGAAGGTGCCTTTGATGGTCGCCCGGGCGACCGAGATGAACTTGTCGAGGAGCAGGTCCTTGTCGCTCTCTGGGAGCGGGACGTAGACCATCGCCCGGTCCAGCGCCGCACGACCCCAGACGAGGAAGAAGAACATGGCGTAGATCATGACGAAGAGCTGGAAGAGGAAGCCGACGGTCCCCTTCGTGGCCGCGGACAGGCTGTTCACCAGGAAGGTGCTCACCCGGCCCGCCAGCTCCCCGAGCTTCTCGATGATCTGGGCACTGTAGGCCTGGAACTGATCCTGCAACTGGGCGAGGTAGGGAACACGCTCGAGCAGCCGGCCGAGCCCGCCGGGCTCCCGCAGATGCGCGCTCACCCACGGGGTCACCGACTGGCTGATGGAGACCGCCTCTGCCGCCACGATCCCCAGGAAGGCGACGAGGGGAACGACGACGAGGAGGAGAACGATCAGGAGGGTCAGCACCGACGCCGTCGCCCGGCTTCCCCTGACCCTCGGCAGGAGACGGCGGTGCAGGGGGTGAGCCAGCCCCGAGAAGATCGCCGCCATCAGCACCGTGACGATGAAGCCGCGGATCATGTGGAGGAACGCCGCGGACACGACCACGACGAGAAACAGGATGAAGAGCCGGTGGAGCTTCTCGCGGTCGCCCAGGTTCGAGATCATCGCTCCCGGTCCGAGGGGTCCTCGATCTCCTCCGACATGATCCTTTCCTCTTCGATCTCGACGAGGGTCTGCTCCGGCGGCAGGGCACGGATCGCGCCGGCAATCTGCCGGCTCAGGTCGGCGATCAGCTCGCTCATCAGGTCGACCCCGGTGGCCGGCGGCGCGCCTCCGACGCTCGACACCGGCCCCCGCTGCAGGCTCACCGGCTGCTGCGCGAGGGCCAGGCCACCCCGGTCCGGCAGGAGGGTCCAGCGTCCCTCCAGCTTCACCATGCCGTCCCGCTGCAGTCCGAACACGCGCAGGGACACCCGGACCCGACACCGGGTCTCCGTATCCCCCGACCAGGGTCGACGGACGATCATGGTGTCGGGGAGAAGGGTGGCGAGATCCTCCTGCAGCGTGCGGGTGATGCCGTCCTCGAGTGGCTCGGCCCAGCGGACGAACTCGTCGATGGCCAGCTCGTTCTTGGCCGTCCAGGTGACGATCTGTGGGCGCGCGAGGTGCCCCGGCAGACGCACCGCCTCGACGCCGATGACCGCGGTCGGGGCCTCGCCCAGCGGAGCCGGACCGGCCTCGACCAGGGATTCGAGGACGAAGAAACGCGCTTCGGGCGTCCGCTTCAGCGAGACGCAGCCGGCTGACGCGAGCACGAGGCCGGCGAGAGCGAGGGTCGCAGAAAGGCGGGTCCGCATCACTTCTTCTCCTTGCCCTGGAGGAGGGCCTCCGGATGCGTCTGGATGTACTCCGCAAGGTTGCGGAACGCCTGGAGCGCCTGCTCCAGCTCGCTGAGGGTCTCCGCGATGTCCACGCGCGCATCGTCGGCACCACGTAGCGTGGCCTCGAGCGTCTCGAACGTCTTCTCCGTTCGGGCCAGGCGCTCCCGCAGATCGGCAACGGCACCCTTGACCTCGTCGCCCAGGCCCTCCGTCTCCTTGCCGAGGTTCTCGATGACCTCGCGGGCCGACCTCAGCGTCTTGCGGGCCTCGGCGAGGGTGGGCTCGAGCGAGCTGGCGGCGCGGTTCGCGCCCGCGATGGCCCCCTTGAGCTCCTCCGACTCGAGCAGATCGCGGGCGGCCCGGATCGCCTTCTGCACGTTCTCGACGACCTGGTCGAGCGGCACCTCGGCGAGCTTGTTCATGAGGTCTTCCATCCGCTCGCTCAGCTTCTCCATTGCGGTGGGGCTGGTCGGGATCTCCGGGTACCGGCGGCTCAGTCCGGCGAGGCGGGCCGGCTCGTCGGGCAGGAAGTCGAGCTCGATGTACTTCTGGCCGGTGAGCAGGCTCGCGCTCATCATGCGGGCGCGGATGCCCTGCTGGACGAACAGTGCAACCGCCTCTTCGTTGTCGAGGCCCTTGTAGGGATCTTCGACGCCTTCCGGGACCTCGACCACGCCCCCGTAGAGCTCGCAGATCACCTCGATCTGGATCGGGTTGTCGGGCAGGCCGGTCTGGAAGGCGCTCACCTCGACCACCTCCCCGACCCGGACGCCGCGGAACGTGATCTCCGATCCGGTCTGCAGCCCCTTGACCGAGCCCGGGAAGAAGACGACGAACCGATCCCTCTGCTGAAACCAGCCCCCGGAGCTCAGGAACACGATCGCCGCCAGGACCAGCGCCACCGCCCCGAGGACGAAGGCGCCGACCAGGCGCGGGTGGGTCTTCGCGCTCATAGCCGCCCCCGGCTCATGAAGGCTCGGACCTTGGGGTCGGGGCTTTCCTTGAGTTCGCCCGGCTTGCCCTGCGCAATCATGGTCTTCCGCTCCGCGTCGAGGAATATGGCGTTGTCGCCCAGCTCGAAGATGCTGGGCAGCTCGTGCGTCACGAGCACGACGGTCGTCCCGAGGCTGTCGCGCAGCTCGAGGATCAGGTCGTCGAGGCGGCGCGAGCTCAGGGGGTCGAGCCCGGCGGAGGGCTCGTCGAAGTAGAGGATGTCGGGATCGAGGGCCATGGCCCGGGCCAGGCCCGCGCGCTTTCTCATCCCCCCGCTGATCTCGGAGGGGTAGTACTCCTCGAACCCGGCGAGGCCGACGAGGGCGAGCTTGAGCTTCGCCACCTGCTGGACCTGGCTCGGCGCGAGGTCGGAGTACTCGAGCAGGGGCAGGGACACGTTCTCGATGAGGGTCATCGAGGTGAAGAGGGCCGCGGTCTGGTAGAGGACGCCGAAGCCGCGCTGGAGCCGCTCCTGCTCGTCCACGTCGGCGTCCCAGAAGTCCTCACCCCGGTAGAGCACGCGCCCCGCCGCCGGCCGGTTCAGCCCGATCATGTGCCGCATCAGCGTGCTCTTGCCGCAGCCGCTATCCCCCATGATCACGAAGATCTCGCCCGGACGCACGTCGAAGCTGACGTCCCGCTGCACAACGTGGCTGCCGAACGCCATCGTCAGGCTCTCGACCTGGATCTGCACGCTCGCCGCCTGGGTCTCGTCCATCACAACTCCAGAAGGTACAGAATCACGGTGAAGACAGCGGTCACGACGACCACCAGCACGATCGACGAGACCACCGCCTTCGTCGTCGCCTGGCCCACCGCGGCGGAGCTGCGCCCGCAGCGCAGACCGTAGTAGCAGCCAGTGAGGGCCACGACCATCCCGAAGGCCAGGCCCATCGAGAGGCCGATCACCACCTGCCTCAGGTCCAGCGCGTCCTGCGTCTGCGTGAGGTACTGGATGGGTCCGATCCTGAGGAGCGTCACCCCGACGAACATCCCGCCCAGCATGCCCATGAGGATCGCATAGGCGGTGAGGGCGGGCAGCATGAGGGTGGTGGCGAGGACCCGCGGCAGGACGAGGAACTCGACCGGCTTCAGGCCCATCGTCTGCAGCGCGTCGGTCTCCTCGTTCACGTTCATCGTGCCCAGGACCGCGGCAAAGGAGGCTCCCGTTCTCCCCGACATCACGATTCCCGTCATGAGTGCCCCGAGGACCCGGGCCACCGCGATGCCCACCAGGTTGGCCACGTAGATCGTCGCCCCGAACTGCTCGAGCTGGACCGCCCCCACGAAGGCCAGCACCGTTCCAACGAGGAAGTTGATCAGGGCCACGATCCCGAGGGCCCCCACCCCGGCACTCTCCGTCGCGTGCATCAGGTCGACGCGGCGGAACCGCGCTCGACCGCGGAGGAAGGTCCCGAAGGCCTGCACGACCTCGCCCAGGAACTCGGTGGCGTCGGAGACCGTGTCCCAGGCCCCGAGAGCGATGCGCCCCACCCGCGCGGTGAGGGCGTCGTCCTCGCCGGGGCGATCCTCGTCCTTCGGCGGCACCTCCGCCGCGAGGTCGAGCAGCTTCCGTGCCCCCTCGGGCAGTCCCGAGGCATCGACGCTCACGCCGTGATCCATCGCGACGAGGAACGTCGTGCGCGCGAAGGCCACGAGGAGGCTGTCCCAGTCCCCGATGCCGGCGTCCTCGAGAACAACACGCGAGCCCCGGGGCAGGGACTGGACGAGCGGCACCAGCTCTCGGCCCGGAGGAAGCCCTGTGTCTACGGTCCAGGTGCCGTTCAGCCGGAGGCGAAGGGTTCCGGACGCGGTGTCGTGCTCCACGTCGTAGCGGGGGTCCGCGCTCGTGGTTGTCGACATTCGAAAGCTCGAGTGGTCTCCAGAAACGGGCCGAGAGTATCCTTTTGGCGCGGCGTCATTCAAGTACAGACGCGCGGGCCGGCCTTGTCATCTCGCGTCGACGTCGGCGCTCCGGGCTCAGGCGGGTGGTGAGAGGTACCGCAGGGTCATCAGCGTGATGTCGTCGGACTGGGGTGCCTCTCCAGCGAAATCCCGCACCGCTTCCAGGAGAGACCCGGTGACCGCGCGGGCCTCCTCGTGGCGGTGCCGCCCCACGGTTTCGACGATCCGGTCGAGCCCGAAGAATCCGCCTTCGGCATTCTGCGCCTCGGAGACGCCGTCGGTGAACATGACAATGGCGTCCCGGTGACCGAGGCGCAGGCGGTTCACGGGGTAGTCTGACCTCTCGATCAGCCCCAGCACGCGGCCACCTTCGACCTGGAGCGGCTCCGGGGCACCCTCGGCTGGGACGAGGATGGGCGGATCGTGCCCAGCCAGGGCGAAGGTGAGCTCGCCCGTCGTCACGTCGAGCATGCCGCAGACCGCGGTGACGAACATGCCGGCTTCGTTCTCTGTGCAGAGGTTGTGGTTTGCCGCAGCGAGGATGGCTCCGGGATCGACGTCACGCGTGGCGAGCGCTTCGAACAGCGTCTTCGTCCGGGCCATGAAGAGCGCGGCCGGCACCCCCTTCCCCGACACGTCGCCGACCAGGAAGAAGACTCGCCGCCCATCCCGGAAGTGGTCGAAGAGGTCCCCCCCGACCGCTCGGGCGGGGATCAGCGTGGCCGAGAGCTCGTACCCTTCACTGGGCCCGCCCGCCGTGGGCTTCGGGAGCATGTCGGCCTGGATGCGCCGCGCGACCTTGAGCTCGCCCTCCAGGCGCTCCTTGGCCGCGGTCGTCTCCTGGAGGTCCCGAATGTAGGTCTTGAGCGAGTCCCGCATGTCATGGAAGGCTCGTGTGAGCCGCCCGATCTCGTCTCGCGTCTCTACCGGGGGAAGGATCGCGTCGAGGCCACCGGTCGCCATCTCGTCGGCGCTCCGGGCGAGGGCGCCGAGGGGTCGGGTGAGCCGGCGCGTGAGAACGACGACGACCAGGGCAAGGAGACCGAGCCCTCCGACTGAGAGGCCAGCCTGCACGGTGCGCAGCCACCCGACCTCCTGGAACAGCTCGTCCTCCGGATAGAGCCCGGCCATGGACCAGCCGGCATGACCGATGGGCCGAAACGTGAGCCGGTAGCGCCGGCCGCCGAGCTCCACCGACTCGAAGCCCGAATCCCCGGCGAGCATGCGATCGACGATGGGCCGGTATCGGACGCGCTCCTTCGGGGTGAGCTCCTCGAGGACGTGCTCGGACGCGTCGATCCGGTCGGCGACACCGCGGTCGGAGGCCGCGATGACCCGCTGTGATCGGGACACGATCAGCCCGACGCCGGTGCGGCCCAGCTCCAGCTGACGCACGAGGTCGTCGAGCCAGCGAAGGCGCAGGTCGGAGGTGACCACCCCTCGTATCGTGCCGTCGGGCCCGTGGAGGGGCACGGACCACGTGACCATGGCCACCTCGCCCCCGCCCACGTCACGGTAGGGTTCCGACCAGCGGGGTCTCCCGGTGCGGACGGGCTCCGTGTACCACTCCTGCTCCCAGTAGCGGTACTCGTTTGTGGCGAGATCGGCGGAGACGATCTCCTCGGGCTGATTGGCCACGCGGTGGAAGTACAGGGCGTGGGGCCCGTCGCGCCCGGGGCCGGTCCCCGGCACGAAGGCCACCGCCGCGCCGTAGACCTCGGAGTTGCCGGGGACGAAGGCCCGCAGGAGGCGACCGAGATCCTCGTCGCCGGGCTCCAGCGTCTCCACCACCTGGGCCAGGACGAGGGTCCGCTCCTCGACCGCGTGGAGGATGTCCTGCACGCGGCCGGCGAGGGCGTCGCTCTCGTTGACCGCCTCGCGCTCGGCCGCGGCCAGGGCCATCCGACGCCCGAGGAGGTTGGAGACGACCACGGTGACGACGTACACCGCCCCCACCGCGAGCAGGGTCCAGACGATGAGGCGGGTGGTGAGGCTGCGGAATCCTCGGTGGGCGGCGTGGCTCGGGGAGTCCATGGCAGGGGTGCTCGGAACGCGGCGGGATTATACCCGCCGATCGTGTTGACAACCGCCTGAGCAGGACCCATTGTGGAATGGTGCTCGGGGCACGCGGCGACGCGTGTTGAGCGCGCCGACATCCACCGCCGGAACGGGGGCCAACGGGATCCGGCGGACCAGGCAAAGAATCACTGTAGGGAGGATGACTTTGGTGTTGAAGAACATGGCGTGGATTGCCCCGCTTGCGTTGCTCGTCGCCGTGCCGGCCCAGGCACAGGATCCCCGGATCGAGCTCCAGGGCTGGGCTGGCTACACCTTCTCCGACGGGGTCAGCGGCGACGCTCGGGAAGGCTCGGACGGGAACGTCTACAACCGGATCGACCCGAAGAACTCGGGGTCGTACGGCCTTTCGATCGGCTTCTTCGTGACGGAGGACGTGGAGGTCGGGTTCCTCTGGGACCGGCAGGACAGCACCCTCGTGGCGAAGGGAACCACGACCACCGAGGTGTCCCCGATGAACGTCGACAACTACCACGGCTTCTTCGCCTACAACTTCGGCGACGCCTTCGACACCGTCCGCCCCTACGTCCTCGGCGGGCTGGGCGTCACGCGCTACAGCAACGTCACGATCATGGGCGTGGGCAACGACACCCGAGCGATTCCGAGCGAGTCCCGCTTCTCCACGACCTGGGGCCTCGGCGTCAAGATCTACCCGAGCCAGAACTTCGGGGTCTTCGCAGGTGGCCGCTGGACTCCGACCTACATCAAGACCGACGCCGCCGGCTGGTGGTGCGACCCGTGGTGGGGCTGCTGGGTCGTCGGGAACGCCCAGTACTCGAACCAGTTCAGCTTCGAGGGGGGCCTCACCCTCCGGTTCTGACCGATCATTCATTGACCCCCCACCCTATCCCTCCCCACGTAGGGGGAGGGAAATGCTTGAGATAGGCCCGGTACGCCCGCGTGTCCCGCGGGTGGGGACACGCGGGCGAGCCTGGGCCTGGTGGCCCGCTGCACTTGTTCATTGACCCCCCACCCTAGCCCTCCCCACGTAGGGGGCTCGGGGGACGCGAAGTCGAGCTCAGAGCGAAAGCGCTTGACACGAGACGGTCGGCGGCCTATGAATTAAATGGACGTTTGATTAACTGCGAACTCACGGAGACTCCCACATCGTGGTCACGAGCCTGGCGCGTCCATCTCGCAGGAAGAAGGGCCGCGAGAGACGCGACCCTGACGCAACCCGGCGCGCGCTGCTGGAAGCCGGGGCCCGGCTCTTCCCCGAGAAGGGCTTCGACGGGGTCTCGGTCGAGGATCTCGCCACGCGGGCCGGGATCAACAAGGCCCTCATCAGCTATCACTTCGGGGGGAAGCGCGGACTCTACGTCGCGGTGCTGGAGTCGGCCTTCGTCGAGATGGCAGAGCGGCTTCGCACAGTCGAGGACGGGGCCCCCGACGCCCGCGAGGGGCTGCACCTGTTCCTCCGGGCCTTCGAGGACATGACCCGGGGACGTCCGGACTTCCCCGCCCTGTTCCTGCGCGAGGCGGTGTCCACGGGCATCCACCCCGCGGTGCTGCCCCACCTGCTCTCGATCATGCGTGTGACACGTCGGCTCGCCGAACGGGGACACCGCGAGGGGCTGTTCCGCCGCGTGGATCCCGTTCTGTTCCACTTCGCGCTCGTGGGGGCCCTGGGGTTCTTCTTCGCCACTGAGCCCGCCCGCCGTCGCGCGGCGCCCCACGTCCCCTTCAAGCAGCCGACCGCACAGGCCTTCATCCACCACCTCGAGGAGATGACGGTCCGGGGCCTCGCTCCCGAAGCGTCCTCCGAAACGAAGAAGAAATCGAAGAAGAGGAAAGGAGCGCGCTCATGAAGCGCTCGGTCGCAGTCGTCCTGGGGACTGCCTTTCTCGCCGCCGCCTGCGGGCGGGGAAGCGAAAACGGGCGGATCCTCGCCTCTGGCCACGTGGAGGCCACCGAGGTCCTGATCTCGACCAAGGTGGCCGGAACCCTCGAGCACCTGTCCGTCGACGAGGGATCCAACGTCGAGGCCGGTCTGGAGATCGCCCGCATCGATACCGTCGACACGCGCCTCGCCCTGCAATCGGCGGAGGCCGAGCGGGCGCTCGCCCAGGCCGAGCTGAGCCTGCGTCTGGCGGGGACCCGCAAGGAGGACATCCTCGAGGCGAAGGCCGGGCTCGCCCGTTCCGAGGCCGATCTCGCGGGTGCGGCCCGGGACCTCGAGCGCATGGAGGGCCTGCTGTCCGTCGGCTCGGGCACGACCAAGGCGCGCGACGACGCCCGCACCCGACGCGACGTGGCCGCGGCCACGGTCGAGGCGTCACGCGAGCGGCTGCGTCGACTGGAGGCCGGGTTCCGCACCGAGGAGAAGGAGGCGGCCCGCGCCCGCGTTCAGGCCGCCGACGCGCGCATCGCCCAGCTCGAGCAGCAGCTCGAGGACGCCGTGATCCGTAGCCCGGTGGGCGGCGTCGTCACCCAGAAACTCTCGGAACAGGGCGAGCTGATGGCCCCGGGGGCGGGCATCGTGGTGGTGACCGATCTCGCCGGCGCGTGGCTCAACGCCTACATCTCGGAGCCGGACCTCGGCCGGATCCGCCTGGGCCAGGAGGCCGAGGTGGTCACCGACGACGGGCAGACGCGGAAGGGACACGTGTCGTTCATCGCGTCGCGCGCGGAGTTCACCCCGAAGAACGTCCAGACCCGCGACGAGCGCGTGAAGCTCGTCTTCCGGATCAAGATCGCCCTCGACAACGATGACGGGCTGTTCAAACCCGGCATGCCCGCCGAGGCCCACCTGCAGCCCACGGGCCCGGCGCGTTGAGCGGAGGCGCCCCGATGCTCGTCCGCCTCAACGAGGTGAGCCGCCGCTTCGGCGACCTGCTTGCCGTGGATCGCCTCTCCCTGGAAGTGCGCTCGGGGGAGATGTTCGGCCTGATCGGGCCCGACGGCGCCGGCAAGACCACGACCCTGCGCATGGTCCTCGGGATCCTCGTCCCCGGATCGGGGAGCGTCGAGACCTGCGCGCTGAACCCGTCGCGGCAGCGCCGTCAGCTCTCGGATCGTGTGGGCTATCTCTCGCAGCGCTTCTCCCTCTACGGTGACCTCTCCGTCGACGAGAACATCGCCTTCTTCGCCGAGATCCACGACGTCAGGGACTGGAAGCCGCGACGCGACGAGCTCCTCGAGATGGTGCGCATGACTCCCTTCCGGGGCCGGCTCGCCGCGCGCCTGTCCGGCGGCATGAAACAGAAGCTGGCGCTCGTCTGCACGCTCGTCCACACGCCGGAGCTGCTGGTCCTCGACGAGCCGACCACCGGCGTGGACCCCGTGTCCCGCCGCGACTTCTGGAAGCTTCTCGCCCGACTTCAGCGGGAGGGCCTCACAATCCTCCTCACCACGCCCTACCTCGACGAGGCGGAACGGTGCGGCCGCGTGGCGCTGATGGACGATGGGAGGCTCCTCACCATCGACGCCCCCGGCAACCTCCGATCGCAGGTCGAGGGCTCGTTCATCGAGGTCGTGGCCCGGCCTCGCAAGCGGGCGGTCGAAGGACTGAGGGGGCACCCCGACGTGGCCAACGTGGAGGTCTTCGGCGACCGCCTGCACGTGATGCTGCCTGGCGTCGAGCCCGGAAGAGCGGCGGACGCCGCACGCCGTCTGGCCGACCACCTGGGGGCGTCCGGGATCGAGGTCGAGTCCGCCCGCGCCGGCCTGCCCTCGCTCGAGGACGTCTTCATCCAGCGCATTCGAGCCGCGGCGGCCGACGCGCCGGGCTCCAGTGAGGTGACGCGATGACGCGTTTGGCCCTGGTGTTCATCCTTCTGGCCGCGGGGACCGCTTCGGCGCAGGACACGCCGCGAGTCGTCGAGGCCGGGCCTTTGCGCCTTGGCCTGACCGACGCCGTGCAGCGGGCGCTCGTGGTCTCGGCCCAGCTGCGCGAGCTCGAGCAGCAGCGCGTCGCCGCCGGCGCCGACGTGGATGGGGCCCGCGCCGAGCGGTGGCCCACCGCGGGCGTGGCCGCCGGGTACACGCGACGCTCCGACATCAACGAGTTCCTGATTCCCCAGCCGCCCGGACAGCCTGCGCTCGGCTTTCTCAACCTGCCCGACAACTGGGGACTCTCGGCACGGGCGACCCTGCCGATCTACGCGGGGGGGCGAATCTCCGGCCAGATCGACGCCGCGGTCGAAGGCGAGCGGGCGACCGGCCTCGACCTGGACGCCCGCCGGCGCGCGGTGATTCTCGAGACCGAGGACGCCTACTGGAAGCTGGTCACCGCCCGCGAGAGCGAGCGCGTGCTCCGCGAGGGGTTGAGCGCCTTCCAGGCTCACCTGAAGGACGCCCGGAACCGAGAGCGCTTCGGGCTGGCCGCGCGAAACGAGGTGCTGGCGGTCGAGGTCAAGCACGAGCGTGCGGAGCTGCGCCGCCTTCGGGCGGAGAACGGGGCCGAGGTGGCCGAGGCCAATCTCGTGCGCCTGCTTCAGCTCCCGCCCGACGTCGTCATCGAGCCGACCGAGAAGCTCGAGAGCCCGCCGCCGACTCACGAGGACCTCGAGGAGCTCGCCAGACAGGCCCTCGAAGCGCGCCCGGAAAGGGAAGGCCTGCTCGCTCGGCTCCGAGCGGCCGAGGCCAGCGTCCGGGTGGCCCAGTCGATGTCGCGGCCCCAGGTGGGTCTCACCGCGGGCTATCTGTACGCCAACCCGAACCGCAACTTCGTGCCACCCGACGAGAGTTGGCGGTCGAGCTGGGACGTGGGGGTCGAGGTTTCCATGAGAGTCTTCGACGGCGGCCGAACCTCGGCCTCCGTGGCGCGTGCGCAGGCCAATGTTGCCGCCCTGAGCCAGCGTCTCGACGACCTCGAGCGACACATCCGGCTTGAGGTGACAAGCGCCCAGCTCGAGCTGCGTGCCGCCCTCGTCGCCATCCGCGTCGCCGACGGAGCCGTCGCCGCCGCCGAAGAGAGTCAGCGGGTCTCCGCCGACCGCTACCGGGAAGGCGTCATCCCGTCCTCAGAGCTCCTCGACGCCGAGACGGCCTTTCTTGAGGCCGGCCTCGAGCGGACCCAGGCCCTGGCCGACGCCCGCCTCGCCGCCGCCCACCTGGACAGAGCGGTAGGGAGATGAGGGGACCGGAATACGGATGCGGTTGGCCGTCAGGCCGAGGATCGTCCGCGTGTCCCTTCCCTGGGGACACGCGGGCGCACGGGGCCTATCTCAAGCATTCCCCTCCCCCTCCGTGGGGAGGGTGGAGGGTCGATGAACAAACAGGGTGGGGGTTGCTGAACAGGCGCGGTTGGCCGTCAGGCCGAGGATCGTCCGCGTGTCCCTTCCCTGGGGACACGCGGGCGCACGGGGCCTATCTCAAGCATTCCCCTCCCCCTACGTGGGGAGGGTTAGGGAGGGGGGTCATTGAATGACTGCGCCCCCCGCCATCGAGCTCGACCGCCTGACCAAGCGCTTCGGCTCCTTCACCGCCGTCGACGCCCTCACCATGACGGTGAACGCTGGTGAGATCTTCGGCTTCCTGGGGGCCAACGGCGCCGGCAAGTCCACCGCCATTCGCATGCTCTGCGGCCTGCTCGCCCCCACGGAAGGCACGGGAACGGTGCTCGGCATCGACGTCTCGCGAGATCCCGAGGCCGTGAAGCGCCGCATCGGCTACATGAGCCAGCGCTTCAGCCTCTACGAGGACCTCAGCGTGCGGCAGAACCTGCGCTTCTTCGGCGGTGTCTACGGCCTGCGCGGGACACGTGCCCGGGAGCGGGAGGAGTGGGCCATCGACATGGCCGACCTCCGCGGAAAGGAGCACCGGCTGACCGGGGAGCTCCCGGGCGGCTGGAAGCAACGGCTGGCCCTGGCCTGCGCGGTCCTCCACGACCCGAAGGTGGTGTTCCTCGACGAGCCGACCAGCGGTGTCGATCCCATTTCGCGGCGGCGTTTCTGGGCTCTCATCGACGAGATGTCCGGCTATGGCGTCACGGTCTTCGTGACCACCCACTACCTCGACGAGGCTGAGTACTGCCATCGCCTGGCCCTGATCCACGCGGGACGGCTGGCCGCCCAGGGCACCGTGGGTGAGCTCAAGGAGGTTTTCGCCGGCCGCGCCGTGCTGGAGGTGACCGCGCCCCGCCTGAGCGAGGCCCTCGAGCTGCTCGGTGAGCAGGACTGGGCCCTCGAGACGTCGGTCTTCGGCACGCGCATCCACGTGGTGGTCGGGGACGCCGAGGTGGGTCGGCAACGCATCACCGCGGCGTTGGAGGGGGAGGGCAACCCGCCCCGCTCGATCGATCGCATCGTGCCGTCGCTCGAGGACGTCTTCATCCACCACGTCGAGGAGGAGGAGGCGCGCCTGCGAGCCGGCGCCGCCGTGGATCCGGCATGAGACGCACCTGGGCCGTGGCACGCAAGGAGCTCCGCCAGGTCGTGCGCGATCCCCTCAGCCTGATCATGCTGATCGGTCTGCCGGCATTCATGCTCGTCCTCTACGGCTACGCGCTGAACTTCGACGTGCGTCACATCGCCCTCGCCGTCCAGGACCGGGACCACAGCGTGGCGAGCCGCGACCTGATCGCCGCCTTCGTGAACTCGACCTACTTCGACGTGGTGGCGACCCCCGCGCCGGGACAGGACCTCGAGGTCCTCACCGAGCGGCTGCAGGCCAAGGCGATCCTGGTCATCCCCGAGGACTTCGGCGCCGACCTCGGCGCGGGGCGTGCCGCCAGCGTTCAGCTTCTCCTCGACGGCGCAGACGCCACCACCGCCACCACGATCCTCGGCTACGCCGGCGGCCTGGTGGCCCAGGCCAACGAGCGCCTTCTGCGGGGGAGCCTGAGCCGGATGGGGATCACCCTCGAGCCCGGCATCGCCTACGAGCCGCGGGTCTGGTACAACCCCGAGCTCGAGTCGACCCAGTTCCTGGTGCCGGGGCTGATCGGCTTCCTGCTGATGCTCACCGCCGTCCTCGCGACGGCGCTGTCGGTCGTGCGCGAGAAGGAGCGCGGCACGATGGAGCAGCTGCGAGTCGCCCCCCTGCGCACCTGGGAGCTGATCCTGGGCAAGACCCTGCCCTACCTGGCCATCTCGTACCTGGCCGCCATCATCATCCTCGTGGCCGCCCGCCTGCTCTTCGACGTGCAGGTGGAGGGGTCCTCCCTGGCCCTGTTCGTGGCCACCCTGGTGTACCTCTTCGGCGCCCTCGGCCTCGGGGTCTTGATATCCACGATCGCCGACACCCAGGCCCTGGCCTTCCAGATCAGCCTCATCAGCTCGATGCTGCCCGCCCTGCTCCTCTCGGGCTTCATCTTCCAGATCCGCTCCATGCCGCTGTTCCTGCAGGCCATCACCTATCTCGTGCCCGCCCGCTATTACCTCGTCATCCTGCGCGGCGTGATCCTCAAGGGCACGACGCTGGAGCCGTACTGGGACCAGTTCCTGGCCCTCGTCGTCTTCGCCGTGGTCATGGTCACCCTCGCCTCTGTGCGTCTGGCCCGGAAGGAGCAATAGCCATGCACGTTCTGTGGCGGGTGATCGTGAAGGAGTTCCTTCAGCTGCGGCAGGACCGGAGGATGATCCCGGTGATCTTCGTCGCCCCGGTGGTCCAGATCACCCTGTTCGGCTTCGCGGTGAACACCGACGTGACGAATGTGCCCACCGTGCTCGTGGATCAGGACAAGAGTGCGGCCAGCCGCGATCTCGTCAGCCGCTTCGTGGGCTCCGGCTACTTCGAGCTGGTGGGCGTGGAGGAGCGGGTCGAGGCGGCGAGTCCCTGGCTGGTCACCGGCGACGCCCAGCTCGCCCTCGTCATCGCCTCGGGCTACGGTCGAGCGTTGGCCTCGGGCCAGACGCCGCGGGTGCAGGTGATCGTCGACGGCTCCGATTCATCGGCCACCACCGTCGTCCTCGGATATGCGGGCGCGATCATCCGGGGCCAGGCCGGCGAAGCGACCGTCGCCCGTCTGCGGAGCCTGATCGCCCGTGCGAAGGCCCCGCCTCCGGGGGCCGGGGGCCGCATCGAGCTGGTGCCCCGCGTCTGGTACAACCCCGACCTGTCGAGCCGCTGGTTCTACGTGCCGGCGGTCCTGGCCCTGGTGCTGATGGTCATGACCATGCTGCTCTCGGCGATGGGTGTGGTGCGGGAGAAGGAGATCGGCACCATGGAGCAGCTGATGGTCACCCCGATCCGCTCCTGGCAGCTCCTCGTGGGCAAGCTGTTCCCGTTCGCGGTGATCGGCTTCGTCCAGACCCTGCTGATCACCACGGTGACGGTCTGGGGCTTCGAGATCCGCCTGGAGGGGTCCCTCGCGCTGCTGCTGGGCCTGACGATGCTCTTCGTCCTCGGCAACCTGGGACTGGGCCTCCTCGTATCCACGGTCGTCGGGAACCAGCAGCAGGCCATGATGGGCGCCGCGTTCGTGTTGTTGATCCCGATGATCCTTCTTTCCGGGCTCATCTTCCCCATCGAGAACATGCCCCGCGCCATTCAGTACGTCACCTACGCCATCCCCGTGCGCTACTACGCCGAGATCATCCGTGGCATCTTTCTGCGCGGTTCGGGCATCGACGTACTGTGGCCCCAGGCCCTGGTGCTGCTGGCGATGGGTGTCTCGATCATGATCGTGGCTGTGCTGCGCTTCCGCAAGCGGCTGGACTGAACCCGGGATCTGTCCGGCTCCTGGGTCAACGACCCGCCAACGCCGCGTGGCCGAACGGAGTCCGGCAGGCGTCTAGTACAATGCATCGCGTCGGACTGCGGATTCGTGTGCGCGCCGGAGGGCAGGGAGCGAGATAGACGGTTTGGCAGCAGTCCAGAAGAGACCGAACACGCCAGGCTCCCCGTCGGATGCTCGATCCGTCGAGCGAATCGGCAAGTACGAGGTCGTCGGCCTGCTCGGCAAGGGCGGCATGGGAGCCGTCTATCGGGCGTTCGACCCGTTCCTCGAGCGCGAGGTGGCCCTCAAGGTGATGCTTCCGCAGATCGCGGAAGACCCTGAGCAGAAGGAGCGCTTCGAGCGCGAGGCCCGCGCGGTCGCCCGGTTGACCCACCCCAACGTGGTGATGGTCTTCGATCTCGGGTACCACACCGACGGCGCGCCCTACATCGTGATGGAGCTGCTGCGGGGAGCCGACCTCCTCCACATCAGGCGTCGAGACGAGACCCTGGAGCTCGGACAGAAGGTCTCCATCGTCCTGCAGGTGCTCGATGGGCTCGGCCAGGCCCACAAGGTCGGGATCGTCCACCGCGACATCAAGCCGGCAAACGTCTTCATCACTGACGACGGGGCAGCCAAGATCATGGACTTTGGCATCGCCCGCCTCGGCCCGGCCTCCGTGACCGGAACCGGGGCCATCCTGGGAACGGCGGCCTACATGTCGCCCGAGCAGGTGAACGGGGACGCGATCGACGGCCGGAGCGATCTCTTCGCCGTGGGCTCGATGCTGTGCGAGCTTCTGAGCGGGCAGCGGCCGTTCGACGCCGAAACACCGGTGGCCACCCTCTACCGGATCGCCCACAAAGAGCCGGTCCTGGAGCTGCCGACGGGACCGGAGTATGACCGCTTCATCCCGATCTTGAAGCGCGCGCTGGCCCGGAACCCGGACAACCGATACGCCACGAGCGCCGAGTTCGCCCACGCGCTCTCAGGATGTCTCGATGACGTCGCTCTCCAGACGAGACGCAAGATCGCTGTCACGAAGGGGGGTGGGGACCAGGGGAAGGTGGCGACGGGCGAGCTCAGGACGACCAAGCCGCTCGTGCGCGCGCCGACGCCCGCCGTCGCGGAGCCCGAGGTCCGGCCGGAGCCGTCCGCACACCCGCCCGACCCGAGCGAGCTCTTCGGGATCCTGCGTGACGTCTACGTCGGGGGGAAATCCGGGCACCTCCACTTCTCGTCCGGTCGGAATCACCGGAGTCTTCGCATCCTGAAGGGACAGATCACCCACGCGATCAGCGACACCGACGGGGAGCACCTGGGAGAGGTGCTCGTGCGGTACGGCGTGATCAGTCAGGGCGACCTGGAGCGTGCGCTGGAGACGGAGAAGCGCCTGGGGCCCGTTCTCTCGGGGATGGGGCTTCTGGATCGGGAAGGCCTGGAAGAGGCCCTCGGCCTCCACGTCCGCGAGATCCTGTTCGCGATGCTCGAGGGAGCCGACGGGTCGCCCAGCTTCGAGGAGCTGGACGACAGTGCCTCGGAGTCGGAGGTGATCTGCAGCCTCTCCACCGGCCAGGTGATCCTCGAGGCGACACGGCGCGTCCTGGATCCCGAGATGGTCCGCCAGGTCCTGGGCGACATGGACCGCGTGCTGGTCCTGTCGAACGATCCCCTGCTTCGCTCCCAGCGCATCACGCTCACCCCCACGGACGGCTTCGTGCTGTCGCGGATCGACGGCACGGTCAGCGCTCACGACGTCATCGGGCTGAGCCCGGTCTCTCCCGAGGAGACGGAGCGGAGTCTCTTCGGACTGCTCTGCACCGGGATCGTCGACTATCAGGAGAAGGAGCCGACGTCCCGCACGCGTCCCAACCTGTTGCCAAAGGCTCTCCGCGGCAGGGAGAACAGGTCCGGGACCGGACCGCACACCCGCCCCGTGCCCCGGTCGGCGGTCGCCCCACCGCCTCCCCCGTCCCTCGAGGCGCCACCGACGACGGATCCACACCCTCGGGAGGCCTCGATTCCGCCGCCCGAGGCGCCAGGGTCCTCGGAGCCGGCGCCTGAGGCACGGGGTTCAGACCCGGCAGTCACGATCCGCGAGGCGGAGGGACTGTTTGCCCGGGGCCGATACGCAGACGTCGTCCGGGCGGTCGAGCCTCTCCTGTCGCAGGTCGATGGCCCGCTCAAGACGCGGGCGGCGATGCTCCTCGCGCGTGGCTGCATGAAGAGCGGAACCCAGGATGATCAGGCCGAGCGCGTTCTGCTCGAGCTCGTCGACGAGGAGCCCGGGTGCACCCCCGCCTACCTGTTCCTGGGTGCTCTCTACCGGAGCCAGAACCGCATCGATCGCGCCCGGAGCATGTACCAGAAGGTCCTCGAGCGGGAGCCCCGCCATCGCGGCGCCGCAGCCGAGCTCTCCGCCCTCGGGGGCGAGCCAGCGGATTGACGGGAGTGGTATGGCGCGGGACGAGCTCGATGTCGAGGCCTACCTCAAGCGCACCAGGGCCCGCCGCCCACTCGCCCCTTCCGCCGAGGCCCTGGCCGACCTCCAACAGGCCCACGTCGGCGCCATTCCGTTCGAGAACCTCGACATCCTGCTCGGTCGCCCGATCGCCCTCGACCTGACGAGCCTGCAGGCGAAGCTCGTAGCCGCCCGGCGCGGCGGCTACTGCTTCGAGCACAACACGCTGTTCCAGGCGGTTCTCGATCGCCTCGGCTTCGACGTTACCCCGCTGGCCGCCCGGGTGCGGATGGGAGCCACCGCGGTCCTGGCCCGGACCCACATGCTCCTGCGCGTGGACCTCGCCGAAGGTCCCTTCGTGGCCGACGTGGGCTTCGGTCGGAACGCCCCGGTTCGCTCGCTCCCGCTCGAGGAGAAGCGGGAGCACTGGCTCGGCCCGACGGGTCACCGGTTCCGTCGCGAGGACGACCTGTGGGTGCTCGAGGGCAACCCTGATGGAGAGTGGATCGATCTCTTCGCCTTCACCCTCGAGCCTCAGTACCCGGTCGACTTCGAGATGGCCAACCACTTCACGAGCACGCACCCGGGGTCGGCATTCGTGAACAACCTGACCGCGCAGCGCCTGTTTCCCGAAGGAGGCACCGTCCTGCGCAACCGCGAGCTCACCGTCCGCGAGGGCCGGACCACGGAGACGACGACCATACGCGATCCCGAGCACCTGCTCGACGTGCTGGAAGGCCACTTCGACCTCGCGTTCCCCCCGGGAACGCGCTTCTCCCGGCCGGAGTTCTAGGGCACCAACTTGACGTGAATCCGGCCGCCGCCCTTCCTCGGCGGCCTTGCCGTAGACCCAGCAGGCCCGAAGCTCAGCGCTCCTCCCCCTCCCCCACCACCTCCGCCAGGGGCAGGGGCTCCACGTGCCAGATGTCGCGGCAGTACTCGTAGATCGACCGGTCGGAGGAGAAGCGCCCGCTGCGGGCGGCGTTGAGGATCGAGGCCCGCGTCCAGCGCTCCTCGTCCCGCCAGGCCGTCTCCACCTCGGCCTGCGCGTCGACGTAGGCGCGATAGTCGGCCAGGACCAGGAACGGGTCGTCGTGCAGGAGGTTGTCCACGAGGGGGCGGAACACCTCGCGGTCTCCTCCGGAGAACTCCCCCGCGGCCAGCGCATCCAGGGCGTCGCGAAGTCCTTCGTCTTCGTCGTACCGGTCGCGCGGCTGGTAGCCGTCGGCCCGCAGGCGCTGCACCTCGTCCACGGTCAGGCCGAACAGGAAGAAGTTGTCCGGCCCGACCGCCTCGCGGATCTCGACGTTCGCGCCGTCGAGGGTCCCGATCGTGAGGGCGCCATTCAGGGCGAACTTCATGTTCCCGGTGCCCGAGGCCTCCTTGCCCGCGGTGGAGATCTGCTCCGAGAGATCGGCGGCCGGGAAGATGCGCTGGCAGTTCTTGACGTTGTAGTCCGGCAGGAAGACGATCCGCAGCCGTCCACGCATGCCGGGATCGGTGTTCACCACCGCGCCGACGGAGTGGACGAGCTTGATGATCCGCTTCGCCATGAAGTACCCGGGCGCGGCCTTTCCCGCGAAGAACACGGTTCGCGACGGGACATCCAGCCCCGGGTCTTTCTTCAGGCGACGGTAGAGCGTGATCGCGTGCAGGATGTTGAGGTGCTGGCGCTTGTACTCGTGGATGCGCTTGACCTGGATATCGAAGAGGCTGCCGGGATCGACGAGCACCCCCGCGCGCGCCTCGCTCTCCGCGGCCAGCGCCTCCTTGTTGGCGTGCTTGACGCGACGCCATTCGGCACGGAAGGCCTCGTCCCCGGCAAGGGGCTCAAGCTCCTGCAGCTCCTCGAGGTTCCGGATCCAGCCGTCTCCGATGGCCTCGGTGACGAGCCGGGCGAGACCGGGGTTGATGAGGGCCACGAACCGCCGGGGGGTCACGCCGTTGGTGACGTTTCGGATCTTGCTCGGCCAGAGCTCGTCGAAGTCCCGCAGCACGTGGCGCTTCAGGAGGTCGGAGTGAAGGGCGGCCACTCCGTTGATGGTGTGGCTCCCCACGCTGGCGAGGTGGGCCATCCGGACCGAGCGGCCGCCGGCTTCGTCGATGAGCGACATCCGCCGCACCCGCTCCTCGTCGCCGGGGAACCGGCGTCGGACCTCGTCGAGAAAGCGGGTGTTGATCTCGTACACGATCTCGAGGTGCCGGGGCAGGAGCGAGCCGAAGAGGTCCACCGGCCAGGTCTCGAGGGCCTCCGGCAGCAGGGTGTGGTTGGTGTAGCCGAACGTCCGCCGGGTGATCTCCCAGGCCTCCTCCCAGCCCAGGGCGTGCTCGTCCATCAGCAGCCGCATGAGCTCGGCCACCGCGATCGCGGGGTGCGTGTCGTTCAGCTGCGTGGCGTACCTCTCGTCGAGGCCCCTGACGTCGGGGGCGGTCTGGAGATGGAGGCGGATCATGTCCTGCAGCGAGCAGGAGACGAAGAAGTACTGCTGGGCCAGACGCAGGCGCCGGCCCGCCTCGGGCTCGTCATTCGGGTAGAGGACCTTGCTGATCGTCTCCGAGGACACCTTTTCCTCGACCGCCCCCCAGTAGTCCCCCACGTTGAAGGCCTGGAAGTCGAAGGACTCCGTGGCCTCCGCCCGCCAGAGGCGCAGGAGGTTGGCGTTGCCCGTGCGGTAGCCGAGGATCGGGGTGTCGCAGGCTTCCCCGCGCACGACACGTTCGGGGAACCAGCACGCCCGCTCCCGGCCATCCTCGTCCGTGTACCAACCCGTGTGGCCCCCGAGGCCGACCTCGAACGAGATCTCGGGGTGGGCGATCTCCCAGGGATTGCCGAGGTGCAGCCACTTGTCGGTCACCTCCACCTGCCAGCCATCCCGGATGGCCTGGTCGAAGATGCCGAACTCGTAGCGGATGCCGTAGCCGATGGCCGGCACCTGGAGCGTGGCCAGGGAGTCCATGTAGCAGGCGGCCAGCCGCCCGAGGCCTCCGTTGCCCAGGCCGGGCTCCTCCTCCTGTTCGAGCAGGCGGTCGAAGTCGAGCCCCAGCTCTTCCATCGCCTGCCGCGCCTCGTCGAGGACGCCGAGGTTCAGGAGGTTGTTCCCGAGGTGCGGGCCAAGGAGGTACTCCGCCGACAGGTAGCACACCGTCCGGGCGTGGGCGCGGTAGTACGCCTCGCCCGAGCGCATCCAGCGGTCCATCAGCCGGTCGCGAACGGCGTGGGCGAGGGCCAGGTAGCGGTCGTTGGGGGTGGCCACCGCGGGGAAGCGACCGAGGGTGTATCGAAGGTTGTCGGCGTACGCTCGCTTGAAGGCGTCCGCACTGAGGCCGGTGTGGACGTCGTCTGGTCCCCCGCCCGCATCTCGCGCCCGGCTCGGCTCGATCATGCTTCACCCCTGGGCTGATGCCGACCCGGACGGCCCCGGGCCGACGGC
>JAJDNV010000105.1 GCA_022340545.1 Acidobacteriota bacterium | reverse complement strand
CCCGGGCCATCCCCAGGAGGCTGCGGGTCTTGGCGCGAAAGAAACCCGTGGACCGGATGATGTCCTCGACCTCGGCGGCCTCCGCGCGAGCCAGAGACGGGGCGTCGGGGAAGCGCGCGAAGAGCCGGGGGGTGACCATGTTGACGCGCTCGTCCGTGCATTGGGCCGAGAGGATCGTCGCCACCGCGAGCTCGAAGGCGTTGCGGTAGTGGAGTGCGCACCGGGCCTCGGGGTGGGCCTGCTCCAGGAGGTCGAGCACCTGCTGCGCATGCCTGGGTGTGGCTCGGGGACGGGATCGGGGAGGCACGGGCCGATTCTAGCCCCGATCCGACACCCTTCTTGTGGCGGCTCCACCTCGTCGCGGCCTCGCGCGAACCGGCGGTCAATGTCGGATCGGGGCTCGCGCACCGGGAGAGCCGGCCCGCGTGCGGACCCGGCACTCAGCGTGCGGGGCGAAGCGCGGGGAAGATCGAGGTCTGCGGCGTCGGCGTCTCGAGTCGGCTCAGCCGCACCTGAAGCGCCCGCACGCCGTCCGCGGGGTCGAGCAGCGGTGCGACGAGGGCCTGGGCGCGAGTGGCGATGACGTCCTCGTCGGCGACACCGAGGGCAAAGGTCTCGCTCCGTTGGCGCGCGGCCACGGGTCGGCGCACCTCCACTTTGATGCCCCGCGCCACGAGGTGGAACGGCTTGAGCCGCCCTGCCGCGCGGCGGGCTAGGGCGTCGACGATCTGCTCGAGGGCCTCGCGGTCGGAGCGAGGGTCACGAACGTGGGCCTCCTCCTGGACCGACGAGGGCGACGTGGCCAGCGCCACCGGCTCCTCGCCCTCCCCCCGCACCGCGGCGCGGAGGCGGGGGGCGGCGAGAGGTCCCACTGCAGCCTCGAGCACCTTGTCGTCGGCCTCCGCCACGTCGCCGAGCGTCGCGAGCCCGGCGCGCTGCAGCGCGGCCTCGAGATGGGGCGGCAGGTCTCCGAGCACGGAGATGGGCCGCGGGGCGAGGAAGGACAGCTCGTAGCCCGGGAGGACCACGAGAAGCCCGCGGGGCTTCGCCCACCCCGAGGAGATGCGCGCAGCCAGGCGTGAGGAGGCGAGGCCGAGCGAGGCGTCGAGTCCGAGGCGGCGCTGCAGCTCATCGCGGATGGTCTCGGCGGCACGGACCGGGCGCGGGCCGTCGTGCTGGTCGGGCGTCAGGTCGACGTATGCCTCGTCGGCGGAGGGTCGCTCGACGCGCCGGCTGGCGGCGAGCAGGACGGCCGTCACCTCCTCTCCGACGCGTCCGTAGGTGTCCAGGGATCCGGGGCGGAAGACGGCGTCGGGAGAGAGGCGTCGCGCCTGGGCGAGGGTCTGGCCCACCCGGACCCCGGTGCGGCGGGCCTCCTCGCTGGCCGCGGCGACGAAGCCCGAGCCGTCCTGGTCGCCCCCCACGACCAGCGGACGACCGCGAAGGGACGGGTCCAGGCTCCGCTCGACGGAGACAATGAACGGGTCGAGGTCGACGTGCAGGATGCTGCGGGCCCGGTCCCTCATGATCCCAGTCTAGGGGAGGGCCCGGGCGCAGGAGGTCCGGAGGGAGGCTCGAAGCCTGGCCCCGGGCGGGGCGGCCGCGGGCCTAGTGCAGCGAACCCTTGCCCGCCCCGTAGGACTCCTGGAAGCCCCGGTAGTTGTCCTGCAAGGCCGCGATCAGGCCGGGGATCATCTGCGAGGGGACGACCAGCCGCGCCCGGACCGGGGCCTTCACCACATGGCTGGACTGCGCCTCCCGCAGCTGCCTCTCGTTCGGAGGCAGCATCTCGCAGAAGGTCAACGTGAAGTCGAGCGGCGAGTTCTGGATCGCGCAGAAGTTGCTGTAGACCCGGGGAACGTCGGGCGAGTCCTCGGGGACGACGGTGAAGTTGACGGATGCCTTGTCCTCGGCCATCGGGTGCCTCCGAGGTCGAGTGTACCGCGGCCGGCGTCCGCGGCTCGCGGTCAGTACTTGCGCAGCACGCCAATCACGACGCCCTGGATGCGGAGCCGGTCCTGGTCGACGAACATCGGCTCGAGGCGGGCGTTGGCGGGCTGGAGCCGCACCCGGCCCCGGCCCTCCCGGTACAGCTTCTTGAGGGTGACGCTGTCCCCGTCGAGAAGCGCGATCACCATCTCGCCGTCGTTGGCGGTCGTTCGGTTCTCGACGATGACGTAGTCCCCGTCCCGGATCTGCTCCTCGATCATCGAGTCGCCCTTGACCTGGAGCACGTAGGTCTCGCGACGCCCGACCATGTCCTCGGGGACGAAGATGGTCTCGCTCGCGTCGATCGCCTCGATGGGGGACCCGGCGGCGACGCGGCCGAGAAGGGGCAGCTCCACCGCGTGGACGGTCACCTCGGTGGGGACCAGCTCGAGGGCCCGGCTTCGATTCCACGCCCTGCGGATGAGGCCCTTGTCCTGCAGGTTGGTGAGGTGCTTGTGGACGGTCGCGAGCGAGCGGAGCTTGAAGTGCGCGGCGATCTCCTCGATGGTCGGGGCGTACCCCTCGCTCTCGATGAAGCCGTTGAGGTAGTCCAGGATCTCCTTCTGTCGGCGGGTGAGGTACATGGGAGTCTCCTCACCCGATAATCTAGGCGAAAATCAGGCGAAAGTCAATCCTGGACGCTGGAGCCCTTCGAGGCGCTGCGGGACCGGACCAGGGGCTTCGCAGGCCCCGCGTGCGGCTTCGAGACCGGGGGGCGGGAGGGCCGCGGGGTCCTCCAGATCGACTGCCCCGGGCGGGTCTGGGACGGCGGGTGCGGGGAGACGGGGTGCACCCTGCTCGCTCATCCAGACGCCGTCGATGTACGCGCGGCCCAGGGCGGCATTGGCCCCAGGGTGACCCGGGTCGAGGGCCAGGACCCGCTCCCAGGTGTGGCGGGCGTGGGTCGCGAGGTCGTGGTCGCCCGCCCAGCGGGCGAGGTTGGCCAGGCCCTCGACGTCATCGAAGCCGATCCGGGCCGCCCGCTCCTGGAACGTCGCGAGGGCCGAGCCGCCGTCGACGATTCGGGAGACCCGGGCGAGCGGGAGCGTCACCCGTCCCGGGCCGGTCTCGATCACGACCGCCTGGTCGGTGCGCTCGACGATCACGCCACGCACGATGCCGCCGCTCGTCAGGTGAACCTCGTCGGCTGCCGCGACGGCCGGCAGCACCGCCAACACGGTCCAGAGCCATCGTCTCGGTCCGCCCACGATCCCTCTCCTGCTTTCCAATATCGCCTTCGCGCGCCGCGGCGGCAAGTGAATCAACTGCGAGCGTGCCTCCAGCCTCGGGCGGGCGTCCCCTAAACGGTTAGAATCGCGGGGTCTTGGCCAAGCCCGACCCCGACGTCTCGCGCTGGTGGCTCGGCGCGGGAGGCCTCTGCCTCGTGGCCCTCCTGGGGGCGGGCGGGGCCGCCGCCCGGCCGGGCGGGATCCTGCTCGGGATGCCGGGATTCGCCGTGGCCGGGGGAGTGCTCCTCGTGACCATGTCCGCGGGGGCCTCCCGAAGGGGGCGAGAGCCGCTGATCGCGTGCGCGGGTCTCCTGGCTCCGGCCCTGCTTGTCCTGAGCGGCGCGCCCCTCGCCGGGGTGCGCGCGTTCTCGGGGGCGCCGCTGTTGGCCCTGGCCCTGGCCGGTCTCGCGATCGTGGCCGTGGGCGTGGGGCGCTGGCCACCCCGGTGGGTCTTCCTGCCCGTCGTCTTTCTCCTCTACGTTGTCGTGGCCGGGCGCGTTCAGCTCCAGGTCGGCCCTCGGGGGGACGAGCCGCACTACCTGATGGTGGCGGACAGCCTGCTGCGGGACGGCGACCTGTCTCTCGAGCGGGATTACGCCGATCGGCGCTACACCGCATTCCACGATGCCCCCCTCGCGCCGCACTACCGCGTCCGCGGCAAGGACGGCGAGATCTACTCCCTCCACGCCGTGGGCCTCTCGATCCTGGTTCTGCCCGCGTACGCCGCCGCCGGCTACGTCGGTGCCTCCGTCTTCCTGGCGCTTCTCGCCGCCCTCCTCGCCCGCGAGCTGCGGGAGTGGGTGCGCGCGCTGAGCGGGCGCGACGGGCTCGCCGAGGCCACGGGCTGGGTGTTCGCCTTGTCCCCGCCTCTTCTCTTCTATGTGGGTCTCATCTTCACCGAAGTCCCCGCGGCTCTCGCCGTCGCCTACGGCCTTCGCCGAGGTCGGCAGACGGACCTGGGACCCGGAGGTGCGCTCGCCATCGGCCTCGCCGCGGCGGCCCTGCCGTGGTTGAACGTTCGCTACGTGCCCCTCGCCGGGCTGGTCGTGCTGCACGCCCTGTGGCATCAGCGACGCCTTCGAAGCGTCCTCGCGCTGACGGTCCCCGGACTCGCCTCGGCGGCGGGCGTGCTCCTCTACCACCATGCCCTCTACGGCTTCTTCGACCCCCGCCGCGTCTACGGGCGGCGCCCCGAGCTGGCGCTTTCGACCCTGCGCGAGGGCCTGCCCGGACTGATGCTGGATCAGGAGTTCGGTCTCCTCGTGTACGCGCCCGTGTTTGTCCTCGCGGTGCCCGGGCTGGTGGCGCTCTGGCGCCGGGATCGCGCCTTGACGCTCACCGCGGTGGCCCTGGTGGCGGTGGTCGTGTTCCCCGCCGGCTCGTGGCACATGTGGCGCGGCGGCTTCAACCCCCCGGGCCGCTTCCTGGTGCCAGTCGTGGCCGTGCTTGCGGTGGCGGTGGCGCTCCTGTGGGAACGCCGCGGGCTGACCGTCGGTGCGGCGCTGCTCGTCGGCTGGGGCCTCTGGGTCGGACTCGAGGGCGCGGGGCAGCCGCGGCTCGTCCATCGTGATCGTGACGAAACGGCCCCGCTCTTCCGGGAGCGCTCGGGGGCGCAGGAGTGGACGGGGCTGCTGCCCGGCTACGTGCTGTCCGACGCGCACCGCGACGGGCTGGCCGCCCTCTGGGGGGCGGCCCTGATCCTGGCGATGCCCTGGCGCCCGAGGCGTCCGAGCGCGGTGCGCCTGGCCGTGGCCGGGTTGGGCGGGCTGGCCGCGGCCCAGCTCGCGGCCGGGATCGCCGAGCCCCGGACCGGCGACCGCGACGCGGTGCGTCTCGTGGGTCGGCCGGCGCTTGCCGCTCCCGGCTGGGCGCCGGTGGCCTCGGCCCGTGGGGAATGGGCGAGCACGGCTCTGGAATGGGGCCCACTCTACGAGCCCCACCGCCACCCCGACGGGGCCGCCCTGGGCCGGCGGCTGGCACTCCCCGCCGGGGCCTATGGGCTGGACCTCCAAGGCCAGGTCCTGGGCCCCGGCCCCTCGGGGCCCTGGCTCGACATCGTCCCGGATGCTCCCGGGTCGCCCCGGCGCCGGGTCCTCCTGGAGCCTGTCCCCGAGGGACTTGCGGCAGGGTTCCGGGTTCTCCCCGGCGAGCGGGCAGTCACCCTCCGCCTGGGAGGTGGCGGGCCCCTGCTTCTCGAGCAGGTCCGCGTTCAGGCCAACCTTTCCCCGTCGAATCGGTCTAATAGGCCAGGGAGAAAGGCGGCGCCCGAACGAGAGACCGACCCCGCCGGTCAGCCCCGGGAGCGGGCGAATTGACCGGGAAGAAGGACGAAGAAGGCAAGATGGACGCGCCCACCTCGACGCCGGCCCTGCCTGCCGTGCTCGCCGCGGACGAGGCGCCGGCGGAGACAGGCCCCAGCCCCCGAGAGGCGGAGCGGGCGGCCATCGAGGCCTGCAAGCGGGGTGAGCGCGAGGCCTTCGACCAGCTGGTCGTTCGGTATCAGAGGGAGATCTATCGGCTGTGCTACCGCTACGTGAACAACCACGAAGACGCGAACGATCTCGCCCAGGAGGTCTTTCTCCGGGCCTGGCGGGCGATCGGGCGGTTCCGTGGCCAGAGCGCCTTTTCAACGTGGCTCTACCGGATCGGCATCAACGCCTGCCTCAATTTCCGAGCCGCCCGGCGGCCGCCGGCGCAGGAGCTGCCGGAGACGATCCCCGACCCCGGGGTCGGGGCCGCGGAGCGGGTGGAGAGAGCCGAGCAGGCGCGGCGCCTCCGGGAGGCGGTGGGCCGCCTGCCCGAGAAGCAGAGGGCCACCCTAATACTGAAGATCTACCACGACCTCACGCACAAGGAGGTGGCCCAGGTCCTGGGCTCGACGGTGGGGACGGTGAAGGCAAACCTCTTCCATGGCCTTGGCAACCTGCGGAAGCTGATGGCGGAAGAGGGGGAGTGACGTGATGGCAAGTCATCTTTCCGATCGAACGATGACAGACCTCCTCGAGGGCGAGGGTACGCCCGAGCAGCGGGCGCACCTCGCCTCGTGCGCGGCCTGTCGATCACGCCTGGACAACGCGCGCGCGGCACTCGAGGCGGCGTCGAAGGTCGACGTCCCCGAGCCTCCAGGCCTCTACTGGGAGGCCCTTCGGCGGAACGTGCGCCGCCGGATCGCCGAGGAGCCGGAGCGGCGAACGCGTTGGGGTTGGCTGGCGCCCCTGGCCGCGGCGGCCGCGGTCGTCGTGATCGTTGCTCTGTCGGTCGGGGAGAGACCGCCGACGCCGGCCGGCGTCGCTCCGACGCTGCCCGCGTGGTCGGCCCTCCCGCCGGTGGAGGAAGACGACAACCTCGCGGTGGTGAGCGGTTTCGCAGAGGAAGAAGCCCTGGTGGCGGACTGGGAAGAGGGTCGCGGGCTCGCCGCGTTCGTCGCAGCACTGTCGGACCAGGAGTCCGAGGCATTGACCATGGCGCTGCGCGTCGAGCAGCAGGAGGGGGAGTTGTGAGCTGGCGTGGAGTACTCGGACTTGCGCTCGGGTGGGGCCTCGTGGCCTCGGGGGTGTTGGCACAGGAGCGCTCGCCCACGCGGGGCCACGAGAGGCGTGACGAGGCGTTTCGGATGGTGGACGCCTACGTGATTGCCAACATCCAGGAGAGCCTCGACCTCGACGACGATCAGTACGCGCGGATCATTCCCCTGGTGAGCAAGCTCCAGAAGACCCGGCGAGACTTCCTCTTGGAGCGAGGGCAGGCGCTGCGCCGGATGCGTCGCCTTCTGAGCTCGGGCACGGCGACGGAGCGGGAGGTGGAGGAGGCGTTGAAGGCGTACAACGCCCTCGATGCCGAGGGGCCGAAGCGGATCCGGGCGCAGCTGAGTGCACTCGACGCAGCCCTCACCCCGCTGCAGCAGGCCAAGTACCGCGTCTTTGAGCTCGAGGTGGAGCAGCGGATGCGCGAGCTCATGCGACGGAGCCGGCGGGATCCGTCGCCGCAGGGCGAGACGAATCCATAGTCCGGCTCGTCGGATCGCGGCCGGTGAGGCGTCTCCTCTCGCCGGCCGGCCCGGAACGGCTTGCCGACGACGAAGCGCGTCTCCTATACTGACGACCTATGGCTAGCAAGAAGAAGGCGGCGGCCCCTGCCCGGGGCGGAAAGCGGAAGACCGCCGCCAGGAAGGCGGCGCCACGCTCGGCTGCCTTGAAGAAGACCGCAAAGAAGAAGGCCGCGCCCCGGAAGGCGCCGAAGAAGAAGGCCGCGCCGAAGAAGAAGGCCACACCGAAGAAGGCGCTGAAGAAGGCCGCCCGGAAGAGCGTGGCGAAGAAGGTCGCGAAGAAGAAGACCGCGATCCGAAAGACCGCGCGCAAGGCGGCACCGAAGACGGCCCGGAAGAAGACCGGGGCCGCGCGGTCCAGGGGCTCGGCGCTCGCAGGAGCGGCCCGTCGCAAGTGGAAGGATGCCCCCCCGGGCGCGCCGCCGGGAGTGGTTCCCGGGCTCAGCGATGAGGATCAGATCCGCTCCGCGAAATACCTGCCCCGCGACCTCCCGAAGCGCCTCTTCGAGGAGGAGCGGTTCCTGTTTCCGGAGAGCTACGGCGTGAATCGGGTGCGTCTCCTCGTGCGTGATCCGGAGTGGATCTTCGCCTACTGGGACGTGAGCCCGGAGACGATGAAGGGCCTGACAAAGAGCCTCGGCGAGCGCGCCCTCGCGCTGTCGCGCCTCACCCTCCGTGTCCTCGATCCGGTGAGCGGGGGGATGAGCGACATCCTGCTCCCCCCGGGCGCGCGGTGGTGGTACATCCGCACCGACGTCGCCCGCCGCACCTACCGCGCCGAGATCGGGATCACGTTGCCGTCCGGGGAGTTCCGGCAGCTGGCGGAGAGCAACTCGGTCGTCACGCCGAGGGTGGGCCCCTCGCGCGAGCGGGCCCGGCGGCGGGTCAGCTACCGCAACGCCGGCGCGGTGCCTCCCGAGGGTGCGGCGGCGGCCCGGGAGGCGGAGCGCGAGGCCGACCTCGCGAGCGACCCCTGGGTGGCCGGGGGCGACGAGGCCGCCCAGCGAGGCGGAGCCAGCGACACCTTCCGCCCCCCAGGGGGAGGCCGACGTGATCGACCTGGCGCGAGCGACGCCTTCCGCCCCGGAGCAAGCGACACCCATCGGAGGTAGGGCATGCCGGTCGGGTACTGGTGCCCGGTTCTCCACGCGCACCTGCCCTACGTCCGGCACCCTGAGCACCCGCACTTCCTCGAGGAAGACTGGTTCTTCGAGGCCCTGACCGAGACGTACGTCCCGATCCTGCGCGTGCTCGACGGCCTGCAGCGTGACGAGGTCGAGTACCGCTTGACGATGACCCTCTCGCCGCCGCTCGTCTCGATGATGACGGACGAGCTGCTGATGGGCCGCTACCACCAGCACCTCGACCGTCTCATAGAGCTCGCTCGGCGGGAGACGGAGCGAACGAAGCGCGAGCAACCTCATCTGGAGGCGCTGGCCTGGTGGTACCTCCAGGAGTTCGAGGACGTGAGGCGCCTCGTGTGCGACGACTGGCGCTCCGACGTCCGCGGAGCGTTTCGCCGTCATCAGGACACGGGCCGGCTGGAGATCCTCACCTGCGCGGCCACGCACGGGTTCCTGCCCCTGATGGACCCGGTGCCCCAGGCGGTGCGGGCCCAGATCCACGTCGGGGCGCAGCACTACCGGAAGGAGTTCGGCCGCGACCCATCGGGCATCTGGCTGCCGGAGTGCGGCTACGTGCCCGGCCACGAGGTCTACCTCAAGGAGGTCGGGCTGCGGTTCACCTTCCTCGAGGCCCACGGCCTGACCGAGGCGCACCCGCGGCCGAGCTTCGGGGTCCACGCCCCGATCGCCTCAGCGGGCGGGATCGTCTTCTTCGGGCGCGACATGGAGTCGTCACGGCAGGTTTGGAGCTCGGAGTCGGGGTACCCCGGCGACTTCGACTACCGCGAGTTCTACAAGGACATCGGCTGGGAGCTACCGCTCGACTACCTGGGGGACTCCCTGCCCGACGGGCAGCGGAAGAACCTCGGCATCAAGTATCACCGGGTCAGCGGACGCGGCGTCGACCTCGCGCACAAGCAGCCCTACGTGAGGGCCTGGGCCCTGGAGAAGGCGGCCGTTCACGCCGGCAACTTCCTGTTCAACCGGGAGCGGCAGGTCGAGCACCTCGCCGCCCACATGGACCGGCCGCCGATCGTCGTGAGCCCCTACGATGCAGAGCTGTTCGGCCACTGGTGGTTCGAGGGGCCGCAGTTCCTCGACGTCCTGTTCCGGAAGATGCACCACGATCAGGACATCGTCCGGTCAATCACACCCTCGGAGTACCTTGCCCGCCACGGCGAGCTGGAGGTCTGCCAGCCCCCCATGAGCACGTGGGGAGCGCAGGGCTATGCCGAGGTCTGGCTCAACGCCTCGAACGACTGGATCTACCCTCATCTCGACATGTCCGCCGAGCGCATGGTGGAGCTGGCCCGCCGAATTGAGCACCCGAGCGACCTCGAGCGGCGGGCCCTCGATCAGGCGGCCCGCGAGCTGCTTCTCGCCCAGTCCTCGGACTGGGCCTTCATCATGAAGACGGACACCACGGTGGAGTACGCGAAGAAGCGGACCCGCGACCACATCGCGCGCTTCGACTACCTCTACCGTGCGCTCACCGGGCAGTGCCCGCTGGAGGAGCCGATCCTCCGTGACTTCGAGGACCGCGACAACATCTTCCCCGAGCTGGACTACTGGGTGTACAGGTAGCAGAGGGGCTCGTGCCGGCGCGGGCACATCGCCGACACCGTGCGGTGGCGGCAGCGGGCCCCACTCGGCCGGTCAGCTGCCCGGGCGGTCGGCGTTCTTCAACTTCTCCCGCAGTGTCTTCCGGTCGATCCCCAGGATCTGAGCAGCCTGCGTCTTGTTCCCGCCGACGCTCGCGAGGACGCCGCGGATGTGGCTCGCCTCCATCTCGGCCAGGGTCCGATGGGAAGTGTCACCCGTGCCGGCGGCCGAGAAACGCATGAGCGCCGGAAGGTCGGGGGCGTCGATCGTGTCGGTGTCCGTCATGACGACCAGTCGCTGCACGACGTTGTCGAGCTCCCGCAGGTTCCCGGGCCAGGCGTAGCCGCGAAAGATGTCCAGCACGCGGTCGCTGAACTCCGGGACCGGCCGCCCCAGCTCCTCCGCGCACTTCGAGGCGAAGTGGCGGGTCAGCGGAATGATGTCGGAGTTCCGCTCACGCAGCGGAGGGAGATGAATGGGGAGGACGTTGATGCGGAAGTAGAGGTCCTCCCGGAAGGACCCCTTGCGGACGAGCTGTGCGAGGTCCTTGTTCGTCGCGGCGATGACCCTGACGTCGACCTTCCGCGGCCGGGATGAGCCCACCATCCGCACCTCGCTGTCCTGCAGCACGCGCAGCAGCTTGACCTGCATGGCCTGGCTGGTCTCGCCGACCTCGTCGAGGAAGACGGTGCCGCCGTCCGCGGCCAGGAAGAAACCGGCGCGGGTCTCGGTGGCCCCGGTAAAGGCACCCTTGAGGTGTCCGAAGAGCTCGCTCTCCAGCAGCTCGTGGGGGATGGCGCCGCAGTTGACGGGAACGAAGGGCGCCGACGCCCGTTTGCCTTCGTAGTGGATGGCGCGGGCGACGAGCTCCTTGCCCGTGCCGCTCTCCCCGGAAACCAGGACGGTCGCCCGGGTGCTGGAGGCGCGCTCGATCTGCGCGAATATGGTCTCCATGGCCTCCGACTCGCCCAGAAGGCCGTGACGCGCCAGGTCCTGGCGCCCCCCTCGCCCGCTCACCCGCCGCATCTCCACCCTGTCGATGGCCCGGCGCACGGCGGAGAGGAGCTCCTCGTCGGTGAAGGGCTTGGTCAGGTAGTCTGTGGCTCCGTTCTTCATGGCGGTGACCGCCCCGTTCACTTCCGGATGGCCGGTGATGACCGTCACCTCCGTATCTCGCAAGTTCTCCCGGACGTGCCGGACGAGATCGAGGCCACTCACCCGTGGCATCTTGACGTCGGTGATCACGAGGTCCACCTCTGTCGTCACCAGGACGTGCAGGGCCTCGGCGACGCTGGATGCGGTGTGGACCACGTAGCCCTCCGTCTCCAGGTTCCTCCGGAGGACCTCCAGGGTCGCCTCCGAGTCGTCGACGACAAGGACCCTGTGCCCGGGCTCTCTAGCCGCCATTGCGGTCACTCCCCGTCATGGTCTCCTCGTCCGCCGGCAGTCGGATCTCGAAGCGCGTGCCGCGCCCCACCTCGCTGTCGGCGTGCACTGTCCCATCGTGCAGGCTGATGATGCCGTGTACGACCGCCAGCCCGAGGCCCGTGCCCGCGCCGACGTCCTTGGTGGTGAAGAACGGCAGGAAGATCCTCTCGAGGTTCTCGGGCGGGATGCCCACGCCTGTGTCCTCGAGGGTCAGGCACGCCACGGCCTCCTCCATGGCGGTGCCGACCTGCAGCGTCCCGCCCTCCGGCATCGCCTGGATCGCGTTGACCCCGAGGTTGACCAGGACCTGCTGAAGCTGCGCAGCGTCACCCAGGACGACCGGGGCCTCCGGCGCCAGCTTCCGCACCACCGTGATCCCGGCTTTCGCGCAGCGTGGCTCCAGAAGCGAGAGGCCGTCCTCGACAACCTTGTTCAGGTCCACGCCCAGCTTCTCTGGCGGCGTCTGACGCGAGAAGAACAGCAGCTTCTTGATGATCTCCCGGGCGTAGAGGGAGGCGGTCACGATCTTCTCCAAATCCCGGCGCGTCTGGTCTGTGAGGCCCGGGGACTTGTGCGCGAGCTGGGCGAACCCCAGGATGTTGCCCAGCGGCTCGTTGAGCTCGTGGGCGATGCCGGCGGCAAGCTGCCCGATCGTCGCGAGGCGGTCGGCGTGGCGGACCTGATGTTGCAGGCGGAGTGTCTCCTCCTCGGCGCGTTTGCGCTCGATGATGGAGGTGAGCTCGCGCGAGATGCCCTGGATCAAGTTGTGCTCTTCCTCCAGGAACGGCGCCTCCTCGAAGAGGATCGGCCGCTCGAGATCACGGTCGCCCTCGGCGTAGACCACCTCCACCAGGCCTCGAGGCGTTCCCCTCACCAGGATGTCTGCGGACAAGCAGCGGGGTCCGCTCTCGAACCCACGCGTGCGGAATTCACTCTCCTCCAGGGTAATACGGGCGGTGGCCCGCTCCGGGTACTGCCAGGCGGCGGGAAGCAGCTCGACGATGCTCTGCAGCGCCTCGTCCAGCGCGACGTTCGGCGTGGCCGCGATCCGGGCGATGCCGTACATGCACGTGAGCTCCTTGACGCGCTCGGTCAAGGCCGCCTGAGCACGGCGGCTGGCGATCGCCACCCCCAGCACGTGGGCCAGGCTCTCGCACGAGACGATGTCGCTCTCGGTGGGTTCCGTGACTCCGGGACGGCACAGTCGCAGAACGCCTTCGTCCAGGTTGTCGATCTCGAAGGGGAGCAACACCAGATCGCGGAGCCAGAGGCTGCCCCCGGCGGCGCGTGTGGCCGAGGCCGCGACCTTTCCCTCCTCGTCGACGAGCGGCAGGATGTGGTCCAGGAGCCTTTCGGCCGGTGACGGTCCGTCCCGCGGCCGGCGCCATCGGTCGGCGCCGGCGCCGCTCGAGAGGCTCGTGATCGAGGAGGTGAGCGGCTGCCCCGACGCCTGCCAGTGGTAGGGTCGTCGGCGGTCCTCGAGCCACAGATCGAGCGACTCTGCGCCGGTGAAGCTCAGAATCGCGGCCGAGGCCTCGCGCAGGAACTCGGTCCGGGAGGTTCCCTGGCTCGCACCGCGCAGGAGCGCCCGCGACACGGTGTCGAGCTCGTCCCGCAGCTCCCTGCCCCTGACCGCCACCATCTCCCGTCCTCTCCTGCCCGACGCTACACTGCGCCCTGACTCATCATCGCCTCCGCGACCCTCGAGAATCCACCGATGTTCGCGCCGATGACATAGTCGCCGGGATGGCCATAGCACTCCGCGGCGCCCGTACAGATCTCGTGGATCCTCGTCATGATGGCCCGCAAGGCGGCGTCCACCCGCTCTGCTGACCAGCTCTCGCCCGAGCGATTCTGGGCCATCTCGAGGCCGGAGACCGCCACGCCGCCGGCATTCGCCGCCTTGCCCGGCGCGAAGAGCACACCCCCTTCCTGCAGGGTGCGGACGGCCTCGCGCGTCGTGGGCATATTCGCCCCCTCCACCACGCAGCGACACCCGTTCTTCAGGAGCATCTCGGCATCGCCCTCGTCGAGCTCGTTCTCGATGGCGCAGGGAATGGCGACGTCGCACGGAACGACCCAGGGTCGGCGGCCGGGGTGGAACTCCACGCCGAATCGCTCCCCGAACTGCTGCACGGCGTCGCGACCCCCGAGCCGCATCGTGCGCATGTAGTCGACCTTGTCGCCACGGACGCCATCCGGATCGTAGACGAAGCCATCCGGCCCGGAGAGAGTGACGACGCTGCCGCCGAGCTCGGTCACCTTCTGCACGACCCCCCAGGCCACGTTGCCGAACCCGGAGACGGCCACGGTCTTGCCCTCGAGGCTCTCACCGGCGTCGCGGAGCATCTCCTCCACGAAGTACGCGACTCCGTAGCCCGTGGCCTCCGGCCGAAGCCGTGAGCCCCCCCACTCGAGGGCCTTGCCGGTGAGTGCGCCGTCGAAGTTGCGGGTGAGGCGCTTGTACTGGCCGAAGAGATACCCGATCTCCCTTGTTCCGACGCCGATGTCGCCGGCGGGAACATCGGTCTCGGGGCCGATGTGGCGGAAGAGCTCGCTCATGTAGCTCTGGCAGAAGCGCATCATCTCGGCGTCAGACCGGCCACGAAACGACAGATCCGAGCCTCCCTTCCCGCCTCCGAGGGAGAGACCGGTGAGCGCGTTCTTGAAGGTCTGCTCGAAGCCGAGGAACTTGAGCGACGACAGGCTGACCGAGGCGTGAAAGCGGGTTCCGCCCTTGTAGGGGCCGAGCGCACTGCTGAACTGGATGCGGTAGCCGCGGTTGACGTTGACCTGGTTCTGGTCGTCGGTCCAGACGACCCGGAACGCGATGACCCGCTCCGGCTCGACGATCCTTTCCAGGATGCTTGCTCCCTCGTACTGCGGGTTCTGCTCGAGCACCGGCGAGATCGAGGAGAAGACCTCCTCTACGGCCTGCAGGAACTCCTTCTCCCAGGGAACACGCCCTCTGAGATCGGCCAGGACCCGGGCCGCGTAGGGCTGCAGCGATGGTTGCGGCGACGGCTCGCGCCGCGAACGGCGTTGAGCGGGCCTCATCGGAGAACGGGCGATAGCAGGCCGCTGCGGTGTTGCGGCGCGGGTGTCGGAGCTCATGCGTACTCCTCACAGAACCAGACACCCCGCTCGGCCCCCGGGAGGCGGCAGGTCGGCCGGTTGTCGCAGTTGCAGCACAGGCCCCGAGGCTGGCCCACTCGAACGGATGGCTCGGGTTGTGCGGCTTGCCCGCCCACGTCGGGCACGACGACGTCGGCAACGCCAGCTCCGACCGGGCCCGAGTCGTCGAACTCCTCGCAGCGCCAGATCGGTCCCTCCGTGCGGGCCAGGTAGGAGCAGGACCCCGCGTGGTTGCAGGTCATGCAGAGTCCCGTGGGATCGTATCGTTCGGCGGTTCGTTTCATGACTCCCTCTTCCGGCCCCGGGGCGGAGACGCCGCCCGCGTGGGCCTTCGTCAACGATGTCCGCCTTCTCCTGTGCGAGCCTCGTGCCACCGGGAGAGCTGCGAGAGGCCGACGCGCCCGAGACGCGGCGGGGCGTTGAGTCACCGGTTTCGCAGGGGGGAAGCCCGTGATCGGAGCGCATCCTCAGATGCCGCGGGCTGGGGGCTGGGGAAGCGACCGGGGGAAGACTCACCAGCGGGGAGAAACGCCCCGGCAGCGTGACGACCGCCCGCCGGGGGTTGCCGCGCCCCCTCGAGCAAGCAGGGTGCACGACCATCGACAGCAGCTCGGCGCTGGGTGTATAGGTAACCCCGTGGGGCCGGCGTTCCCTCCACGCGCCCCCGGGAGGTTGCCATGATCGCCACCGTCCGCACTGCGGCCGTGGCGGGGTCCTGGTACCCCGGCACGGCGCGGGCGATCACCGCCGAGGTGGACCGCTACCTCGAGGGCGCGGGTGAGGTCTCCGCCCCTGGTCGGCTGATCGCCCTCGTCAGCCCCCACGCCGGGCTGCGGTACTCCGGACCCGTCGCCGCCTGCGGCTACGGGCTCCTGCGGGACCGCTCCCCCCTCACCGTCGTCCTCGTCGGACCGTCACACCGGGAGGCGTTCGCGGGAGTGGCCGTCCACGCTCACGGGGCGTGGGAGACTCCCCTCGGCCAGGCCCCGATCGACGAGTCCCTCGCCGAGGCCCTCCTCGAGGCGGGCTCGGGTCTCTTCGAGGATGCCGTCGTGCACCGCGAGGAGCACTCTCTGGAGATGCAGATGCCGTTCCTCCAGAGGCTGGTGCCGGAGCTCCGGGTCGTGCCCGCGATGATGGGGACGCAGTCGCGCCGCGAGGTCGACGCGCTGGCCGTGGCGCTGTCGCGCGCGCTGGCGGATCGTGAGGATGTCGTGATGGTCGCGTCGAGCGACCTGTCCCACTTTCACCCGGCCGACGTCGCCAATCGCGAGGACGCGGTCGTGGTCGAGCAGGTGAGCCAGTTCGATGCGGAGGCCCTCATGGATCGGATCGAGGGTCACCAGAATGTTGCCTGCGGTGGCGGCCCCGTCGTGGCGGTGATGAAGGCCGCGCGCGCTCTCGGTGCCGACCGGGCCACGGTGCTCAGGTACGCGGACAGCGGGGACGTGGCTGAGGGCGACAAGGACCGCGTCGTCGGCTACCTGTCCGCGGCGCTGACGGCGTCAACGTGACCCCGGGGGCGGAAGGAGACGCCCTGGCCCCGGAGGAGCGCCGGGAGCTCCTTCGTGTCGCGCGCCGCTCCCTCGAGGAGCACTTCGCGGGACGGGGCCCCTACCGGCCGGAGGCGGCGAGCGCCGCGCTCGGAGAGGACCGCGGGGCCTTCGTCACCCTCCATCGAGCCCGTGACGGCGAGCTTCGCGGCTGCATCGGGATGATGCAGTCGGATGAGCCCCTCGTCCACACCGTGGCCCGGATGGCGGTCGCCGCCGCCACCGAGGACGGACGCTTCGAGTCAGTCACCGCGGAGGAGCTTCCCGAGGTGCAGATCGAGGTCTCGGCCCTCGGCCGCATGCGCCCCATCCGCCCCGAGGCCGTGGAGGTGGGACGACACGGTCTCATGATCATCCACCAGGGCCGCCGCGGCGTCCTTCTCCCGCAGGTCCCGGTCGAGCATGCCTGGGACCGGGAGACCTTCCTCGATCACACCTGCCTGAAGGCCGGCCTCCTCCCCGGGACATGGGCGGAAGAAGGCGCCGAGCTCCTCGGCTTCACTGCCGAGGTGTTCGGGGAAGGGGACGACGCTCGGGCGTAGGGCCCCGGTCGCCCCGGGTGGTGCGGCCTCTCGGCCGCCGCAGCCCATGAGAAGTTCCGGCAACGGCCGGATCCCCGGGGTAGGGGGCTACTGTCGCGCGCCGCCCGCGACCTCCAGCACCTGGCCGGTGATGAAGTCGGCGGCCGGGGTGATGAAGAAGAGGACGGCCCGGACGACGTCGGCGGAGCGGCCGGCGTGGCCCACCGGCACCCGGTCGCCGAGCATCTCATCGGCGGCCCTGGCGTCCTTGTTGCCGCTCTCGTCCCGGAGAAGGCCCGGGGAGACCACGTTGACGGTGATGCCGCAGCGGGCCTCCTCGAGGGCCAGCGCCTTGGAGAGGGCGACGACCCCGGCCTTGGCCGCGGAGTAGACGGCCATCTGAGGCTCGCCGAGCGTGGCCTCGGCGCCGACCGCCGCGAAGTTCACGATGCGTCCGAAGCGCTTCTCACGCATGTGGGGAAGGACGAGGCGACACATGTTGAAGACGGAGTCGAGGTTCGACGCGATCACCCGGCGGAACTCCGCCGGCTCGAGCTCGGTGAAGCTCTTCCAGTTGAGGCTGCCGACGGTGTTCACGAGGATGTCGATGCGGCCCCACGTCTTGATCGTGTGCTCGACGAGGCCGCTCGCCTGGTCGGGGTCACTGACGTCGGCGCGGAAGGCGATGGCCTCGCCGCCGGCCTTGCGAACCGCCCCCGCAACTGCCTCCGCCGCCTTGAGGTCCTGCTGGCAGTTGAGGACGACCTTCGCCTTTTCGGCCCCCGCCGCCCGGGCGAAGGCGGCCCCCAGGCCACGCCCGCTGCCGGTGACGAGAACCACCCTGCCTTTGAGCCCGTTGTCCGTCATTTGCCCGTTACCCTCACCATCTCCGTCGTGGTCGTGCCGCCGCGGAACACCTTCTCGATCGCGGCCTCCTTGAGGGTCCGCAGCCCCTCGTCGCGCGCGGCCTTGTAGATCTCGAGCGAGCCCGCCTTGTGGGCGACGAGCCGTCGGATCTTCTCGGTCATGGGCAGGATCTCGTAGATCCCGGTACGGCCCTTGTAGCCGGTCTCGCGGCAGTGCAGGCAGCCCTTGCCCCGGCGGAACTTGTAGGGCTGGAGCTTCTCGAAGGGGATCTTCATCGCCACCGCCTCCTCATCCGTGGGGGAGTACTCCTCGGTGCAGTGCGGACAGTTCTCTCGGACGAGCCGCTGGGCGATGATCCCGATCAGGGTGGACGTGATGAGGAAGTGGGGGACGCCGAGGTCCAGGAGCCGCGTGATCGAGGACGAGGCGTCGTTCGTGTGCAGGGTCGAGAGGACGAGGTGACCGGTGAGCGCGGCCTGGACCGCGTGATCGGCGGTCTCCCCGTCGCGGATCTCCCCGACCATGATGATGTCGGGATCCTGCCGGAGCACGGTGCGCAGCGCGTTCGGAAACGTGACGTCGATCTGGGGACGGACCTGGACCTGGTTGAAATCCTCGAAGACCATCTCGACCGGGTCCTCGATGGTCACGATGTTGAGCTCGGGGCGTGAGAGGTGCTTGAGGACGGAATAGAGGGTCGTGGTCTTTCCGCTGCCGGTGGGCCCGGTGACGAGGATGATGCCGGTGGCGCGCCCGATGAAGTCGTAGAACTTCGGCAGGTCGTGGGGTGAGAAGCCGAGCTCGTCGATCCCCTTCAGGAGGACATCGGGGTCGAAGATCCGCAGCACCGCCTTCTCGCCGAACGCGGTGGGCATCGTGCTGACGCGCAGCTCGACCTCGCGCCCGCCCTGCTCCCGCTTGATGCGCCCGTCCTGGGGACGGCGCTTCTCGGCGAGATTGCAGCCGGAGAGGAGCTTGATGCGGGAGACGACGGCGTCGTAGACGATGCGGGGGATCACGTGCACGTCGTGCAGCACCCCGTCGATGCGCAGCCGGACGAGCGTGAGCTCACGCTTCGGCTCGAAGTGGATGTCGGAGGCGCGTTGCTCGAAGGAGTTGGCGAGGATCTGGTCGAGGGCCTTGACCACGGGCGCGGCCGCGGGGTCCAGGTCGGCGTCGGCCTTGGAGAGGAACTCCTGGTTCGCGATGTCGACGGTGGCGATGCGGCTCTCCGCGAGCTGCTTCTCCGCGTGCTTCAGGCTCGACTTGAGGTCGTAGAAGCCCTTGTTGATGGACTCGACGTCGCTGCGCGTGGCCACCACGCGGTCGACGTCGAGCCCGGTGACGCGCTTGATGTCCTCGTAGGGAAACGGCGCGAAGGGGTTGTGGACGGCGACGGTGAGGCGGTCCTCCGTCTTGCCGATGGCGACCATTCCGTGACGTCGCGCGAACGGTCCCGCGACCGCCTTCGTGACGACATCGAGGTCGAGGTCCAGGGGGTTGATCTTGACATAGGGCAGTCCGGCCTCACGCGCCACGGCCTGCGCGATCTGGACCTCGTTCACGATGGCGAGCTGGACGAGCCCCTGCTCGACGGAGTAGGAGTTGACCTTCTGCGCACGACGCACGCGCTCGGCCTGCTCCTCGTTCATCACTCCCTGCCGCAGGAGGATGGCGAGGAGATCCGGTGTGTCCGTGATCGCGACAGCCGGTGCGCCCTTGCGCGACGTGGATCTGGCCATGGATTGCTCGTGGGGATTATCGGAGCCCCTCATGGGGTCGTCAACCGACGAAATCAGCCCGACGGGTCGTGACTGCGTTGAATCCCCAACCCCGAGGGGCAGACCCCGATCCGACGATCACGCGGGTGGCAAACGGATCCGGACCGGCGGAGGTGAGTGGGTGGTGGTCGGGTTGCGCCTGTCTCGGATCGGGGCTAGCGTCGTTGTCCACATGGGAAGCCGACGTGTCACCCTCATCGGTGTGCCGCTGGACCTCGGTGCCGGACGCCGGGGTGTGGACATGGGGCCCTCCGCTTTCCGGGTGGCCGACGTGGACGAGCGTATCCGCGAGCTCGGTCTCGAGGTGGAGGACTGGGGTGACCTTCCCGTCAAGATCCCGGAGACGCAGGGGCCGGGGGACCCGCGCCTGAAGTACCTGCACGAGATCACGGAGGTCGTGGGCCGTCTTCGCGACGGTGTGGGGCGCGCCCTGGACGAGGGCCGGACCCCGGTGGTGCTGGGTGGCGACCACTCGGTCGCGATGGGTTCGATCGCGGGGCTGGCGCGGCACTTCCACCGTCGGAAGGAAAAGCTCGGCCTCGTCTGGATCGACGCCCACGCCGACGCCAACACTTCGGAGACGAGCCCGAGTGGCAACATCCACGGCATGCCGCTCGCGGTGGCGCTGGGGCTCGGCACCCCGAGCCTCGTCAACCTGGCCGGGTTCTCGCCCATGGTGGACGGCGCGCGCGCGTCGCTCATCGGGATACGGGACGTCGATGCGGAGGAACGCCAGAACGTGAAGGCCTCCGGGATCGGGGCCTTCACCATGCGCGACGTCGACGAGCGGGGCATGCGAACGGTGATGGAGCAGGCGATCAAGCGCGCCACCGCCGGCACCGCCGGCATCCACGTCAGCTTCGACCTGGACGGCATGGACCCCGATCTCGCCCCCGGGGTAGGGACCCCGGTGCCCGGGGGGCTCTCGTACCGGGAGGCCCATCTGGCGATGGAGATGCTGGCCGACACGGGAAAGGTCGTTTCCGCCGAGTTTGTGGAGGTGAACCCCGTCCTGGACCAGCGGAACGGGACCGCCGATCTCGGGGTGGAGCTCCTTACGTCGTTGTTGGGAAAGAAGATCCTCTGAGAGGCCCCCCGGGGCGGAAGGGGGCGGCCCGCGAGGAGGTCGCGGCCGGATTCTCGGGGACTGGGCCAAATGCTCCAGTGGGCGGGCAGGCCCCCGGCCGTAACCCTTGGCAGGGACGGAGTTTTACTTGCGGGGGGTTGCCCTGCGGCGTATCCTTACCCGTTTCATATCGCGCGGTCCGTACGGAGGAATCGCAATGATTCGTCGTCGAGATTGGCCCCTTGTGCCGCTTCTGATCGCCATCGGTGCGTTCGCGTTGCTGGCTTCCTGCGGAGACGGAGGAAGCGACTTCACACCCCCGCCGACTGCGGTGGTCTCGCCGCCGCCGAGCACGCTGCCGCCCACGAGCGGAGGGTCGGGCTCATCGCCCTGTGCCCTCGGCGAAGGCGACGAGAACGCGACGTGCGAGCGCACGGTCTCGGAGATGATGCCCTTCATCGACGCGGCCATCGACAGAATCGTCGCGGAGCAACCAGAGCTCTTTGACCTGAACGTCGAGAGTGGCGAGTTCACCGGTCAGTACAAGGTCCTGGACAAGGAGGGCTACCTCGACGGCGTCGTCGAGACGCTGCTCGAGATGGGCGTCTGCGCGCAGCGCAGCGAGTACGACTACGAGATCGTCCAGGT
>JAJDNV010000378.1 GCA_022340545.1 Acidobacteriota bacterium | reverse complement strand
GAGCCGCTTCCGGGACGAAGGCCCCAGTAAGCAAGACGCCGGGCCGACGGAGACCAATGAGGTTGCTGAGCGTCTGCTTCGGCGACGAGACGCGTCTCGCCGCTCGCGACCTCGACCACCCATAGCTCACTGGGGCCGGGGCTCAGACGCGGGTCGTCGAATCCCTTCGTGGCAAAGGCGATTTCCGTCCCGTCGGGTGACCAGGCGGGACGGTAGCCGGTGTCGGTGATACGCCGGACCGACTCACCGGTCCGGCCCATCACGAAAATGCCCCCGCCCTCTCGCTCGGATCGGAAGGCAATGCGCTCGCCGTCCGGGGAAAATGCGGGCTCGGCGTCTCGTTCCGCGCAATCCGCGGTCAGGTTGATCGGATTGCTGCCCCCGACAGCCTGCAGGTAAACATCTCCTCCTCCCGTGGCATCGCTCATGTACACAAACCACTTTCCGTCAGGGGAGAGACTCGGCTCGATCTCGTGCCCGGCTGTCTCGGTCAACCGTTGGAAGGAAACCCCGCGCGGCGGACCCGTCGTCGTCGCCGGAGCTTCTTCTTGGAGAATCGTCCCAAGAGTCCAGAGCGCGGCGACGACTACCGCCGCCCCGAGGCCCGCCGCCAGCACGATCTTCCATCCGCCGCGCCGCCTGTCCGTTGGGGACGCGCCCGGCGCGAACGGCTCGCCAGAATCCAGCTCTGCCTTCAACTCCTCCAACTCGTTTCGCAGCTCCAGCGCCGACTGGTATCGCCGCGTCGGGTCCTTGTGCAGACAGCGCTTGATAATGCGTCCCAGATGGCGAGGGAGTGCGGGATTCAGATCGGTGACGGACACGGGCGTGTCGCGTAGGATCGACGTGATCGTGGAGACGGGCGTGTCCCCCTTGAACGGGAGCTCGCCCGTCGACATCTCGTAGAGCATGATGCCGAGGCTGAAGACGTCCGAGCGCGGGTCCGCGGGTTTGCCTTCCGCCTGTTCGGGAGACATGTAGGCGGCCGTTCCAAGGACGATCCCCTCCGCTGTTGCGGTGCGGGTCGGAGCCTCGGTCGCCCGATCTCCGGCCGCCGTCTCGTTCCGGAGCTTCGCCAAGCCGAAGTCCAGCACCTTCACCCTCTGTTCGTCGCTGACTTGGACATTGGCGGGTTTGAGGTCCCGGTGTATGACGCCCTGCTTGTGTGCGGCTGCTACGGCGTCAGCCAGGGGGATGGCCAATTCGAAGAGGCGCCCGAGCGGGATGCCCGCCTCGGAGATCATCGTCGCGAGGGATCGTCCCTGGACAAGCTCCATGGTGATGAAGCGAGTCCCGCTGTCCTCTTCGACCGAGAAAACGGTAACGATGTTGGGGTGACTCAATGCGGCCAGTAGCCTGGCCTCACGCTCGAACCGGGCGAGTCGCTCCGCATCGCGGGAGACGGCGTCGGGGAGGATCTTGAGCGCGACCTCGCGACCGAGCTTCTTATCGAGAGCCCTCCAAACGACGCCCATCCCCCCCTCGCCGATCTTCTCGATCAGGCGGTAGTGGGACAGGGTCTGGCCGGCCTGGGCCGTCACGTCCGCCTCCGTTCGATGATCGTCGCGGGCAGTCTAATTGGTTGATGGAGGCAGGGGAAGCCGTTGGGCGTCCGACGGGTGAAGTCGGGCCTCGCTCCACGCAGTTGTCGTACCGAAACCGCGGTCGACCATGACATCGGGACGCAGGCGTGACGTCGGCGTAGTCTGAGGTCAGGTCGTTGCCCCGCTATCCGATCCGCGGCTGCTTCGCAGTTGCGCGGATAGCAATATTGCTATACCCTCAAGGGGGCTGGCTTGCCCCGGACCACGGTTCTCTTGTATCAGGAGGCACCACGGGACGTACCCGTTCTTGATTGGCTGCGTGAGCTTCGGCGGACCGATCGGAGAGGTTATGCAAAATGCGTCGCGAGGATCCAGAGGCTCGCACAGACGGGGCGCGAGCTTCGGCGTCCGGAATCTGACCTCCTCCGAGATGGGGTACACGAGCTTCGGGCCAGACGAGGCCGGATCAACTATCGGATCCTGTACTTCTTCCACGCTCGGCACGTCGTCGTTTTGGCGTGCGCCCTGACCAAGGAGTCAAGGGTGCCGAACGCTGAAATCGAGCGAGCGCTTCGAAGACGAACAGCATTCGAGAAGGACCCCGACGGCCATACTTTCGAAACGGAGTTGAGCGACGATGGGTAAGAAGACGCGGGACGCGACCCGGATCCTCGACAAGCTCACGGGTAAGGACACCGAGCTTCGAAAGATGATCGCCGAGGAGGCGCTCAACGTCCGAGTCGCTCGGATGATCTACGAGGCAAGGACGCACGCAGGACTGACTCAGGCCCGGCTCGCGGAGCTCATCGGGACCAAACAACCCGTTATCGCTCGACTCGAAGACGCAGACTACGAGGGGCACTCGCTCTCGATGCTGCAGCGCATTGCCGAGGCGCTCGGTCAGCGTCTCGAGGTGAACTTCGTGCCCGCGACCGGGACTGACGGGTGACTTGGACGGCAAGATTGTGCGGGGCGCGGACCGTCTGGTATTATCCGAACGCGCAGCAACGAGAGCGGGAATAGCTCAGTTGGTAGAGCATCAGCTTCCCAAGCGACAAAGAAACGTTGAAGGTCCGGCATTTTCCTGTCGGGCCTTCTTTTTTTCTCTCCGAGGACTCCGAGGACTCCGAGTACTCCGACCATTCCGGACACCTATATGGACACTTGGCGGCCTGCGTGTTCAGGGGAGGCGCGGCAAGTCATTGCCCCGGAACTCGGCAAAACGCCCGATAGTCTAGCGAGATCCCTGCTCTGCGGCCTTGGTCTCCTGCGTCGCGGCATTCCGGCGGACGCGTTCGACGAGACGCTCGAACTCGGCGCCGTGGAGCGCCTCGAGAGCGGGGTCCTTCGCCATCCAGTCGGCTTCGGCGAAACCGATGTCGGCCGCCTGGCGAAGCCAGGCCATGGCCTGGGCGTGCTCGCCCCGCGTGGCATGCAAACACCCGATGTTGTACGTGACCGTGGCCGTCGTAGGATGGCCATCGCGGAGCACGCGCTTGCTCAGCTCGAGGGCCTCATAATAGAGCGCTTCAGCCTCATCGTAGCGCTCCTGCCACAGGTACAGGCTGGCAAGGTTGCTCATAGCGTCGAAGGTGCTCGGGTGGTCGTCACCGAAGGCGCGCTTGGTGCCCTCGAGGCTTACGCGTAACAGCGGCTCGGCGTCGTCGTAGCGGCTTTGTTCC
>JAJDNV010000375.1 GCA_022340545.1 Acidobacteriota bacterium | reverse complement strand
AGGAACGGGGACCAGGGCAGGCCCTCGGCCGCGTACGCGGGCAGGTAGAACCAGGCGGGGCGGCCGACGTCGTAGGCCTCTCCCGCGAAGCGTTCGAGGTTCTCGCGCAGCAAGAAGTACTCGAGCGGTCCCGCCCCGAGGCGTGAGTAGACGAGGACGAACCATCCCAGGCCGAGAACCGCGAAGGCGCCCCCCGCCAGCATCGCCGGCCCGGGCCCGAAGGGCAGACGGCGGTGGTGGACGGCGAGCAGAAGGAGAGCCAGACCGGGCACGAGCAGGGCGACCGGACCCTTGGTCGCGAAGCCGAGGCCGAGGACGGCCCCGAGCGCCGGCACCGTCCACGCCCGAGGGTCGGGCCGGTACGTCCTCACCCCCAGCGCCACGGCCAGCGTCGTCAGCATCGTGAGAAGCATGTCGGACATCGCCACCCGCGCGAATGTCAGGAAGGCGAGGGTCGTGGAGAGGACGACCGCCCCCACGAGCCCGGTGCGGCGGTCGAACAGGAGCGCACCCAGCCACGCCGTCACCAGCAGCGTGGCGAGGGCGGCGACTGCTGGAACCAGCCGGGCCGCTCCCACCTCCGGGCCGAGCCCCAGGAGGGCTGCACCCATCAGCCAGTAGGTGAGCGGCGGCTTGTCGAAGAACGATTCATCCTGGTAGCGCGGGACGACCCAGTCGCCGCTCTCCACCATGCCCCGGGCCCCGTCCAGGAAGTAGATCTCGGCCCGCTCGAGCGGGGCCGCGCCGAGGCTCGGGAACACGAGCCCGGAAAACCCGAGGAGCACGAGCGCCACCGCCGCGGCGGCGCGCGTCCGGGAGCCCTCAGGCACGCGGCGAGGGCCGGGGGAAAGGCCCCTTCACGTGGAGCTGCCCACAGGCGGCGAGGATGTCCCGACCGCGCGGTCGGCGCACGGACACGGTCACCCCGGCGTCCACGAGGGCGCCAGCGAAGGCATCGACGTCCTCCGGCGCGGGGGCCGGGAACGGGATCTCCGGCGCGGGGTTGAGGGGGATCAGATTCACCTTGAACGGCCGACCCCGGAGACGGCGTGCGAGCTCGCGGGCGTGGGCGGGCGTGTCGTTCACCCCGTGGAGAAGCACGTATTCGAGGGTCACGCGACCGCCACGCGGGGTCGGGTACGCCTCAGCAGCGGCGAGGACGTCGTCCAACGGGTATCTCTCCTCGATGGGCATGAGGGCCCGTCGCAGGCCGGGGTCCGGGGCGTGAAGGCTGATCGCGAGGTTGGGACGGACGCCGTCGCGCACGAGACGCTCGAGCGCGGGCAGGATTCCGACCGTGGAGAGCGTGAGCTTGCGGGCGGGGATGGCGAAACCCCGCGGGTCCATCAGGATCCGCAGGGCGCTCACCGTGGCGTCGTAGTTGAGCAGCGGCTCGCCCATCCCCATGACGACCACGTTCCACGGGAACGGATCCTCGTCGCGGCGCCCGGGGTGGGTGGCCGATGCCGGATGCTCCTCCATGACCGACGCCACCTGGCCGAGGATCTCCCACACCGCGAGGTTCCGCCGGTACCCCGCGATGCCGGTGAGGCAGAAGGCGCACTTGAGCGGACAGCCGGCCTGGGTCGAGATGCAGATCGTACGTCGGTCGTTCTCGGGGATGTAGACGGACTCGATCGTGGCCCCGCCGTCGAGGCCGAAGAGGTACTTGCGTGTTCCGTCGAAGGACAGCGTCCTCTCCGTCACCTCGGGCCAGCGCAGGGTGAAGCGCTCCTCGAGGGCAGAGCGCAGCGCTCTGGGCAGGTCGGACATGGCCGACACCGACTGCACCCGTCGGCGGTAGAGCCAGCTATAGAGCTGCCGGGCCCGGTAGGCGGGCTCGGCGAGATCGGCGACGATCGCGCCGAGCGCACTCTCGTCCATCCCGAAGAGGTTCGGCCGGCTCATCCGGCGATGATACACCGCGGCTCGGCGAGGCCCCGGTGTACCATCCCTGGACATGAGCACCCCGATTCCCGAGAAGGATACGAGCAACCGCGCCGCCCAGGCTCCGTCCGTGCCGGCGCTCGTCGGCGAGGGCGGTGTGCTCCCCGCCTACGCCTCGATCGGGGCGGCCGGCGCCGATCTTCGGGCCAGCGAGGATGTCGAGATCCCGCCGGGGGGCCGCGCCGCGGTTCCGACGGGTCTCCGGCTCCAGCTCCCCCCCGAACACGTCGGTCTCGTCTGGCCGCGGAGCGGAATTGCCGTGCGTCACGGCATCGACACCCTCGCCGGCGTCATCGACAGCGACTACCGGGGTGAGGTGCGCGTGGTCCTCGTGAATCACGGACAGGCCGTGTTCCCTGTCGCGGCGGGGGATCGAATCGCACAGCTCCTCATCCAACGGGTCGAGCGTGCCGCCTTCGTCGAGACGGCAGTGCTCGCCGACACCGACCGCGGCGGCGGCGGGTTCGGGTCTACTGGACGCTAGGCGTGTTATGGTCGGGGCCCATGAGACCAATCGTCCTTTTCGGCGTGGCGCTCTTCGTGCTGGTCGCGCTCACGGCCGCACCCGCCCAGGCCCAGTTCGGACAGCGCGAACCTCCCGCCGTGCAGATCGCGGGCTTCGCCGGCTACCAGTTCGGCGGCTCTATCTGGTCGAACGTCCTCGAGCGGAAGTTCTCCTTCAAGAGCGGCCTGAACTACGGGGGCACCCTCGACTTCAGAATCGGCGAGACGTGGCGGTTCGAGATCTACTACTCACAACAGGGCACCGAGCTCGAGGGGGAGGGCCTGGGCGAGCTCGGCTTCGACGTCACGATCGAGCGCCTGATGGTCGGCTTGCAGGAGGAGAAGGGCGAGGGGAACGTCAAGTACTTCGGGACCATTCTCGTCGGTGCCACGCGCTACTCACCCGGGAGCTCCGACCTGTCTTCCGACACCCGCTTCTCCGCCGGGCTGGGCCTGGGCCTCAAGAGCTTCTTTTCGAAAAACGTCGGGCTGCGACTGGAGGGGGACGTCTTCTACACGTCGGTCGAAGGCGGGGGCGGCCTCTTCTGCGGCGCCGGCGCGTGCGCTTTCAGCTACTCCGGGTCCGGGATCTGGCAGGGGGATCTCACCGCCGGCCTGATCATCGCGTTCTAGGGAGGTGCTCTAGCTGGTGCGGCCGTTGCCGAGGGCCATGCTCACGCGCCGGCCCAGCGCTTGTCGCGCGTCGAGCACCAGGCTGAAAAGCGCCGGCACGAGGATTAGCGTGAAGACGGTGGAGACGACCAGCCCACCGACCACCACGCTGCCGAGCCCACGGTACAGCTCCGAGCCCGCCCCGGGGAAGAGCACGAGCGGCAGCATCCCGAATACCGACGTCGTCACGCTCATGAAGATGGGGCGCACACGGTTCCCCACCGCGGCGCGTATGGCCTCCCGCGGCGCGAGGGCGTCCTCCCGCATGTGGTTCAGGGACTGGTGGACCACGAGGATGGCGTTGTTGACCACCGTTCCCACCAGGATGATGAACCCGAGCATGGTCAGGACATCGAGCGGCTGCCGGACGAACAGGTTGGTGATGGCGAGGCCGAGAAACCCGCCGAGGGCGGCCAGCGGGACCGAGAACATGATCACGAACGGGTAGAGGAAGCTTTCGAAGAGGGCCGCCATCAGCAGATAGGTGATGACCAGGGCAAGAAGGAAGTTCCACTTGAGGGTGTTCGCGGTCTGGGTGAGCTTGTCGGCGGTTCCCGAGAGGTGGGCCTGGTAGAGCCCCCCGAGGCGTCCTTCCTCCCGCATCGGCTCCAGGATGTCGCTCTCGACCAGCTCCATGGCCTCCTCGAGGGGCCGCTCGTCCTCGGGCGTGATGCGGAGCGTCACCGCTCGCATCCGCTCGCGGTGATTGATCTGGACCGGCCCGTTCATCTCGACGACGTCGGCCACCGACCCGAGCGTCACGAGCTCGCCCTGCGGGGTCGCGATCGGGAGCTGGTCGAGGAGGTGCGTCCGCCGGAGGTTGTCCTCACGTCCCATGACCCTGAGGTCGATCTCGCGACCCTCGTGGATGTAGTCGCTGGCCTTCGCCCCGTCCACCAGGGCGCTCACCGCGAAGCCCAGCTCGCGGTTCGAGAGCCCCAGCTCGGAGGCCCGGCGGCGGTGGGTGACCACCCGCACCTCGGGGTTGTCGAGGTCCAGTCCCGGTATGGGCCGCCCCTGGGCGCCGGGCATCGCCTGCATGACCCGGCCGAAGATTTCCCCGCCGAGGGCGAGGAGCTGGGGGAGGTCGGGGCCGGTCACGTCGATGTCGATGTTGCGGCCCTCGTCGAAGCCCCGCGAGAAGATGCTCGACTGATTGACCACCACGAACGAGCCGGGCAGCTCCCCGCTGAGCTTCATGAACTCGGGAATCAGCTCGCGCACGCGGAGCGACTCCCGGGCCCGGACCCCCATGAACGCCCGGTCGTTGAGGGCCACGAAGAAGAACCCCTGGACGCCGCCCCCGGGCTGCGCCTTCGCCTCGGGGGAGCCGGGCTCCGAAGCCCACAGCGGCTGCAGTGCGTCGTCATAGGGTTTCCGGAGCTCCGAGACTTCATCCAGGCTGTATCCCGGGGGTGGGAGCACCACCCCGAAGAGGAAGTTGTTGTTCCCGATCGGCAGGTACTCGGTCTTCGGCATGAGCAGCCAGCTCAGTCCCAACGCGGCCACGGTGATCCCCACGACGACGACCAGGCTCTGGGTGGTCGAGCCGGTGATCCGATAGACGAGATCCTCCATGAAGGCGTTCAGGCGGCCGGCGACCGCGGTGAGCCCCCAGAGGTTGTGGGCGCCCCTGGCCGCGCCCTCGCCGTCACCTCCGCTCGCGGCCGTGCGCAGAATGCGTGCCGAGAGGCTGGGGATCACCGTCATGGAGACCACGAGCGAGAGCGCCACCGCGCAGCTGATGGCCACCGCGATGTCGCCGAACAGCTGGCCGGCCTCCTCCTGGATGAAGATCACCGGGACGAAGACGGCCACCGTCGTGAGGGTGCTGGCGAGGACCGCCCCCCAGACCTCGGTCGCCCCGTCGTGGGCAGCCTCGAAGAGGCCCTTGCCCATCTGGCGGTGCCGGTAGATGTTCTCGAGGACAACGATGGAGTTGTCCACCACCATGCCCACCGCGAAGGCAAGCCCGGCGAGGCTCACGACGTTCAGGGTGCGACCGAAGACCGCCATCAGGAGGAAGGTCCCGACGATGCTGATGGGGATGGCGGTGGCGATGACGAGGGTGCTCGACCCGCTCCGGAGAAAGACGAGCAGCACCAGAATCGCCAGGATCCCGCCGACCATGAGGCTCTGGCGTACCAGGCCGATCGCGCCCTCAACGTACTCGGTCTCGTCGTAGGCCTGGGTGAGGACGAGCCCGCGCGGGGCGAGGAGGTCGCGGTTGAGGCGGGCCACGGTGGCCTTGAGGCCCTCCATGACGTCGAGGACGTTGGAGCCCGTCTCGCGCACCGCGTTGATGGCCATCACCTGGTCGCCCATCTCGAAGACGCGGGCCCGGGCCTTGCGGTAGCCGAGCCGGGCTTCGGCCACGTCGCGCAGGTAGATGGGGACGCCGTCGCGCACTGCCACCACGATGTCCTCGACGTCCTCCGGGGAGCCGTACTCGCCCACGGTGCGCACGATGTAGCGCCGCTTTCCCTCGTCGAAGTCGCCGCCGCTGAAGTTGCGGTTCTCTCGCTCGAGCGCGGACGATAGCTCGGAGAAGGTCACGCGGCGCGCCGCGAGCTCGGCCGGGTCCACGAGGACCTGCAGCTCGCGCTCGCGGCCCCCGAAGAAGTTCGACGCCCCGACCCCGGGGACGCGTTCGAACTCGGGCTTGATGGAGTCATCCACGAAGTCGTGGAGGCTGGAGATGTCCCCCTCGAACCCGTTCTCCTCGGTGGAGCGAAGGATCCACCAGCCGATGGCGCCCTCGTTGGCGTCGACGCTGCTGATGACCGGCTTGTCGGCGTCCTCGGGGTACTGCGGCACCTGCTCGAGACGGTTCGAAACCTTGAGGAGCGCGGCGTCGGTATCGGTACCGACCGGGAAGGTGAGGGTGATGCTCCCGGAGCTGTCGGCGCTGGAGCTCTCCATCCGCAGGAGGCCTTCGAGCGACTTCAGCTGCTCCTCCTGCTCGTCGACGATCTCCCGCTCGACCTCCTGGGGACTCGCGCCCGGCCAGAAGGTAGAGACCGTGATCTCGGGCTCCTCCACGCTGGGGGTCAGCTGGACGGGTATGCGGAACAGGGCGAGGAAGCCGAAGAGGACGAGGAAGATCACCCCGACCGCAGTGGTGACCGGGAACCGAACCGCGCTGTCGATGATCTTCACGGCAGGGTGTACTCCCCGGCCTCGCCTTCCACCGCCTGCCCGGGCCGGAGGCGTTCGTTCCCGCGGGTCACGACCCGGGCCCCCGGCGCGAGGCCCCTCCTGATCTCCACCCAGCTGCCGACGCCGGTCCCGGTCTCCACGGACACCATCTCCACCGTGTTGTCGTCCTTGAGCCGGTAGACCATCCGGTCCCGGCCCCGGATGATGACCGCGTCCTTCGGCACGACCGTCGCGCGGTAGGCGTCGCCGGCGGCGAAGCCGACCCGGGCGAGCATCCCCACACCGATGGCGCCGTCCGAGTTGGGGATCCGCACCTTCAGAGGGAACGCGCCGGCCTGGATGTTGGCCTTCGGGATGATGGCGCTGACCTTGCCCTGCACCTCGCGGGCGGGGAGCGCCTCGAATCGGACGATCGCCTCGGCGCCCAGCGTCAGCTGGCCGAAGTAGCGCTCGGGAACTTCGACCCGGACCTCGAGGTCGTGGAGCGACGCGAGCTCCATGACCGGGTCGCCCCGGCCGATCCACTCCCCCAGCTCGCAACGCTCGGCGACCACGACACCCCGGAAGGGGGCCCTCACCGACGAGCGGTCGAGGTCCAGGCGGAGGCGAGCGATCTCGGCGGAGAGCTGGTCGGCCCGCCCTTTCCAGGCGTCCCGCTCCGAGCGCGACGCGCCGTACTGCGAGGCCGAGAGGATGCCCCCGTCGAAGAGCCCGCGGTTGCGCTCGAGGTCGGCGTCGGCTTGCTGGAGCCGGGCCTCGGCCTCCCGCAAGCCGGCCTCCGCGGCCTGGAGCCTCAGCTGGAGATCGGCGCTGCGAAGGCGCACGAGGACCTGGCCCTTGTCGACCGCCTGGCCCTCCCGTACCGCGAGGGACTGCACGAGGCCGTCCACCTCGCTCGCGACGAGGCTCAATGTGCGCGCCTCGACCCTCCCGGGCAGCTCGACGGTCTGTTGGACGGAATGCTCCCGCGCCTCGGTGTACTCCACCCGGGCCGCGGGCGGCTGGGCAACGCTCCACCCGGTGAGGATGAGACTCGCCGCCGCGACGAAGACAAAGGAATGCCTCAAGCGCATACGGGACCGCCTGCTCTCCTTGGAATTGTGGGGACCCACGATCATACCTCGGAAGGGGGGCGTCGGGGGTCCGGGCTTGGCACCGGGATATGGAACAGTACTAGTATCAGGGTTTGGCCCCGCGGGGCCTCCACCGGGGATCTCTCATGGAGCTCGACCGCATCGTCATCACCGGGGCCCGGCAGCACAACCTCCGGCACATCACCGTCGAGATCCCGAAGAAGCGGCTGGTCGTCCTCACCGGCGTCTCGGGCTCCGGCAAGTCGTCGCTCGCCTTCGACACCCTCTACGCCGAGGGACAGCGGCGCTACATCGAAAGCCTGAGCGCCTACGCGCGGCAGTTCCTCGGGCAGATGGACAAGCCCCTCTACGACTCGATCAAGGGGCTCGCTCCCACGATCTCCATCGAACAGAAGACAGCGAGCACCAACCCGCGCTCCACGGTGGGCACGGTGACGGAGATCCACGACTACCTGCGGGTCCTCTGGGCCCGGGTGGGGCGGCTCAGCTGCCACCAGTGCGGACGCCCGGTCTCTCAGCAGTCGGCCCAGCAGATCGTGCGTGAGATCATGGAGCTTTCGAAGGGAACGAAGTTCCTGGTTCTCGCGCCCCTCGTCAAGCAGCGCAAGGGCGAGCACCGCGAGGTGATCGAGGAGGTGCGCAAGGCCGGCTTCACCCGCGTTCGGGTGAACGGCGCCGTCGTCTCCCTTGACGACGAGATCCGGCTCGACAAGAAGAAGAAGCACTCGCTCGACGCGGTGGTCGACCGTCTCATCGCCAAGGCCGGACTCGAGCAGCGGCTGACCGACTCGGTGGAGACGGCGCTGCGCCACGGTGAGGGTGTCGTCGTCGTCTCCCCGGAGGGGCAGCCGGACATGGTCCTCTCCGAGCACCGGGCCTGCCACCACTGCGGGCTGTCTTTCCCCGAGCCCACGCCGCAGTTGTTCTCCTTCAACTCCCCCCAGGGGATGTGCCCCGAGTGCTCCGGGCTCGGAACCCGGATGGAGATGGACCCCGATCTCGTGGTGCCGCGCCCCGACCTCTCGGTGAACGAGGGGGCGGTCAAGCCGCTCGGGGCGGTCGGCGAGACCACGACCTGGGGAAGCGACATCGTGCGGGCGGTGGCCCGCGAGCGCGGGATCGACCTGAACGCCCCCTGGCGGTTGTTGCCGAAAGCACACCGGCAGATCCTGCTCTACGGTACCGGCCGCGAGCGCGTGGAGGTCAGCTATCGGGGGTCGATGGGCACGGGGTCCTTCCGCATGCGCTACGAGGGCGCCATCAACTCGATGATGCGGCGCATGCGGGAGACGAAGTCCGAGGACATGCGCCACTACTACCAGAGGTTCCTCTCCTCCCGTCCCTGCTCCGCCTGCGGCGGGCGGCGCATTCGACCGGAGGCGCTCGGCGTCAAGATCGCGGATCGCACGTTGACCGAGATCACTGCGCTCTCCGTGGCCGAGGCCCACGACTTCTTCTCCGGCCTCCACCTCGAGGGCGCGGAGGGGAAGATCGCGGCCGAGCTCCTGAAGGAGATCCGCTCCCGTCTCCGCTTCCTGCTCGACGTCGGGCTCACGTACCTGACCCTCGATCGCGCCGCGCCCACGCTTTCCGGGGGCGAGAGCCAGCGCATCCGTCTCGCCAGCCAGATCGGCTCGGAGCTGACCGGCGTCATCTACGTCCTGGACGAGCCCTCGATCGGCCTCCACCAGCGGGACAACATGAAGTTGCTCGCCGCCCTCCAGCACCTTCGCGACATCGGCAACACCGTCGTTGTGGTCGAGCACGACCGCGAGGCGATGGAGGAGGCGGACTGGCTGATCGATTTCGGCCCCGGAGCGGGGCGGCACGGGGGCAAGATCGTCGCCGCCGGCACCCCGTCGAGGGTGAAGCGCTCGAAGGACAGCCTGACCGGCCGCTACCTCCGCGGACAGCTGTCGATCGAGGTGCCCGCGGAGAGGCGAACGGGTGACGGCCGGGGCCTCGTGGTCCACGGGGCCGCGGAGAACAACCTCCGCGATCTCGACGTGCGATTCCCCCTCGGTGTCTTCGTCTGCGTCACGGGGGTCTCGGGGGCCGGGAAGAGCACCCTCGTCAACCACATCCTCTACCCGGCCACCGCCCGCGCCCTCCATCGCAGCGATCGCGTGGTGGGCACCCACCGGGAAATTGAGGGACTTACCGAGATCGACAAGGTCATCGACATCGACCAGAGCCCGATCGGGCGCACCCCGCGCTCGAACCCCGCCACCTACACCAAGGTCTTCGATCTCATCCGCGACTTCTTCGCCGCTCTCCCCGAGGCCCGGATGCACGGGTACGCCCCGGGGCGCTTCTCCTTCAACGTGAAGGGGGGTCGCTGCGAGGCCTGCCAGGGGGACGGGGTGAGGCGGGTGGAGATGCACTTCCTGCCCGACGTGTACGTCCCCTGCGAGGTCTGCCACGGTCGCCGCTTCAACGAGGCGACGCTCGCCGTGAACTACAACGGCCTGTCGGTGGCAGATGTGCTCGACCTGACCGTCGACGAGGCACTGCAGCTCTTCAAGAACCACCCCAACATCCGCCGGGCCCTCGAGACCCTGGCCGACGTCGGGCTCGGCTACATCGCCCTCGGCCAGTCCTCCCCCACCCTCTCCGGGGGCGAGGCCCAGCGCGTGAAGCTCTCGCGCGAGCTCTCGAAGCGCTCGACGGGCCGGACCCTCTACATCCTCGACGAGCCCACGACCGGCCTTCACTTCGACGACATCAAGAAGCTCCTGCGCGTCCTCGACCGGCTCGTGGAGGCCGGCAACACCGTGGTGGTCATCGAGCACAACCTCGACGTCATCAAGACCGCGGACTGGGTCATCGACCTCGGCCCCGAGGGCGGTGACGGGGGCGGCCAACTCGTCGCCGAGGGCACGCCCGAGCAGGTGGCGAAGGTGAAGGGCTCCTACACCGGGCGATTCCTCGCCCCGCTGCTGTCGCGGCCCCGGAAACCGAGGAGTCGGTCTCTGACGGACCGCACGGTGCGGAGGGTCGCGTCGAACGCGGGACGATGAGCCCGGAGGGCAGTGGCGGTGGCCCTCGTCTTCCGGATTCGCCCGGTGGAAGCCCGAGGGTACGCTTACGGGACATGGTGACCTACGTGAAGCGCTTCGAGGTGCGGTGGTCCGACCTCGACATGAACCGCCACATGCGGAACACGGCCTATTCGGAGTACTGCATCGACGTGCGTGTCTCATTCCTCCAGGAGCACGGTTTCCCGGTCGTGGAGTTCGGCCGGCGTGGGCTCGGCCCGGTGATCGCGCGCGAAGAGACACAGTACATGCGCGAGATCGGGGCCGGGGAGACGTTCGAGATCGACTTCCAGCTCGCCGGGTTCGCCCCTGACGGCTCACGGTGGCGGGTGCAGCACGAGGTGCGCCGCGGCGACGGGAAGCGCTCGGCCATCGTCCGCATCGACGGGGTGTGGCTCGATCTCGCCCGGCGCCGGCCGGTCCCGCCGCCGCCCGAGCTGTACGAGGCCTTTCAGCAGCTCGAGCGGACGGACGACTTCGAGGAGCTGAGGCCCGTCCGACGCGAAGGCTGATCCGGTGGACTTTCCTTGGGCGTGCCCGGGCCACCGGGTCTGATGGGGAAGGATTGGCTCAGGCCCGGGGCTGCTGCTGCGTCAGGCAGTGGAGCGTTCCGAGGCCCCAGACGAGCTCGACCGCATGGATGCCGACCACGGGGCGGTCGGTGACGAGCTCGGCGAGGATGCCGAGGGCCACGCGGTCGTTCGGATCGTTGAAGGTCGGGACGAGGACGGCGGCGTTGGCAACGTAGAAGTTGGCGTAGCTGGCGGGGAGGCGCTGCCCGTCGAAGACGAGCGGGGCCGGCATGGGCAGCTCCACCACCTCCGGCTTCGAGCCGTCGGAGAGGCGGGCCCCCTCGAGGCGTTCGCGGTTCTCGGCCAGGGGACGGTGATTGACATCGCGGGGGTCCGGCTCCTGGCCCACGACGATCGTGCGCGGAGCCACGAAGCGGCAGAGGTCGTCCACGTGCCCGTGCGTGTCGTCCCCCGCGATGCCCCGGCCCAGCCAGATCGTGTGGGCGGCGCCGAGGGCGTCGAGGAAGACCTCCTCGTAGTCGGTCCGCCGAAAGCCGGGGTTGCGAACCTGAACGAACGGGTCGAGCAGGCACTCCTCGGTCGACAACGCCGTACCACGGCCGTCGACGTCGATGGCGCCGCCCTCGAGGACGACGGGGCGCCCCTTGAAGACGGCCCTCCGAAGCGTCAGCCCGAAGGCCTTGGCCACCCGCTCGGGCACCTGGTTGTCCCTGCGGAAATCCTGGTATTTCGCCCAGCCGTTGAAACGGAAGTCGGCGATGGCGATCTCGGCCTCTGGCTCCTCGCGGCGCACGCAGATGGGGCCGAAGTCCCTCGTCCAGCCGCGGTCGGTGGGCCAGCGGAAGAACTCCACCCGCGCGGTGGCCGCTCCCACGCGCTCGAGGATGCGTCGGGCCCGCGCCTCGTGGACCTTCGAGGGGACGATGATGCGCACCACCTCGCCCTCGGCGAGCCTGCGCACGATCTCCCCGTAGGCCCAGGGGATCGGGGCGAAGCGCCCGGGCCAGTCGGTCACGTTGTGGGGCCAGCCGAGCCAGGTGGCCTCGTGGGGCTCCCACTCCGCGGGCATCCGGAAGCCTTCGACGTCGGCGTCGAGTGCGGGGCTGGCGGCCACGCGCGTCCTACTCCTGATCCAGGAGCCGCTGATCGATCCCCGCGTAGGCGTCGATGCGGCGGTCCCGCAGGAAGGGCCAGTTGCGGCGCACGTCCTCGATCCGCGGCAGGCTGATCTCCCCCACGAGGATCTCCTCGCGGTCGGGGGAGGCCTCGGCGACGACGACCCCGAGGGGGTCGGCGAGAAAGGATGATCCCCAGAACTCGAGCCCGTCCCCGCCCCCCGGCGGGATCTCGTGGCCGACGCGATTCACCACCGCCACGTAGGTGCCGTTGGCGATGGCGTGAGACCTCTGGATCGTCTGCCAGGCCGAGTGCTGATCCGCCCCGTGCTCCACCTTCTCGGAGGGGTGCCATCCGATCGCGGTCGGGTAGAAGAGGACAACCGCTCCCCGAAGCGCGGTGAGCCGAGCTCCTTCCGGGTACCACTGGTCCCAGCAGATGAGCGTCCCGATGCGCCCGGGCTTCACGTCGAAGGCCTGGAAGCCGAGATCACCGGGGGTGAAGTAGAACTTCTCGTAAAAGAGCGGATCGTCGGGGATGTGCATCTTCCGGTAGAGCCCGACGATCTCCCCGTCGGCGTCGATGACAACGGCGCTGTTGTGGTAGAGGCCGGTGGCGCGTCGTTCGAATATGGGCACCACGACCGCGACGCCGGCCTCCGCCGCGGCGCGGCCGAAGGCCTCGGTGCTCGGCCCCGGTACCGGCTCCGCGAGGTCGAAAAGCGCCGCGTCCTCCTTCTGGCAGAAGTACGGGGAGCGGTAGAGCTCGGGGAGGCACACCACCTCGGCTCCCGTCCTTGCCGCCTCGCGCACCTTCGCCAGGGCCTTGTCGACGTTCTCCCCGGGCGTCGTCGACATGGCCATCTGGACGAGGCCCACCCGGAACTGCGGCTTTGCCGGCATCGTGGCAGCAGTCTAGCCGATCGGGCGGCGACGGGGCACCCGAGAGGAGGCCTCTCAGGAGGTCGACGACCCGACCATGCGGTGGCAGAGGCGCCAGAGCTCTTCCTCGGCGGCCTCGTCCCGGAAGCGGCAGCGGTGCTCCCCGCGGTCGACCCAGAAGAGCCCGCTCTGGCCTTCGACCTCGGGGCTGGCGGCGAGCCAGGCGACGGTGTCCGCACCCTCCGCCGGTCGCCGGGCCCGGACCTTTGCGTAGAGAGAGAGCGAGAGGCCGAGCCCCCCTCCTCCCTTGCCGAAGATCTCGGTGGAGACGAAGCCCGGGTGCATCGCGTTCGCGGTCACACCCGTCCCCGCGAACCGGCGGGCGAGGGCCCAGGTGAGCATGCGGTTCGCTTGCTTGGTCTGGCGGTAAGCGTCACCTCCGGACCAGGGACGCCGCTCGAACTCCACGTCGGTGAGGTCGAGGCCCCCGGCGTAGCGGGAGGCGACGTTGACGATGCGAGCGTGGCCCGCCGCTTCGAGCTGCGGGCGGAGAAGGTGGGTCACGAGCACGTAGCCGAGGACGTTCGTGGCCCAGGTGAGCTCGATGCCGTCCGGGCTCGTCTGTCGCCGGCCGGTCCAGATCCCCGCGTTGTTGACGAGAACGTCGACCTGCGGGTGCCGGGTTGCGAGCTCGCGAGCAAAGGCACGGATGGAGTCCTGGCGGGCGAGGTCGACGAAGGCGACCTCCAGCGCGTCGCTGCCGGTCGCCTTCGCGATCGCGCGGCGAGCCTTCTCGGCCTTTCCGGGGTTACGGACCGCCATCACGACGCGTGCGCCGAGCCGGGCCAGCTCGGATGCGGTGGCCCGTCCGATGCCGGCGCTGGCCCCGGTGACCACACAGGTGCGGCCGTGGAGATCGGCCTCGATCGGCGGAGGGACCACCCCCTACTCCTCCGCGGGCATGATGTACTCGAGCCCGTCCTCGTCGAGGGGAGCGGCGGCGTCGAGGCGACGGGCGAGGCCGATCACCCGAAAGGCCCACATCGTGCGGCAGACCTCGAAGTCGCTGAGGGGCGACTCCCTGCATAGCGTCTCGAGGTCGCGCACGCCCTCGATCGCGCCGAGGAGCGCGACCTGTTCGGTCGACAGGGGCAGGCCTCGAAGAAGACTCTCCGAGTCCGTCGGGGACCAGCTCGAGTCGAGCCCGCCACAGCCCTTGTCGATGCGGCCCCACGCGCTGACCCGAGAGATCCCGTCGAGGATCAGCTGCGGTGTGCTGATGTTGAGGGTGATCGACTCGCTCGGGGCCGCCCCCTCCTCGAGCTGGAACTCCCCGTCGCCCCACTCGAACGCGTGCAGGATGATGTCTCGCGTCTGGTCGACGACCGCCTTCACGAGGTCCTTCGGTTGGAGGACACCCGCCTCGACGAGGATCGTGCCGAACCGCTTGCCCCGGGTCAACGCGCGGCCTGTGTCCACCATCTGGCGCAGCGTGATGGCCCCCTGCCGCAGCAGAACCGGTCCGAGACGGTGGTCGGGGTTGGAGGACGAGGCGAAGACGAGACGTCCCTCCTCCACCGTGATGCCGATGCCGTGGCCGGCCCGCTCGACCTTCAGCAGGCCCGTCCAGCGCAGCTCACTCAGCTCCTGGACGATCTCGGTGATGTCGCGATCTTTCAGGTGCCCGCCACTCACCGCGGCCTCCGTCGTGACGGCTTCGACTCCAGCAGGGCGCCGGCGAGAAGGGGAACGAGGATCTCGTGGTGCCCGGTCAGCCGGTACCCGCGGCCCGTGCCGTGCACCGGTCGCTCGACCACGTTGACCGAGGGCCGGTAGGACTGGATGAAATCGAGGTTGGCGGTGGCGAAGTCCTCGACCCGGTGGCCGAGGTTGCGGGCGAGGGTGACCGCCTTGAGAAACACCTCGGGCAGCACGACCGCCGAGCCCACGTTGAGGTAGACGCCTCCTCCCCCGAGGCGGGCGACCTGGGCGGCGAGCAGCCGGAAGTCGAGGTGGGTCGCCCGACCGATCGCCGCGGGGTCGCAGGCGGGGTGCACGTGCACGATGTCGGTGCCGATGGCGACGTGCACCGTGGTCGGCAGGCCGAGCCGCCAGGCCGCGGCCAGGAGGCTCAGGTCGAGGTGGCGCGGTCGGGGTCGTCGCTCCGCCAGATAGCGGCCGACCGAGGCCCCGAGGCCCAACTCGGCGACGTCACCTTCGATCACCGCCCGGTTGAGCTCCTCCCCGGTCTCCCGGGCCATGCCGAACGCCCCCGTGCCCAGGCCCGCCTCCACGTCCTCGGACGTCTTTCCCGACACCGCGAGCTCGAAGTCGTGGACGATTCCCGCCCCGTTCAGCGCAACCGCCGACACGAACCCGCGCTCCATGAGATCGATCAGGACCGGGGATAGACCCACCTTCAGCACGTGGGCGCCGAGCCCCCACACGATGGGGCGTCGCCGCGAGCGGGCCCGAATGATCTCGTCGCGCAGGGCGCGAAGGGTCTCGCCGGCGAGAACCCGGGGCAGCCCGTCGAGGAACGCCGAGAACCGGGCGCCCGGACGATGCGGCCGGGCGAACTGGCGGCTCGTCACCTTGCTGCGACGCCGGGATAAGGGGTACGTGGAGATCTCATCGAGGGCGAGCGGCTTCGAGGAGGGCCGGCGGCGCCGGGCCTTTGGGCGGCCTCTGGGCTTCAATGCCCCGGGGCCTCCTCGACGATCTCGCACAGCACGTGCACGACCATCCCGTGGACCTCCTGTATCCGCTGCGCATCGGAGTGGGGCACGTCGATGAGGTGATGGACGAGACCGGCGAGTGTCCCGCCGCCGTTTCCGGTGAGGCCCACCGTCAGCAGCCCCCGGTCGCGCGCGGCCTGGAGGCCCTGGACGACGTTCGGGGAGCGACCCGAGGTGGTGATGCCGATGGCCACGTCGCCGGCGCGGCCATGGGCTTCGACCTGCCGGCGGAAGATCGTCTCGTACCCCATATCGTTGGCGACGGCGGTGAGCACTGACGGATCCGTGCTGAGGGCGAGCGCGGAGAGGGCCGGGCGCTCGCCCCGAAGGTGGCCGACGAGCTCGCCCGCGAGATGCTGCGCGTCGGCGGCCGAGCCCCCGTTTCCGAAGGCCAGGATACGGCCGCCCTGACTCAGGCTCTCCGCCATCTTTGCCCCGACCTCGAGGAGAAGCGGGGCGCTCTCGGCGAAGAACCGCTCCTTCAAGGCCACGCTCTCCGCGACGAGCCGGCGGATGTCGCCCGCGTCCATGCGCGCCATTATCGGCGACGCCGACAGGCCGCGCCAGTGCGCGCTCAGAGCCGACGCAGGTGGACGGTGAGGACGAGGGCGGGCACGGCCGGGTCGTCCGTGCGCACCTGGAAGACCGCGCCGTCACGCACGCCGGGGGGGATCTGCACCGGTACCGGCAGCCGGCGGCTGACCTTCCCCTCACCGAAGCACCGGTCGCAGTCGAGGAACGGACCCCCGGTGCCCCCGCAGGCGCCGCAGGGTGCGGTGACGGGTACGTCCAGGGAGAGCACGCCCCCCTCGGCGGCCTCCTCGGTTCCGAGGACGATCTCGCCGGTGAGGCTGGCCGGCTGGAAGGGCCGGCGTAGGTCGCGCGACGCGGGTCGGCGCAGGACGGACCACCCGACCGGACCGGGGTGCTCCAGCCCGCGGAGATGCTGGTCGTAGATGTCCCGGCGCGCGGTGTCCGTGAGGGTCTCGTACGCCGCCTCGAGCTCGGCGAGAGCTTCGTTACCCCCCTCGTTCGTTCCGGGCCGGTTCATGCGGGCGAGGCGGCGGAAGGCGCGCTTGATCGCGGTCACGCTCGCATCACGTGGGACACCGAGCAACTGGTAGTAATCCTTGGGCTTCTCCATCCCGTTTACACCATAGGTTGTGGTCGGAAGAGGTGTCAAGTACCCTCCATTCGCCCGATGAAGAAGCTGCGCGTTCTCGCTCTCGTCGATGACAGCCTCGTACCCCCGGAAGACACCGAAGGTCTCGACACCCTCACCGCCCCCTGGAAGACCGAGTTCGACGTGATCGAGACCTTGAGGGAGGAGGGGCACGAGGTCCGCGTCCTCGGGATCGGATCGGAGCTCGTGCCGATCCGGCGGGCGATCGAGGAGCTCCGGCCGCACATCGCCTTCAACATGATCGAGGCCTTCGACAACGTGGCGACGTTCGACCATAACGTGGTCGCCTACCTGGAGCTGCTGCGTCTGCGCTATACCGGGTGCAACTCGCGCGGCCTCGTCCTTGCCCGCGACAAGAGCATCAGCAAGAAGATCCTCCACTATCATCGGATCGGGGTCGCCGCGTTCGAGGTCTTCGCTCGCGGACGCCGGGTCCGGCGCCCGCACCGCCTCCACTTCCCGTTGATCGTCAAGTCCCTCACCCTCGACGCCTCGCTCGGCATCTCGCAGGCCTCGGTAGTCGAGGATGATGAGCGTCTGGTGGAGCGCGTCCGCTTCATCCACGAGAGCCTCGAGACCGACGCCCTCGTCGAGGAGTACATCGAGGGGCGCGAGCTCTACGTGGGCCTTCTCGGCAACCACCGGCTGCAGGTGCTGCCGGTGTGGGAGCTGGACCTGTCGGGCATGCCGGAGGAGGCACGCCGCATCGCCACCGAGCGGCTCAAGTGGAGCCTCACGTATCAAAAGAAGCACCGGATCATGAGCGGCCCCGCGGAGAACCTGCCGCCGGACGTTCTGAAGAACATCATCTCCGTCTGCAAGCGTGTGTACCGAAACCTCGAGCTGTCCGGCTACGCGCGGATCGACCTCCGTCTGCAGGAGGACGGGCGCGTGTTGGTGATGGAGGCCAACCCCAACCCCCAGCTCGCCTATGGTGAGGATTTCGCGGAGTCGGCCGAGAAGGCCGGCATCGGCTATGGCTCGCTGCTCGAGCGGATCATGGCGTTGGGCCTGCGCTGGGAGCCGGGACGGTTGGGGTAGTGACGGCACGGCCCCGAGCTCGGGGGCGCGGGCAGGGCTCGGCGGGCGGGGCCCCGACGAGGACGCAGCTGCGCTTCGAAGCTCAGCGCCCGCAGACGGGGTGCACGCCGAGCCCCCGGGACGTCCCGCGCCCTTG